>NZ_JBHSPA010000110.1:0-96402 GCF_042656245.1 Nonomuraea insulae
GGGGGATTTGGGTGGGTGGGGGTGGAGAGGGGTCGGTCAGTGGGGATTGCGTGGGTGGGGGTGGAGGGGGGTCGGTTAGTGGGGTTCGGGTGGGTGGGAGGGGTGGGGAGATGGAGAAGGCGACGTCGGCTAGTTTGGCGCGGGCGGAGAGGGCGACGGTTTCCGCGCCTCGGCGGGAACGGACGAAGGCGAGGGTGCGTACGTCGGCCAGAACGAGGTCCGCCAGGAGGTCCGCAGCCTCCGCGGTGGCCGTTCGGCGTACGGGAGCCCCTCCTTCGCCCCGCAGTTCCGTCAGAGGCGGCTCCCACAACGCGATGGTCGTAGACCCCTTGGGCGACGCGTCCACCGTCACCTCGTCCATCTCAAGCCCCGTCAGCCTCATGGCGAACGCTCCCGGCTCGCTGGCCGTCGCCGAGGCGAGCAGGAAAGTGGGGTCGGAGTTGTAGCGGGCGCAGGCCCGGCGGAGGCGGCGCAGGATCTGGGCGACGTGCGAGCCGAACACGCCGCGGTAGCCGTGGCATTCGTCGACGACGACCATGCGCAGGCGGCGGAGGAACGACGACCACTGCGCGTGGCGGGGAAGGATGCCGCGGTGGAGCATGTCGGGGTTGGTGAGGACGTAGTTGGCGTGCTGGCGTACCCAGGTGCGTTCCTCGAAAGGGGTGTCGCCGTCGAAGCAGGCCGCGCGTACTTGGGTGATGCGCAGCTCACGCAGGCCGCGGAGCTGGTCGGCGGCCAGGGCCTTGGTCGGCGCCAGGTAGAGGATCGTGCCGCCGGCGAGACAGGAGGCGATCGCCGGGGTGAGGTACGCGAGTGACTTCCCCGACGCCGTACCCGTGGAGATGATCACGTTTCGGCCACGGAATGCCAGGTTGGCGGCTTCGTACTGGTGAGGCCAGAGTCCTGTCACCCCGCGGTTCGCCAAGCGCGTAACAAGTACTTCGGGCGTCCAATCCGGCCATTGGACTTGACCCGCCTGACGTGCTGGAACATGCTCCACATGGGTGACACGCTCGTGACGTGCGGGAACGCCAAGCAGGTGGTGGAGGAGTGGACCTGCCTGTTGTGGGGAGGATCCGGTGGAAGTCACTGTTTCCAGTCTTGCATCGATGGGCAGAGTCGCCGGGAATCGTGATTTCGTATAGACACAAGCCAGGCGCGTGGTTGAATGCCGCGCGTCGGGGTCGGACAGTCTGGGGCCACGTTCCAGATTGCCAGGCCCGCAAGAGTACTTTCGCAGGCGAGGCGCTGGAGGATCTGTGGATCTGAAGTTGGATCACCGCACCGAAGACCGACTCACCATCGTTGAGGTCGAGGGTGAGATCGATGTCTACACGGCGCCGAGATTGCGTGAGCTCCTCATAGACCTGGTCAACAAGGGCAACTTCCACCTCCTTGTGAACATGGAGAAGGTCGACTTCCTCGACTCCACGGGCCTCGGCGTCCTGGTTGGGGGGCTCAAGCGGGTACGCGCGCACGACGGCTCGCTCGAGCTGGTCTGCACCCAGGAGCGGATCCTCAAGATCTTCCGGATCACTGGCCTGACCAAGGTCTTCGGGATCTACGCTTCGGTCGACGAGGCCAAGGAAGCTCACGGCAAAGACAAGTAGCATGGCTACCGTCGAACTGACGTTCAGCGCCCTCCCCGCGCATGTGAGGACCGCCCGACTGGTGGCGACGGCGATCGCTCGCCGCACCGGCGTGGAGGAGTCCCTGCTGGACGAGGTAAGGCTCGCCGTGGGTGAGGCGTGCTCTCGGGCAGTGGAGGCACATCGCGTGCACTGCCCTGGCGAGCCCATCCGCATCGAGCTACGAGACGACTCCGGGCGTTTCGAGGTTACAGTCAGCGATCATGCCCCCAGCGAAGAGATCAAGCAAGAACAGCCCCTCGACCTGGGCATGCTCTCTGACTCCTTTATGTCCAACTTCGGCATCGCGGTCATCGAGGGGTTGGCCGATGACGTCGAGGTCTTTCCCAGCCCTAAGGGGACGAACATTCGCATGAGCTGGCCGGCCGCTGTCGGCGTCTGACTGCTTCCGAGACGCGTCTCGGGGTGGATGGGGTCCCTGCCTTCGTTTGGCGTGTGGGTAGGGCGGCTGGTCTTACGCCTGCGTTGGGCTGTTGCCTACGGCTGGTTGTTTTGCGACGCTGCGCCTGGTCGGTTCGTGAGGCTTGGCTGGTTGTTTCGTGAGGCTTGGCTGGTCCACGAGCTGGTGATGGTTCGTGAGTTGAGGGCTGGTCGGTCGGGTGGTTCACCGTGAGGGTGACGGGCCTGGTCGGTCGGTCCTCTTTGCATGCCTGAAGCGGGGTCCGGAGCTGTCCGGTCCTGCGGGGGCAAGTGGCGGGGCAGGTGGCGGGGCGGCGTGAGGGCGCGGCGCTGGTGCGCTGGATGGTCGGCGGCGCGGTCGGCGTATCGGGGCACGTGCCGGAATTGGGGCCGGGCTCTGTCTCAGGGAGCGGACGTTGGCTCCCTCTGCCCGCCGGGACCGGGCGTGTGTGGTCGCGGGGCGGCGAGGCCGTATCGCGGGGCCGGGCTGAGGTCTGATTTCGCGCTGCGGTCAGGATGGTGACCGGCCGTCGCACCGAGTGAGCTGCGGCGGAGCACGGTCCTTCGATGGCGGCGGTGCCCAGTAGCAGCGGTGCGGTGGCGGCGGCGGTGCCCAGTAGCGGCGGTGGGATGGCGGCGGCGGTGCCCGGCGGCGGCGGTGCGGTGGTGCGGTGCCCGGCGGTGGCGGCGATGGCGGCGGCGGTGCCTGGTGGCGGTGGTGCGGTGGCGGCGGTGCGATGGCGGTGGCGGTGGTGGCCGGTGGGCGGTGGAGGTCTGGGTGGGTGGTGTCTGGGCTGGCCTGAGGTTGTGACCGCGTCATCGAGGCGCCGACCGGCCGGTGTTCGTTGGGGGGAGGGGTCTTCGGGCGGAAGTACGGGTGTAGGGCCAGGTGGGTCACCAATGGTCTCTTCGCGCGCAGTGCCCCCTTTCGGCTGGGGATCCACGGTTACGAGGGGCCCAGGTTCGGCCCCCGGCGAGTCGTACCAGCAAATCGGGGATTCGGTCGGACCGATTCTCTTCCTTGCTAGGACCGTAAACCCAGGGAAATTTCGCTTGTCAGATGCCAAACCGGGTCGCTGGCAGGGGATTACCAGACACTCGCACAATTAGCGACCGCGAGAGCCTTCATATCCGCGGAGTGCCTGCGTAGACTCCCGGCACCGGCCAAGGTGATCTGGCGGAATGCGGATTCAACCGGAAGCGGCACCCACAACCCGGATGGTGCCGCAACACCCGCCGCGGAAGAGTGCAGCACCGCCCGGGCAGGACGACCGGTCTTGCCGAGGAGAACGATGAGCAGGCACATGCTGGCAGCGGAGCCAGCGTCCAATCTGGCCCTGAGCGCAAACAATCTCACCATCGTGATCGTGGTCGCCGCGGTCGCACTGATCGCGCTAGCCGTCGCAGGCGGTCTGGTGCGTGAGGTGCTGTCCCACGGCCAGGGCACCGAACGAATGCAGAACATCGCGCGCGCCGTGCAAGAAGGCGCCGCCGCTTATCTCACGCGTCAGTTCCGCACGTTGGCGATCTTCGTCGTCGTGATTCCCTTTCTGTTGCTGCTGCTACCTGGAGACACCAACGTAGTCATCGGGCGTTCCATCTTCTTCGTGGTCGGGGCGGTGTTCTCCGCGCTGACCGGGTTCATGGGCATGTGGTTGGCCGTGCGCGGAAATGTCCGCGTCGCCGCCGCGGCCAATGACTCGGGGGAGAAGCGCGCCATGCGCATCGCCTTCCGTACCGGCGGCGTGGCCGGGATGTTCACCGTGGGCCTCGGCCTGCTCGGTGCGGCCGTGGTGGTCTTCGTCTACCAGGGGGACGCGCCCGGCGTGCTCGAAGGGTTCGGGTTCGGGGCGGCGCTGCTGGCGATGTTCATGCGAGTCGGCGGCGGCATCTTCACCAAGGCCGCCGACGTCGGGGCCGACCTGGTCGGCAAGGTCGAGCAGGGCATCCCCGAGGACGACCCGCGTAACGCCGCCACCATCGCCGACAACGTGGGCGACAACGTCGGCGACTGCGCGGGCATGGCGGCCGACCTGTTCGAGTCGTACGCGGTCATGCTGGTCGCCAGCCTCATCCTGGGCAAGGTGGCCTTCGGCGAGCAGGGGCTGATCTTCCCCCTGATCGTCCCGATGATCGGCGTCATCACCGCGATCATCGGCATCTTCATCACCGGCATGCGCACCGGCGACCGCAACGGCATGGCGGCGATCAACCGCAGCTTCTTCATCTCGGCCGCGATCTCGGCGGTGCTGGTGGCGGCGGCCGCGTTCTGGTACCTGCCCAGCAGCTTCTCCGGTCTGACCGGCTCCAACGTGCAGTCGGACAGCGACCCGAGGCTCATCGCCATCGGCGCCGTGCTGATCGGTCTCGTGCTGGCCAGCGCCATCCAGCTGCTCACCGGCTACTTCACCGAGACCAACCGCCGCCCCGTACGCGAGATCGGCGAGAGCTCGGCCACCGGCCCCGCGACCGTCATCCTGGCGGGCATCAGCATCGGCCTGGAGTCGGCCGTCTACTCGGCTCTGATCATCGGCGGCGCGGTCTACGGCGCGTTCCTGCTCGGGTTCGGGAACGTGACGATCGCGCTGTTCGCGGTGGCCCTGGCGGGCACCGGCCTGCTGACCACGGTCGGCGTGATCGTCTCGATGGACACCTTCGGCCCGGTCGCCGACAACGCCCAGGGCATCGCCGAGATGTCGGGCGACGTCGAAGGCGACGGCGCTCGCGTGCTGACCAGCCTCGACGCCGTCGGCAACACCACCAAGGCCATCACCAAGGGCATCGCCATCGCCACCGCCGTGCTGGCGGCGACCGCGCTGTTCGGCGCCTTCCGTACGGCCGTGGAGACCGAGCTGGCCAAGGCCGACGCGGCGATCAAGAGCTCGCTGGGCGTGTTCCAGAACTTCAACCTCGGCGTCGACAATCCCAACGTCCTCGTCGGGCTGATCATCGGCGCCGCGGTGGTGTTCCTGTTCGCGGGGCTGGCGATCTCGGCCGTCGGGCGCGCCGCGATGCGGGTGGTCTTCGAGGTACGCGACCAGTTCCGCAACAGGCCGGGCATCATGGACGGCACGGAGCTGCCGGAGTACGGCCGGGTCGTGGACATCTGCACCCGCGACTCGCTCCGCGAGCTGGCCACCCCCGGTCTGCTGGCGGTCATGACGCCGATCGCGGTCGGGTTCGCGCTGGGATACGCCCCGCTGGGCGCCTTCCTGGCCGGGGCCATCGCCTGTGGCACCCTGATGGCCGTCTTCCTGGCCAACTCCGGCGGCGCCTGGGACAACGCCAAGAAGCTCGTCGAGGACGGCCACCACGGCGGCAAGGGCTCCCCGGCACACGAGGCCACGATCATCGGCGACACGGTCGGCGACCCGTTCAAGGACACGGCCGGTCCTGCCATCAACCCGCTGATCAAGGTGATGAACCTGGTCGCGCTGCTGGTGGCGCCCGCGGTGGTGCTGTACGCGGCCAACCCGGCCGTGCGCATCGGCGTCACGGTGGTCACGGTGGGCGTGGTGGTCGGAGCCATCATCGTGTCCAAGCGGCGGTCGGTGGCCACGGAGCCGGCCTCCGACAACAACAACAACCGCGAGCACGAGCCTGTCGCGTCGTAGCTCCTCAGCAGGAGGCGCCCGTTCCCTGGTTTCAGGGGGCGGGCGCCTCCTGTTGGGGGGCCTGGGGGTGCCGGTGGGAAACTGGGCCCGTGAACGATGAGAAGCAGCCCAACGGTGGAAAGACCCTGGGTCTGATCCTGCTGGCGATGGTCGCCGTCCTGGCCGTGATCGTGGGGCTGGCCATCTGGGCTTCGAAGACGGGATGAGCGAGTGCGTACGTTGATCGTGCTACGGCACGCGAAAGCCGCCCACGTACCCGGCCTGGCCGACCGGGAGCGGCCACTGACGGATCGGGGGGAGCGGGACGCCAGGCGGGCCGGTGCGGAGATCAGGGCGGCGGGGCTGGACCCCGACGCGGTGCTCTGCTCGCCGGCGCTCAGGACCAGACGCACGGCCGAGCTGGCCTTCCCCGAGGGGGAGATCAGCTACGAGCGCGACATCTACGAGGCCTACCCGGAGGAGTTGCTGGAGCTGGTGCGCCGCTCCGACCCCGGCCTGGCGACCGTGGTGTTGTGCGGGCACAACCCGGGCGTGCACGAGCTGGCCCTGGGGCTGGCCGGGGGCGACTACGTGTTCCGGCCCGGGGCGTTCGCGGTGATCCAGGTGGAGCCGGCCTGGGAGGAGCTCTCGATGGGCGAGGGACGCCTGCTCACGCGCTGGGACCCCAAGGAGCAGCTCACTGAGTCGTGAGCACGCCGTCCTCGGCGTCCGCCGCCTCCACCTCGTCCCGCGAGATCCCCAGCAGGTAGAGGATCGAGTCGAGATACGGGGTGTTGACGGCGGTGTCGGCCGCCTGGCGTACGACGGGCTTGGCGTTGAACGCGATCCCCAGCCCGGCCGCGGCGATCATGTCCAGGTCGTTGGCCCCGTCGCCGATGGCCACCGTCTGGGAGATCGGCAGGCGGGCCTCACGCGCGAACCTCTCCAGCGCCCGCGCCTTGCCGGGCCGGTCGACGATCTCGCCCACGACGCGCCCGGTCAGCTTGCCGTCGATGACTTCGAGGACGTTCGCGGCGGAGTAGTCGATGCCGAGCTCGTCCACCAGGCCGTTGGTGATCTGGGTGAAGCCGCCGCTGACGATGGCGAAGCGGTAGTCGAGCCGCTTGAGGGTGCGCACCAGCGTACGGGCGCCGGGCGTGAGCACGACCTCCTTGCGCACGCGGTCGAACACCTCGGCCGACAGCCCTTCGAGCAGCGCCACCCGCCGCTGCAGGGACTCGGCGAAGTCGAGCTCGCCCCGCATGGCCTCCTCGGTGACCCTGGCGACCTCCTCCAGGCAGCCGGCGTGCGCCGCCAGCAGCTCGATGACCTCGCCCTGGATGAGCGTCGAGTCGACGTCCATGACGATCAGCCGCTTGGCGCGCCGGGACAGGCCCGTACGCTGTACGGCGACGTCCACCTCCTGCGCGGCGGCCTCGGCGGCCAGTTCGACGCGTAGCGCGGCGGGGTCGGCGCCGGAGACGGACAGCTCGATGCAGGTGACGGGCCACTGGGCGAGGCGTTCGATGCGGTCGATGTTCGCGCCGGCGGCGGCGATGCGGCCGGCGATGCCCGCGATGGCGGCCGGCTGCAGGGTGGCGCCGAGCACGCTGACCGACAGGCGGCCGCGCCGGCGTTGTTCCTTGGCCTGTGACCCGGTGGAGAGCTCCACCTCCATGCCCAGGTCCTCGGCCACCCGCTCGACGGCCGTCCACACGGCGCCGAGGGTGGTGCCGGTGCCGGTCGAGGGGCCGCCCGCGTACGCGACGAGCACGCCGAGCGTGAGCCGGCCTCGGATGACGACCTGTTCGATGTCGGCGACGGTCACGGGAAACTTCGACAGCACGGAAAAAAGCCGCGAAGTAACGCCCGGACGGTCGGGGCCGGTCAGTGTGATCAGGAGGGTGCGCTGGTCCACATCCAGCCACGGTACTGCGCCCGGTCCGATGCTCGTGAAGCAGGTAGGGCATTCGGGCGCGGACGCAGCGTGATTTCAGCGCTGGAGGATCAGGTGCGTATCGCCGAACTCGTGCCACAAATACCCTTTTCGCAACGCCTCCTCGTACGCGCGCCCCAGTGCCACCTCCCCCGCGATGGCCGTCAACATGAGCAGATGACTGGACCGCGGCTCGTGCAGCCCCGTGATCAACCCCGTGACGGCCCGCACACCGCCCTCCGGCGTGACGATGTGCCTGGTCCAGCCCCCTGAGGCGGAAACCCGCCCGTCGGGTCCAGCGGCCGTCTCCAGGGCCCGTACGACGGTCGTCCCCGCCGCCACCACCCGACCCCCGCTCTCACGAGCCAGGTTCACCAGCCGCGCCGTGGCCTCCGGCACCTCGTACCGCTCGGCGTAGGGCGCCTCGTCCTTCTCCGGCGAGGCCACCCCCGTGTGCAGCGTGATCGGCGCGATCCCGATCCCGCGCGCCACCAGCGCCGTCACCAGTTCGGCGGTGAACGGCCGCGCCGCGCTGGGCATCTCCGCGCTCCCCGGCACGGTCGCGAACACCGTCTGGTACGCCTCGATCGGCCAGTCCCGCTCCACGTAGGAGTACCGGATCGGCTTCCCGTGAACGCCCAGGTACGCCTCCACGTCCCGATCGAGCACCGCCCGCCACAACCGCGGCGTCTCCCGCTCGATCAGCCGCAACGTGGCCCGCCCCGGCATCGGCAACCACTCGCCCGGCTCGCCCCCGCCGTAGGGCTCGGACGCCTTGGAGGTGCGCCTGCGCAGCTCCACCAGCCACGTCCCGTCCTGCCTGGCGGTGGAGAAGTGCACGGCCAGCCGGTCGAGCCGGACGGCCGCGGGCAGCGTCGCCGAGTTGTTCACCACGATGAGGTCGCCAGGTTCCAGCTGCCCCGGCAGGTCGCCGAAGTGGTGATGGCTCGGCTCCAGGTCGCCACGCGAGACCATCAGGCGTACCGCGTCCCGCGCCATCCCCCTGGCCTCGGGCGGTTCGTGGGCCGACAGACCGGGCGGCAGCGAGAAGTCCAGCGCGGCGGTCATTGCAGGCTCACTTTCCCGCTGGCGGGACGGGAGCCGACCAGGTCGAACAGCGCCGCCGCCACCTTGGCGGGGTCCGCGGCGCCCGCGGCCTCCTCGGCGCCCACGGCGTCGGCGAGCATGCGGGTGTTCATCTCGCCCGGATCGACCCACCAGACGCGCAGTTCGGGCTCCTCGGCGGAGAGCACGTTGGACAACTGCTCCAGAGCGGCCTTGGTGGCTCCGTAGCCGCCCCAGCCCTCGTACGCGCCGGTGGCGGCGTCCGAGGTGATGTTCACGATCGAGCCGCGGGCCGCTCGGAGGGCGGGCAGCGTGGCCTGGACGAGGGCGAGGGGCGCGGTCACGTTCGTCTCCAGCAGTGCCCTGAACGCCTCCAGCGGGTAGATCGCCAGCGGTGGCAGCGGCGTCACGCCCAGGTCGCTGGCATTGTTGACCAGCAGGTCCAGCTCGGGCGCCGCCCTGGCCAGCCGCTGGACGTGCTCGGGGTCCTGCACGTCGCCAGGGACGGCGGTGGCGCCCAGCTCGTTGGCCACCCGCTCCAGGTCGGCCGCGCCGCGGGCGGTGAGCACGAGGTTCCAGCCCGCCGCCGCCAGCGACCGCGCCAGGGCGAGGCCGAGGCCGCGGGAGGCGCCGGTGATGAGTGCGGTGTTCGTCATACCGCCGACGTTAGGAACGCGGCGGGCGGCGCACATCGGGCTGAGGCCGGTCCAGGCCTGGGCACTTGGACCTAGGACCATAGAGTGGGGCGGTGACCTCCGACCGAGACGAGATCCTGCAGGCGGTGAGCTCCGCGGTGCTCGCGGTCACCCGCCACCTGTCGGTCCGCGAGGTCCTGCAGGTCATCGTACGCTCGGCGCAACGCCTGCTCGACGCCCGCTACGCCGCGCTCGGCGTGCCCGACGACGACGGCTCGTTCGCCGAGTTCGTCGCGGAAGGGCTCACCGACAAGCAGTGGGAGGCGATCGGGCCGCTGCCCAGGCAGCACGGCATGCTCGGCGCCATGCTCCGCGACGGCACCCCGGCGAGGCTACCCGACCTGCGCAAGGACCCCAGGTTCGAGTGGTGGCCGAAGGCGCACCCGGTGATGAAGGACTTCCTCGGGGTGCCGATCCGCGACGGCGAGCAGGTGCTCGGCATCATCTTCCTGGCCAACAAGCGCACGGGCGGCGGGTTCACGCAGGACGACCAGGACCTGCTCACGCTGTTCGCCGCGCACGCCGCGATCGCGCTGGCCAACGCCAGGCTCTACGAGCGCGGCCGCGAGCTGGCGATGCTGGAGGAGCGCAACCGGGTGGCCAGGGAGCTGCACGACGCGGTCACCCAGAAGCTGTTCTCGCTCAGGCTCTCCGCGCAGGCGGCGCGCACCATGCTGGACAAGGCCCCCGACAAGGCCGCCGCCGAGATGGACCGCGTCCAGCGGCTGGCCGGCGAGGCGCTGTCCGAGCTGCGGGCGGTGATCGTCGAGTTGCGCCCCGCCGAGCTCGACCGGCACGGGCTGGCCGAGACGCTGCGCAAACACGTACGCATGCTGGACCGGCTCCACCCGGCCGGCGTCACCTTCGAGTGCCCGGAACTGCCGCCGCTGGACTCGGCGGTGGAGGTGGCGGTGCTGCGGGTGGCCCAGGAGGCGCTGCACAACGCGCTGAGGCACTCCGGCGCCCAGGACGTCCGCGTGGACCTGGTCTATGAGGAGGGCAAGCTGACGCTGACCGTGCACGACGACGGGAGCGGGTTCGAGCAGGCGGAGACGCGGGGTCTGGGCCTGGTGTCGATGCGTGACAGGGCGGAGTCCGTCGGGGGAGTCATGAGCGTCGACTCGACCGGCGGGACCACCGTACGCGTGGAGGTGAGCGTGTGATCAGGGTGCTGATCGCCGACGATCATCCGGTGGTCCGGCAGGGGTTGCGGACGTTCCTCGACCTGCAGGACGACATCACGGTCGTCGGCGAGGCGGGTGACGGGGCGCAGGCCGTCGAGCTGGTCGGGCGGTTGTCACCCGACGTGCTGCTGCTGGACCTGAAGATGCCGGTGCTCGACGGGCTCGGCGCGCTGGAGCGGCTGGCCGGCGCCGGGACCAGGATCGTGGTGCTGACCTCGGTGAGCGACCCGTCCGACGTGGGCCCGGCGATGCGGGCGGGAGCGGCAGGTTTCCTGTACAAGGACGTCGATCCGCTGGCGCTCGTCCAGGCCGTGCGGGCCGTGCACGGGGGTCAGGTGCTGCTCGCCCCCGAGGCGGCGGAGGCGATGCTGACCTCGTCGTCACACGGCGGAGTCCCCGCGCCGGTGCCGCTGACCGAGCGCGAGCGTGAGGTGCTCGCGCTCATCGCGTCCGGCCGCTCCAACAGGGAGATCGCGAGGAGCCTGGCCGTCGCGGAGAAGACCGTCAAGACGCATGTCTCCAACGTGCTGATGAAGCTGGGCGTTCAGGACCGCACCCAGGCCGCCCTCTACGCCGTGCGTCACGGGCTGGGATGACTGGGCTCGAAGATCGCGTGGTGGGCCGCCACGAGCGCACGGCGTACCGCCCGGTCGAGCTCGCGCAGCGCGGCCCCGCCCACCGCGACCTGACCCGAGGTGAGCCCGCGCTCGTCGGCCAGGGACAACACGACGGCCAGGCGCGTGGCGAGGGCGGAGACCCGGTGCGCCCGGCCCGGATAGCCGGGCGCGAGCTCGCCGCCGCGCTCCAGCCGGTCGGGGCGGTCCTGCGCGGGCCCGTCCACCGACGACAGGGCCTCGGTGGCCGCGCGCACGGCGTCGGACAACTCCCGCTCGGCCTCGGCCAACGAGGGCAGGTCATGGCGTACGGGGCCGGAGTCGTGCACTTCAAGCAGCACTCCGACATAGGACGACCCGCGCCGGTCCGGCAGCGGAACCAGCCCGAGGTTGCGGTCGCCGAGCACGGCGATCGCGGCCTGGCCGACGTCCACGGCGGCCGAGTTGAACGACGCCGGCCCCGACAACCCCAGCGGGTCTCCGGGCGCGGGCAGGGCGAGCCGGAACTCGCACAGCCCGTCGGCGCGCAGGTTTGCCAGGTATTTACGCAAGGGGACGTCGCCCGCGACGGCGGGCCCACCGGTGGCTTCGACGTGGTCAGCCGCCTCGTCGAGCCCGACATGACCGGACAGCCACGCGTTGCCCCAGGCGACCAGGGATGGACAGACAGTCGATTCAGGGCGCACCGATCCACGATAAGCGCTCGCCCTGCAATAGGTTTGTCCCGAGGGTGACTCCTAAGGAGGTATCGGGGATGGGTGGTCAGGTGCTGCGGCTCCAGGACGTCGCCGTCAGGCGCGACGGAGCGGCTCTGCTGCGCGGCATCGACTGGACGGTCAACGAGGACGAGCGGTGGGTCGTCATTGGTCCCAACGGTGCGGGAAAGACCACGTTGCTGCAGGTCGCGGCCACGTTGCTCTATCCGAGTGACGGCTTGGTCGAGGTGCTGGGCGAGCGGCTGGGGCAGGCGGACGTGTTCGATCTGCGCCCCAGGATCGGGCTGGCGAGCTCCGCGCTGGCCGAGCGGATCCCGCCGGAGGAGAAGGTCATCGACCTCGTGCTGACCGCCTCCTACGCGATCATGGGCCGCTGGACCGAGGAGTACGACTCCAACGACGTGACCAGGGCCGTCGAGCTGATCGACATGATGGGCGCGGCCCACCTGATCAGGCGCCGCTTCGGCACCCTGTCGGAGGGCGAGCGCAAGAGGGTGCAGATCGCCCGCGCGCTCATGCCCGACCCCGAGATGCTCCTGCTCGACGAGCCGGCCGCCGGGCTCGACCTGGGCGGCAGGGAAGACCTCGTGCGCCGCCTGTCGCTGCTGGCCGGCGACTACCGCTCCCCGACGCTGGTGCTGGTGACGCATCACGTGGAGGAGGTGCCCAGCGGGTTCACGCACGGGCTGTTGCTGCGCAACGGCTCCGTGGTGGCGCAGGGGCCGATGGAGCACGTCATGACCTCCGAGCACCTGTCCCACACGTTCGGGGTCCCGCTCTCGCTGGAGCGCAGCGCCGAGGGCCGGTGGTACGCGCGCGCTCACTAGATCACCATTTATGCGGATAAAAGACGGCCAAACCTGAAACTGAATAGGATCTACGGAGTCGGTTCCCTCGACTTCGGAGCGTCGTCATGTCCGTCGAGCAGCTCATCGTCGCCATCGTCGTGGTCGCGGCGGTGGGCTTCGGGGTGGCCCGGACAATCCGGATCATCCCGCAGGCCACGGCCGCCATCATCGAGCGCCTGGGCCGTTACCATCGCACGCTGACACCGGGGCTGAACCTGGTGGTGCCCTTCATCGACCGCATCAAGGACATGATCGACCTGCGCGAGCAGGTGGTGTCGTTCCCGCCGCAGCCGGTGATCACCTCCGACAACCTGGTGGTGTCCATCGACACCGTGATCTACTTCCAGGTCACCAATCCGAAGGCGGCCACGTACGAGATCGCGAACTTCCTCATCGGCGTCGAGCAGCTCACGGTCACCACGCTGCGCAACGTGGTCGGCGGCATGGACCTGGAACGCACGCTGACTTCGCGCGAGGACATCAACACCGCGCTGCGCGGCGTGCTGGACGAGGCGACCGGCAAGTGGGGCATCCGGGTCAACCGGGTCGAGCTCAAGGCCATCGACCCGCCCGCCTCCATACAGGATTCGATGGAGAAGCAGATGCGCGCCGACCGCGACAAGCGCGCCGCCGTGCTGACCGCCGAGGGTCAGCGCCAGGCGGCGATACTGGCGGCCGAGGGCGAGCAGCAGGCGTCGGTGCTGCGGGCGCGCGGCGAGGCGGAGGCGGTCGTGCTGCGCGCGCAGGCGGAGGCGGAGGCGGAGGCCATGCGCGCCAAGGGGCAGGCGGACGCGATCGGCATGGTGTTCAAGGCCATCCACGAGGGTAAACCGGACCAGCATCTCCTCGCCTACCAGTACCTGCAGACCCTGCCCGAGATCGCCAAAGGCGACGCCAATAAAATCTGGATCGTCCCATCCGAAATGGGCAAGGTCCTGGAAAACCTGGGTGGTCTCTTTACTCCTCCCAAGGATCCGGACACCCGGTGAGCGGGCCGCCGCTGCCTTGACCGGGCAGCGTGGCGGCGGTCCGATCGGGGGGTTCAGGAGTGACGGGGTGGGAACTGGCCGTGGTCTGCGCCGTCGGGGCGGTGGCGGGGGCCATCAACGCGGTGGTGGGCTCGGGCTCGCTGATCACGTTCCCGACGCTGGTGGCGCTCGGCGTCGATCCCGTGACGGCGAACGTCTCCAACACCATCGGCCTCGTGCCGGGGTCCTTCACGGCCGCGTACGGCTACCGTGCCGAGCTCCAGGGCCAGCGTGAGCGCCTGGTGCGCCTGGGAGCCGCCTCCGCGCTCGGGGCGCTGATCGGCGGGATCCTGCTGCTGTTCCTGGATCCCGACGTGTTCGAGATCGTGGTGGTGGTGCTGATCGCGCTGGCCTGTGTGCTGGTCATGGCGCAGCCCAGGCTCAACGCCTGGGTGGCCGCGCGGCGCGAGAACCCGCACCCGCACGGCGGCGCGGCGCTGTGGCTCGGGGTGCTGGCCTCCGGCATCTACGGCGGCTACTTCGGGGCCGCCCAGGGCGTGCTGCTGATCGGCCTGCTCGGCATCTTCCTCGACGACCACCTCCAGCGGGTGAACGCCGCCAAGAACGTCCTCGCGCTGATCGTCAACGGCGTGGCCGCCGCGTTGTTCGTGGTGGTCGCGGACGTGGACTGGCAGGCCGTGGCCGGGGTGGCGCTGGGCGCGATCGCGGGCGGCTTCCTGGGGGCCAGGCTGGGGCGGCGTATCCCGGCCCGGGTGTTGCGCGCGGTCATCGTTTTCGTGGGACTTGTCGCCATTATCGTACTGGTGTACGGATAAGTGCGCATGGGTATAACCATGGCATGAAAGGTGACCGGGTGGAGATCGTCATCGACGCGGGAGGCTCGTCCCCTCGCACCTACGAGATCACGGCCACCCGCGCAGGCCGGCGGGTCGAGGTGGCCAACCGGCGGGGGCTCGTGGAAGTGAGCGAAGTCACCCGCACCGGCACGCCGGTCCGCACGGCCAGGTTCATGTCCAGCCGCATCCTCGCCCTCGTGGAGCACCCCGCCGACGAGGCCTAGGCGAAGTCCGCCGCGTGGTCCCGCGCCCACTGGCGGAAGCTCAGCGCGGGCCGTCCCAGCAACCTCTCCACGGTGTCCGTGGCCCGCTCGGGCCTGGTCACGAAGCCTTCCCAGGTCGTCAGGGCGCTCCGCACCCACGCGGGGTCGCCCCAGGCCGCCGACAACCGCTCCAGGGCCTCCTCGGACGGCTGCTCCTCCCAGCGCACCTCACGCCCGCTCTCCTCGCCGATCACACGGACCTGCTCGGCCTGGGTCAGCTCCTCCGGCCCGGTGAGCTCGTACGCGGCGCCGTTGTGTCCCGCCGAGGTGAGCACGTGCACGGCCACCGCCGCGATGTCCTGCTCGTGGATCAGCGCCCTGGACGCCTGCCCGTACGGCCACCGCACCACACCCTGCCTGATCTGCTCCGCCCAGCCCAGCGTGTTGGCCGCGAAACCGCCGGGCCGCAGGAACGTCCACCCGAGCCCGGAACGCCGGATGAGCCCCTCGATCTCCTGGTAGTGCGTGGGCGCCTCTCCGCCGTCGCCCACGTGCGCCGACAGGTACACCACCCGCCGCGCCTGCCCGGCGATCGCCGAGATCACCTCGGCGGCGTTTCCGGTGGAAAAGCCCGGCCAGAGCAGGAACACGCTTTCCACGTCCTTCAGCGCGGGCTCCAGCGTCCCGGGAACGGTCAGATCGCCCTGGACGACCTCCACGGCCGCCTCGACCCGCTCGGGCCGCCTGGCGAACGCCCGAACCTCCAGGCCCGCCTCGGCGAGACGGGTTGTCAGATGCCTGCCGACATTGCCGGTCGCGCCGGTCACAAGAATCTTCCCCATGCCCCCGACGCTAGGACCTCAATCTAACTTCAGGTCAACCCCGGCCGTACCTGGATCGTCCCGTCACGCCTGATCCGCGTCTCGAACACCGGCGCGGGAGCCGTCGCGGGCCCGTGCTTGACCGAGCCGTCGGCCAGCCGGAACGTGCTGCTGTGCCACGGGCACACCACGCACGCCTCACCGTTCTCCATCACGAGCCTGCCCTGGTGCAGCGGGCCCGCCAGGTGCGGGCACCGGTCGGCCAGCACGGTCACGGCGTCGCCCTGGCGCAGCACGAAGAGCTGGATGTAGCCCAGCCGCCGCGCCACGGGACGGCCGTCGGGCAGGTCCTTGATCGGGCAGAGGTCGTGCCAGCCGAGCGGCACCAGGTGGGTCACCTGCGGCGCGTGGTTGGCCCCCGCGGCCTGGCGGTAGGCCAGGTGGCCGCCGAGATAGGCGCCGAGCCCGCCGACGGCGAGCCCGGCGAAGGACAACATCTTGCCCGGCCGCTCACTTCCGCGCAGCCGGGCCACGAGTGAGGCGGAGAACAGGCCGAGGGCGGCCGTGTTCGCCAGCATGTGGACGAAACCCACCCGCTGCTGCTCGCGGTGGAGCGAGGACCAGTCGGTCAGCCCGGCCGCCGCCGTGGGCAGCGCGTTGGCCAGGCCCGTGGCCAGCAGCAGCCGCGCGGCGCGCGGGTCGGCCTTCGCCAGGTCGAGCACGGCGGTGGAGAGCCAGCAACCCAGGCTGATCGTGGCCAGTGGCGGGTGCAGCGGCTCGCCCAGGGGGACGCCGTGCAGCAGGTCGCGCAGGCGGCCCTGGCGCAGCCGCCGGCGTACGAACTTGGCCACCCCCCTGATCGGTGTGTCCATGGCCTTCGACTTTTCGAGCCGATCGGCGATGGCAACCGGCCCGGCGAAACCCCGCAACTGACGACGTCTCGCGCGTACTGTCTCTTTCACGACAAGTCCCCTACCCCGGGCATGAGGGGATCACTCGGACAGGTGTCCCCTGGCCACGGACAGTTCGACCAGCTCCAGGGCGTACGCGCCGAGCGAGGGCGAGCCGTCCTGGATGATCCGTACCTTCTCCCTGACCTGAGCGGCCTTCACCTTGAACAGCGGCCACGTGCCGCCCTCGGTGTGGTGGTTGGCCAGGATCGGGGCGAAACGGTCGAGTGCCTTGGCGAACCTCGCCTCCGGCGTCTCCCTGGCCTCGAACTCCTCCCACAACCCCCGCAACCACACTCCCTGCTCACCCGGCAGCAGGCCGAAGATGCGGTCGGCGGCGGCCCGCTCGGCCTCGACCTGGGCGGCGACCTCCACCGGGTCGTAGATGAAGGTGTCACCCGCGTCGATCTCCACCAGGTCGTGCACCAGGAGCATGGCCACCACCCGTTGGAGGTCTGTTCCGGGTGGGGCATGCTCGCCGAGAACCATCGCCAGCGTGCCCACGTACCAGGAGTGCTCAGCGGTGTTCTCCCGTCGCGAACCGTCGATCAGATGGTTGCGGCGGATGATCCGCTTCAACTTGTCGATCTCGATGGCGAAGGCGATCTGGGCGTTCAGGCGGTCCTCTTCCGGCGCGATAGTCACGCGCGACACCCTAATGTGCGATGATCACCCCGGTTGGTGAAATCGTGACCGGAACTCCGTTGAACACTGCGTTACCACTTGGAACGTCAATGGTCGTCTCGTCGGTGAGCGTGTTGGCGCTGACCCCCGCGTGCTCGGCCGCCACGCTCTGCGCGCCGCCCGCGTGACCCCATCCGTGAGGCAGGCTCACCACACCCGGCATGATCGTGTCGGTGGCTTCGAGAGGCACCGTGACCTGGCCTTTCGCCGAGCGCACCACCGCCTCGCCGGATAGTCCGAGCCTGGCCACGTCGGCCGGGTGGATCTGCAGCGTGCAGGTGTTGCTGCCGCCGACCAGCGGTCCCACATTGTGCATCCAGCTGTTGTTGGAGCGCAGGTGGCGGCGCCCGATGAGGACGATCTCCGGCGGCTCCTCCTCCAGCTTGCCGCGCAGCCGCTCCACGTCCTCGATGAGCTGCGGCGGGGCCAGCTCGATCAGCCCCGAGGCGGTCTTGAGCACCTCGTCCAGGCGGGGCTCCAGCGCGCCCAGGTCCAGGCCGTGCGGGTGGTCGAGCAGCTTGCGCAGCGACAGGTCGCCCTTGCCGGCCCACTCGCCGTACGGGCCCAGCCTGAGCATGAGGTCCAGCCGCCGCTCCGCGCCCGTCTCGCCCTCCAGCAGGTCGCGCAGCTCCGCCGCATCCCGCCCCTCGATCCCGGAACCGGCCGTCTCCGTGGCCTTGCGCAACATCTCGTCGATCACGAACGTGTCCAGGTCCCCGTCGAGCCCCGAGGCGATCATGGCCAGCCTGGCGAGGATCTCGGCCTCGGAGGGCCGCTCGTCCAGCGGGAGCAGGGGCGGCGAGTAACGCGCGTAGTTACGCACGGCCAGCCCGAGCAGCGCGAAGTCGTAGTGCCCCGACTGCAGCACCCTGGGCGGGGGCAGGATGACGTTCGCGTGCTTGGTGGTCTCGTTCAGGTACGGGTCCACGCTCACCATGAAGTCGAGCCCCGCGAACGCCGCGTCCAGCCGGTCCCCGTGGGGTGCCGAGAGCACGGGGTTGCCCGCGATCGTGAGCAGGAACCTGATCTGCCCCTCGCCCGGCGTCTCGATCTCGTCGGCCAGCGTGGCCACGGGAAGCTCCCCGTTCGCCTCGGGCAGCCCTCTGACCCGGCTCTTCCACCGGCCCACGCTGTACGGCCTGCGTCGCGCGCTGAATTCGGTGGCGGGTTTCGCGAACATCGCGCCACCGGGCCGGTCGAGGTTGCCGGTGAGCACGTTGAGCACCTCCACCAGCCACTGGGCCAGCGTCCCGAACTCGGCCGTGCACGTGCCGATCCTGGCGTACACGGCGGCCGTGCGCGCTCCGGCCAGTTCCCTGGCCAGCCGCACGATCACCTCGGCGGCCACCCCGGTACGCCGGGCCACGACCTCGGGCGGGAAGTGCTTGGCCGCCTCGCGCACCTCCGCCAGCCCGTTGACCTCGTGCCACGGCCTGGCCAGGTCCTCGGCGAACAACGTGTGGACGAGCCCGAACAGCAGGTACGCGTCCGTGCCCGGCCGGACGAAGACGTGCTCGTCGGCCAGCGCGGCGGTCCGCGTACGGCGTGGGTCGACCACGACCAGCCGGCCCCCGCGCCGGCGCAGGGCCTTGAGGCGGCCGGGGAAGTCGGGCGCGGTGCACAGGGAGCCGTTGGACTCCAGCGGGTTGGCGCCCAGCATGAACAGGTAGTCGGTCCTGTCCAGGTCGGGCACGGGGATGGACAGCGGGTGGCCGAACATGAGCCCGCTGGCCACGTGCTTGGGCATCTGGTCGGCGGTGCTGGCGGAGAAGACGTTGCGGGTGCCGAGCGCCTTGATCAGCGGTGCGCCGTACAGGGCGCCCGCCATGGTGTGGGCATTGGGGTTGCCGAGATAGACCGCGACGGAGCCGCGGTCGGCGACCCGGTCGAGCCCCGCCTTCACGGCGGCGAACGCCTCGTCCCAGCCGGCCTCGCGCCACAGGTCGCCCTCCCTGATCAGCGGCTTGCGCAGCCGGTCGGGGTCCTCGTCGAGCCGGCCGAGGCTGGCCCCCTTCGGGCAGATGAAGCCCTTGCTGAACGGGTCGTCCTTGTCGCCTCGGACGCTCGTCACGTGCCCGCCCTCGTCGAGGGTGAGCGTCAGGCCGCAGACGGCCTCGCAGAGGGGGCAGGTCCGGTGGACGGTCGAGGTCATCACGACTCCCTGAGTTCGCCAGATGAACTCATCTTGGCGCGGACCGGGCACATGGGGAAGCCCCGGAGCCCCCGCGGTCTCCGGGGCTTCGCACCCCAGGGAATTTCCCGGATTCCCTAGGTCCTCAGCCCACCTGAGGCAGTGCTACCTCGGTGCGCAGATCAGGCGGCTCCTCGAGATCGGGTCTCAGGGAGATCCAGGCGCGGCGGCCGTACAGGCGGTCCAGGCCGGGGGTGATCGTTCCCGGCGCCTCCTCGCGCCTGACGATCTCCACGATCAGGAACTGGGCCCGCCGGCGGTGCCGGTAGACGTTCACGCCGCGGGCCCAGCAGGCCGCCGCGATCTCCTCGCTGTACGCCTCGAACGCCTCGGCGCTGATGCCGGCCCTGACCAGGATCAGCGCCTTCTCGCCGGTGGCCGTCGGCGTGATCCACAACACCAGCGGGATGCGACCGGCCCTGGTGTGCATGGTGGTCTCCAGGCAGACCCGCTGCAGGCGGTGCCTGGAGACCACGCACCAGAAGTGGGCGGTGATCCAGTTGCGGCCGATCCTCGTGGCGGCCGGCACGGAGACGGCGCTGGTCAGCAGGACGAAGGGCACCCACCGGCCCTCCTGGGTGGCCCCCAGCAGGGTCAGCGTGAACAGCGCCAGCGCGGCGAGCAGCAGCAGCTCGCTGCGGGCCCGCCAGAGCCTGACCAGGATCCCGCCGCCGCCGGCTGCGGGAAGGTCCTCGCTTGCCGGGAAGATCTGGTTGCGTGGGTTCCTCGGCACGTCAGGACACCTCCTCCGTCACCTTGCTCGGGGTGTGGAGCTGGTCGAAGCGCGGGTCGCGGTAGCGACGGGAGCCGAAGCCCGTCTTGGAGACGGTCCAGCCCACCCGGTAGGCGAACTCGTCGGGCTCGACGCAGATCTCGTAGTCGGCCGACGCTATGAGTTCCTGGATCCAGGACTTGATTCGGCTGAGTCCCTTGGTACCTTGTGAGTACATAGAAGACCCCTTTCGCGGCAATTTAGAGGTGGCTTCTGGCCGGTCCGACGGCTGATTGTCTGGTTCCGCCGCAGGGTGGCAGCCCTGTTTGCGGCGAACTGGTGGTCAGCCTCGGCCCGGCTTTTTTCACGCTCCGATGAGCGGATTCGTGCTGCGTTCTTCAGCGGTGCGTTGCTCAGGAGATGAAGAGTTCCTTCCGGCAAGTGGCCTCCCTGGGGCGGATGTTCGTTTCCGGGACGGCGACGTTGCCGGGGCGGCGGCCCTCGTGCGGGCTCGCGATCGTGAGCGGAAGGCGCGATGTGTACGGCCGTGCGGACATCTCCGGCCCCCTCGCCACTCGAGAACCCTCCTGGTTCAGATCGTCCCCCGAGGTCGTCGATGGTGCAATACGTTGAGCAAGGGAAGATTTAATTTTCTTCGCTCCTTGCCGTGCAACTTGCACGCAAGTGTCGGGCGAAGCGGACATAGCGGAAAAGTTGCCTCAGTGCTGGCGTTCCCGTGGAGCTTGTCTTGCTCCTACGCTCTCCCCGTGAAAGCCTTCTGGCAAGGCTGTGCGGCACTACACATGCAACTTGCAGTGTAAGATTGGGCGAACGGCCCAGAAAGCCGGGCTCCAAACGGTCCCTACCGGCTACACCTTCATTCCCGAGAAGGAGAGTGGACGGTGCCATCGCAGCAGGGCAGTCCCACAGTAAGGCGGCTCCGGCTGGGCCAGGAACTGCGCCTCCTCCGGGAGCGCAGGAAGCTGACCGGCGCCAGGGCGGCCAAGGAACTCGGCTGGTCCCCGAGCAAGGTGAGCCGCATCGAGGCCGCCAAGACGATGCCCAGTTCCGACGACGTCAAGGCTCTGTCGGAGCTTTACCACCTCGACGGGGACAAAGTCGATGAACTTTTCGGCCTGTTGCGTGACGCGGAGCAGCGGGGCTGGTGGGAGGATTACGAGGACGCCCTGCCCGAGGAGTACACAAGATTCCTCGGGCTGGAAGCGGAGGCCACTCACCAGCGCAACTGGGAACCCCAGGCTGTGCCCGGCCTTCTGCAGACTGAGGACTACGCGCGGGAGGTCGTCCTTGCCACCCGCGGCATCGTGCGCATCACGCACAGCGGTGTCCGGAGCCGGGTCGAGGCCCGTCTCGACCGGCAGCGACGGGTCCTGCACAGACCCGAAGCCTGCCGGATGAGCGTGGTGCTGGACGAGGCGGCGCTGATGCGCCGGTTCGGCGAGCCGTCGGTCATGCGTGGGCAGATGGAGCATCTCCTGGAGATCTCGCTGCTGCCGCACGTGAGCGTGCACGTCCTGACGCTGGACTCACTTCACCCGGTCAACACCGGTGCGTTTATTCATCTGAAGTTCGCGGCATTTGACGATGTCGTGTATCTGGAACAGTTGTACACTGCTCACTTCGTCGACGATCTTGAACGCGTAGCCGGCTATGAGACGGCTTTCGACCACATGGTGTCGCAGGCGCTGGACGAGGACGACTCCCGTGTCCTCATTCAACGCAAGGCGATGCTCTGGCGTTAGACGAAGCACCCAACAAAGAGGCAGCGTCGCCTCTTGCACCCTTTGGGGAGAAAATGCACAACGACATCACGAAGGCCGCCTGGCGTAAGGCCAGCTATTGCAACGGCGCCACGGCCTGCGTCGAGGTGGCACCACTGGCGGACGGCAACGTCGCGCTGCGTGACAGCAAGCAGCACGACGGCCCTGTCCTGGTGTTCACCCCGGCGGAGTGGACCGCCTTCGTCGCAGGCGTCCAGGACAACGAGTTCGACCTCGCCGCCCTGGCCGCCAGCGCATGACGAACGGCTCCACCGAGCATTGACGATTGCGATCGAATCAAAGCCTCCGCATTATCGGTCAGACACGCGGGGCGAATAAAAGGCGGCGTGTCCCTCGTGGGAGGGACACGCCGCTTTATTGTTTCTCCGGTCAGCTCAGGCCCAGGCCGCCCGCGACGCCCTGGCCGAGGTCCTTGTGAATGTTGCGCCAGTATTCGACGACCCGCTGTTTCGTTTCCGCTGTCACCTCGGGGGCCGAGGCGTGGCCGACGATGTTGCTCACCAGATGGGCGCGGTCCGTGTCGGACAACACGTTCTCCCAGAGGGCGCGCGGCTGGACGTAGTCGTCGTCCTCGGCGTGCTTGGCGTACGCCGAGCGCAGGATCTCGCCCGTGACGTGGTAGTTCTCGCCCTCGTACAGGGACGGGTCGGCCGCCGGGCCGCCCGCCGAGTTGGGGGCGTACACCGGGTCCCGCGGGTTCCCGAAGGCCATCGGGCCGTCGAAGTTGTAGGAGTTGACGGCGTTGCGCGGCTGGTTGATGGGGAGCTGCAGGTAGTTGGGACCGATGCGGTAGCGGTGGGTGTCGGGGTAGGAGAACAGCCGGCCCTGCAACATCTTGTCGGGTGAGGCGCCGATGCCGGGCACCAGGTTCGACGGCTCGAAGCTCGACTGCTCGACCTCGGCGAAGTAGTTCTCCGGGTTGCGGTTCAGGGTGAACGTGCCGATCGTGATCTCGGGGTAGTCGCTGTGCGGCCACACCTTGGTCAGGTCGAACGGGTTGAACCGGTAGTCGGCGGCGGCCTCGAACGGCATGATCTGCACGTTGACCGTCCATGACGGGTGGTCGCCGCGCCTGATCGAGTCGTACAGGTCGCGGATGTGGTGGTCGGGGTCGGTGGCCTGCAGGGCGGCGGCCTCGGCGGCGGTGTAGTTCTGGATGCCCTGGTCGGTCTTGAAGTGATACTTGACCCAGAACTTCTCGCCGGAGGCGTTGTACCACAGGAACGTGTGCGAGCCGAAGCCGTGCATGTGCCGCCAGCTGGACGGCGTGCCGCGGTCGCTCATCAGGAAGGTGACCTGGTGCGCCGACTCCGGCGAGAGCGTCCAGAAGTCCCACTGCATGTTGTTGTCGTGCAGGTGGTTGTCCGCGCGGCGCTTCTGGCTGTGGATGAAGTCGGAGAACTTCTGCGGGTCGCGGATGAAGAAGATCGGCGTGTTGTTGCCGACGAGGTCGTAGTTGCCGTCCTCGGTGTAGAACTTGATCGCGAAACCGCGCGGGTCACGGGCGGTGTCGGCGGCGCCGAGCTCGCCCGCGACGGTCGAGAAGCGCAGGAAGAGCGGGGTCTCCACGCCCCTCTGGAAGAGCTTGGCCTTGGTGAACTGGCTGACGTCCTCCGTGATCCGCAGGATGCCGTGGGCGCCGCCGCCCTTGGCGTGCACCACGCGCTCGGGGACGCGCTCCCTGTTGAAGTGGGCCATCTTCTGGATCAGATAGTGATCCTGAAGCAGCAGGGGGCCGTTCGGCCCGACGGACAGCGAATGCTCGTCGCTGGGGGCCGGGATGCCGGCGTCGTCGGTGCTGATGGGCCTGGTCGTCATGGCGCGATCCTCCGAATGATCATCATTGACGGCTCGGTCAGGTGCCTCGGAATGCTCACTTCGAGGCAGGGGTCGCGTTCCCCATGACGACCAACTTATGCCCTTAACCTGAATGATTCAAGTAAAGGAACCATCCAAGTTTAGGCGGCGATCGGTACGCGGCGGCGTACCAGGAAGATGGAGCTCAGCCCGGCGAGGACGGCCAGGCCCGCCATGGCGACGGCCGTGGTCAGGGAGGCCGCGGAGCCGCCGCCCTGGCTCAGCGTGATGAACAGCGTGCCCACCGTGGAGACGCCGATGACCTGGCCGAGTTGCATCACGGTGAGCAGCGCGCCGCTGGCGTCGGAGGCGTACGCGCCGTCCACCTGCTCGGTCGCCATGTTGGTCACCGCGACCTGCACGCCGAGGCCGGCGCCGATGAGGGCGCCCATGGCCGCGTACAGGACGCCGCCGTCGCCGGCGACGAGGCCGAGGCCGAGGTAGGCGGGGGCGGCCACCACGTAGCCGAAGGGCACCAGCGGGCGCTGCAGGCGCGGCGGCAGGCGCGGCCAGGCGAGCCCGACGAGGCCGAAGGCCAGCGCGCACGGCACCAGCATCATGCCGGAGGCCAGCGGCGTCAGGTGCAGGTCGCCCTGCAGGTGCAGGGCCGAGGTGAACAGGAACGCGCCCCACGTGGCCGGGCCGAACAGCAGGATCGCCAGGCCGGGGCGCATGCCGGGGGAGCGCAGCATGCGCGCGTCCACCAGCGGGCGTCCGCCGCGGGCGGCCACCCACTGCTCGATGCGGACGAACGCGGCGAACATCGCCAGGCTCAGCGCCATCGAGATCCAGCCCCACACCGGCCAGCCGAGATCCCGGCCGAGCACCAGCGGCACCACGAGGAGCAGCACGGCCGCGGACAGGGTCACCAGGCCCCACGGGTCGAGCCCGGTCTTGCCGCCGCCCTGGTCGGCGGGCAGCACCCGGATGCCGGCCACCAGGAGCAGCGCGCCGATCGGCACCAGCACCAGGAACACGATCCGCCAGCCCAGGCCGAAGCCCAGCAGGATCCCGCCGAGCGCCTGGCCGACCACGATGCCGCCACTGACGACCAACGACCACAGGCCGAGCGCGCGGCCCCTGGCCGCACCCTGGTAGTTACGCTGGATCAACGTCAGCACCTGCGGCATCATCATCGCGGCCCCGGCGCCCTGCAACAGCCGGGAGGCCACCAGCGAGCCCGTCGCGGGCGCGAGGCCCGCGGCGAGCGTGGTGACCGTGAAGACCGCCAGACCGCCCAAAAACGCCTTGCGATAACCGAACAGGTCGCCGAGTCTGGCTCCAGTGATCAGAAGTACGGCGTAGACAATGGTGTATCCGGCGACGATCATCTGCAGCCCCGCCCCTGAGGAGTGCAGGTCGGACTCAATGGTCGGGGTGGCCACGTTGACGATGTTGACGTTCAGGATGGCCAGGAACTGCCCCACGAGGATGATCGCCAGGAGCAGGCCGCTGGCCTTGGAGGCTTCCGGTGGCTTGGTTCCCACAGGTGGGGTAAAAGCGGCAGTTTGCGACATGCTGACGAGTCTGCCGGGCATCCAGTACCAGTAACGAGAGCCCACTTATACTGGTATTGGCGGTAACTGGCTAAATGCCGCCGTGTCCCCCCATAGTGGAGGAATGAGGGTGGCTGAGGCAAGACGTGATGATCTGTCCGCTTTTCTGCGTACGCGTCGTGAGCGGATCACACCCGACATGGTCGAGCTCGCGCCGGGGCCCCGCAGGCGCACGCCCGGGTTGCGCCGCGAGGAGGTGGCCCTGCTCGCCGGCGTCGGAGTGACCTGGTACACGTGGCTGGAGCAGGGGCGGCCGATCAACGCCAGCGCCCAGGTGCTCGACGCGATCGCGCGTACGCTCCGGCTGGACAGCGCCGAGCGGCACCACCTCTACCGGCTGGCCGGGCAGTCGGCCGACCCGATGCCCGTGGACTCGGGACAGGTGACGCCCGAGATGCGGGCGATACTCGACCGGCTCGGCGACATGCCGGCCTGCGTGAGCAACAGCCGTTGTGACGTCCTGGCCTGGAACGACGCGTACGGGACGCTGTTCCCCGAGCTGGTCCGCGCCCCCGAGGGGGAGCGCAACTCGCTCTGGCACACCTGCCTCACCCCTTCACCCACGACGGTGCTGCTGGAGCGCGACCACGAGCTGGCGCGGGCCGTGGCCGTCTTCAGGGGCGCCTACGCCCGGCACGCGAACGATCCCTGCTGGCAGGACTTCGTGCGCCGGCTCAGCTCGGAGAGCGCGGAGTTCGCGCGGTTGTGGGCGCGGCAGGACGTGGCGGACCCGGGGCCGCGGGTGAAGGGCTACAAGCACGTGGAGCTCGGGAGGTTGCGCTTCAGCACGACCAGTCTCATGGCCGCTCCCGAGATCCGGCTCATCGTCTACACACCGATGGATGACCAGAGTCGTGGCGTTATGTCCGAGTTGATGGGGACTAGGGGGACTGCGCGGTAAACCGCCCTGCATGGCATGCTCGATCCCTGAAAGACAGGATTCGAGCGGAAGTGGCGGTAGATGAAACTCCCCCGTGCTCTGCCGGTGTTCGCTGTCGTCGCGACCCTGGCCGCGTGTTCGCCGGCACCGGAAAGGGAACCCCTGCGTAAGCAGGCGGAGGAGCCCGTGGCCGCCTCGCCCACGGAGAAGCCGACCAAGGAGCGGCGGCCTTTCACGATCGCCTTCGGCGGGGACGTGCACTTCGAAGGGGCGTTGCGAGGGCGGCTGGCCAGCCCGCGCACGGCGCTGGGGCCGATCTCGAACGTGTTGCGCAAGGCCGACCTGGCGATGGTGAACCTGGAGACGGCCGTCACCACAGGGGGGACGCCCGCGCCTGGCAAGCAGTTCACGTTCAGGGCGCCGTCGAGCGCGTTCACCGCGTTGAAGGCCGCCGGGGTGGACGTCGCCTCCATGGCGAACAACCACGGCATGGACTACATGGACGGCGGGCTGGCGGACACGCTGGCAGCGATCAAGAGCAGCAAGTTCCCCGTGGTGGGCATCGGGGCGGACGCGGCGCAGGCGTTCCGGCCCTACCGAAGGACCGTGAACGGCAACCGGGTCGCGGTCATCGGGGCCACCCAGGTGATGGACGCCGAGTTCATCCAGTCCTGGACGGCCACGGCGGACAAGGGCGGGCTGGCCTCCGCCAAGAACGAGGGCGCCCTGCTGAAGGCCGTACGGCAGGCGCGCAAGAACTCCGACACCGTGATCGTCCACCTGCACTGGGGCACCGAGCTGCAGAAGTGCCCCAACGAGGCGCAGCTCTCACTGGCTCCCAAGCTGGTCGAGGCGGGGGCCGACGTGGTGGTCGGCGGGCACGCGCACATCCTGCTGGGGTCGGGCTACCTGGACGACGCGTACGTCAACTACGGCATGGGCAACTTCGTCTTCTACAACTCCAACCCGGCCACCACCGGCAGGACCGGCGTGCTGACGCTGACGATCAACGGCAGGAAGATCCTCAAGGACGCCTGGACCCCGGCCACCATCCAGGGCGGCCTACCCGTGCCGATGACGGGATCCGCCAGGACCCAGGCCGTGACGGACTGGAAGGAGCTGAGGTCCTGCGCGGGGCTGGCCGCGCGACCCTGATCGATCTATTCTGTTGGACAGTCCGTCCAATAGGAGGTCGCGATGCGGTGGGTCGAGTCCGGTGACGTGCGGCTGGCGGTCTTCGAGGAGGGCGACCCGGGCGACCCGGCAGTGCTGCTCCTGCACGGCTACCCGGACACGCACCGCGTCTGGGACGAGGTGGCCGCGCTGCTGCGCGACCGCTTCCACGTGATCCGGTACGACGTGCGCGGAGCCGGCCGGTCCACGGCCCCCGCCGACCGGCGCGACTACGGCTTCGACCGGCTGATGGACGACCTCGGCGCGGTGATCGGCGACTCCAGGGTGCACCTCGTCGGGCACGACTGGGGCTCCATCCAGGGGTGGGAGGCGCTCGGGCGGGAGGGGATCCGGGATCGGCTGGCCTCCTTCACCAGCATCGGCGGGCCCGGGTTACGGCAGGTGGGCGACTTCACGCGGCACGGGCCGCGGCGCGAGGTCCTGGCCCAGCGGGTCAGGTCGTGGTACATCGGGGCCTTCCAGCTCCCGGTGCTGCCGGAGCTGGCGTGGCGGACGGTCATGCCGGGGATCGTCTCCCGCACGTTGCGGGGCGAGGGGATCGTGCCGCGGCCGGCGGAGACCCTGGTCAGGGACGGGATCAACGGGCTCTGGCTCTACCGGAGGAACATGTCGGGCATCCTCGGCGACACCGGGCTCGATCCGCGCGTGCCCGGCGTGCCCGTGCAGATCATCGAGGCCACGCGGGATCCCTTCGTCACCCCGGAGCTGCTGGCGGCGGTCGGGCGGTGGGCGCCCAGACTCTGGCGGCGGAAGATCGCGGCCGGGCACTGGGCGCATCGGAGCCGGCCCGAGGCCGTCGCGGGGATGATCGGGGAGTTCGCCGACCACGCCGAGGGCGCGCCCGCGAGCAGGCAACTGCGGCGGGCGGGGGCCCGTGGCGCGTTCGGGGGGCGGCTGGTGGTGGTCACCGGGGCCGGGTCCGGGATCGGGCTGGCGACGGCTCGGGCGTTCGCGGCGCACGGGGCGGAAGTGGTTTGTGCGGATATCGAGATCGACGCGGCGAAGCGGGCCGCTGATGCCATTGGCGACGACCTTGGCGGTACGGCATACGGTGTGCGAGTGGATGTGGCGAATGCCGATCAGATGGAGGATTTTTCCCGAAATATCATCTCCGAATATGGAGTACCGGACATTGTCGTGAACAATGCCGGGGTCGTCGTCGCCGGGCCGTTCCTCGACCACAGCGTCGAGGACTGGCGCAGGATCATCGACGTCAATCTGTGGGGCGTCATCCACGGCTGCCGGCTCTTCGGCGCCGCCATGGCCGAGCGCGGCGAGGGTGGCCACATCGTCAACATCGCCTCCCTGGCCGCGTTCGCGCCGTCGCGGCTGCTGCCCGCCTACTCGACCTCCAAAGCGGCCGTGAAGGCGCTCAGCGACTGTCTCAGGGCCGAACTGGCCGGTCAGGGGATCGGGGTGACGGCCATCTGCCCGGGGTTCGTCTCCACGGGCATCGCGCGCCATGCCACGTACACGGATGGGAGCACCCGCGAAGGGGTCGTCAACGCGCTGGCGCGGCGGGGGTATCCGCCTGAGCGGGTGGCCGCGTACATTCTGCGGGCCGTACACAGAAATCAGGCCGTCGTACCGGTGAACTTGGAGGGGAAAATCGGGTATGCCCTGTCCAGGATTTCACCCCGAGCGATGCGCGGGCTCGCCAGGCTGAGCGGGCCACAGAGAAATCCGTAAATTGGCAGGTAACGATCGCCCATACAGGAGAAGATGAAACCGTGTCTTCGCCGCAAATGGATGATGAGTGCGTCCACCCCAAAGCCCTCAGGCGGCAGCCCGCACAGCGCCGCAGCGCACGGCGGGTCGAGCGCATGCTCGACGCGTGTGCCGAATTGCTCGACGAGAGCGGATACGAGGCCCTGTCCACCACGCGCATAGCCGAGCGGGCGGGTGTGGCGATCGGGTCCGTCTACCAGTTCTTCCCCGACAAGCGGGCCATCACCCAGGAGCTCACCCGGCGCAACGTCGAGGAGTTCGTCCGCAGGGTCGATCGCAGATTCCTGGAGGAGGACTATCGCGGCTGGTGGGAGGCCGTCGACGCGATCATCGAGATCTACGTCGACATGCACAGGACGGTCTCCGGCTTCAGGAGCCTGCACTTCGGCGACGCCGTCGACCTCAACCTGCTCGACTCCGACTCCGACAACAACACGGTGATCGCCGGGCGGCTGCGCGGGTTGTTCCTGAAGGAGTTCGGGCTGGCCGACAGCCGCGAACTCGACCTGGCCGTGCTGGTGGCGGTCGAGGCGGGCGACGCGGTGCTCAAGCTGGCCTTCCGTCGCGACCCCAAGGGCGAGCCCGAGATCATCGACGCGGCCAAGCACCTGATCAGGGGCTTCCTGTCCCGTCAGCTGAGGTCCTGGTCGCCCCGCTGATCAGTTCGTGCCGGTCAGGTCTGAGTGCTCGCGCGGGCCCGCCAGCCAGCCCGGCACGTCTCGGAGCCAGTTCTTGCCCTGGTCTGTCGCGGGCGCCTGCTGGAAGCCGGGCGTGAGGGGTCTGCGAAGGCACGGGGCGGGGAACGAGACCGGGCGGGCGTCCCTCGCCTCGCGGACCTCCAGGCGGTTCTCCAGCGCCCGCAGGCTGCGTTCCGCGGACTCGATGGCCTCCAGACGGGCCGACAGATAGCCGGCGACACCGGGAACGAGGGCCGACAACACGACGGCAACCGCCAGCGTGAAGGTCAGATGCTTGGACATGCCCATCACGGTCCTCTCCGCTCGCGTGGCGGCAAAGTGACCCGTATATGCCCTGTGACCTGCGCGGACACGCGTACTGTGAGCAGGATTGGGCGAGACGTTACCGAATTTGCACGTGAGCGGCGATGTGGATTGACCGGGCAAACAGCCACCGGTCTCGGTAGTCTCGCGGTGTGGCGCATGTGACCCGTGAGCACCTTGATCATCTGCTTGACCAGGCCCTGTTGGCCGACGACCACAGTTCCTTGGCCAGTCGGCTCTACGACGTCGCGCTCGACTATTCGTCGGGCGACGTCTCCAGGGCATCCATCCTGGTCCTCGCCGCCGAGGAGTGGCGAGCGGCGGGGCAGCCGGCACGCGCGATGGAGTGTTTCCAGCGCGCGGTCGAGGACGGTGGCGAGGCAGGCTTCGACCCGCGTGCCGGCATCGCCGACACGCTCTTCGAGCTCGACCGGCCTGACGAGGCGAGGGAGGTCATCGAGACGATACGCGCGCAGGGAGATGTCTCCACGGCGACCGCACATACGATCGCCGAGACCCTGGTGGCCTATGGAGACCTGCAAGGGGGGCTCGAATGGGCCACCCAGGCCGCTCTGCGGTGTGATGAGAACGATCCAGAGCAGGGGGCGCTGCTGCGTACCCGCTACCGCATCAGGGTCGATCTCGGACTCCCCGAGGACGAGCTGGACGAGCTCGTCTCCTGAGGCCGCGAGTCCGGCACGTCCGTCTTTGTCATGCCGGAAAATGCGTGGAAATGGCTGAAACTGCCGGAAAACTGAAACCGCGGGGGTCGCAGCCGGGCGACCGCGACCCCCGCGGTCATGGGAAGCCGGGCGCGGCAGGCACGACCCGCGCCCGGACGAGGTGGCTCATCGCAGTCCGAGGCTCTGCGAAACTCCGGTGAATCCGGTCGTGACGAGCTGCCCGCCCGGCAACATCGAGGTGCCCTCGACGCTCTCGACGGCCTTCGGCAACAGCACGTTGATGACCTGCGCCCCGACCTGGTGCACGGGCTCCGCCACGTCCAGCGGCGACCCGGAGCCGGTGACGTTGTCGCGCTGGAGGGCCTGGCCGAGCGACGTCTCGCCGGGCAGCTTCTTCTGCTGCGGCATCTCGGGCAGCTCCGCCAGAGTGGGGACGCTCGCCATCGTCGACAGATCCTTCATCCCGATCGGTCCCGGCAGCGTGGGGAGCAGCGCGGGCGACGCGGAGGCCAGCGACGGCATGCTCCAGGTGGCGGCCATGCCGCCCAGGTCCGCGACGCCGAGCACCTCCTTGCCCGTCGCCAGGCCGGTCAGGCCGAGCCGCCTGGCCAGCTCCCCGGCCGCCATGGCCAGCTTGGTGCTCTCATGGGTGACCATCCGTCCGCTGCCCGAGCCGCCGTCGTTCACGCGCAGCTTCGTGTGCTCGTCACAGTAGGAGCCGATCGAGTTGGCCGACAGCAGCGCCGGCTCGGCGTCCGGGCAGCTCTGGGCCATGGCGGGGCCCGCGTACAGCCAGCTGACACCCGCGGTCAGAGCGGCCACCGCAACCATGCCCCGGATCTTCTGGAATGACATCACACGTCCCCCTGATCGATTCGGTGATCCGACGAACGCCGAACGTAGTCACCTGCCGGGGCGCGCGAGCGCGGCTTGTCCGAAGAGTGGGGCGAACCTTACCCAGCGGGTGGCCGGAATGACCGTGCCATGACACGCGGGAGCCCGGCGGGCCCCGCACGCGTCGTGTCACGCCCCTCGCTGGATGAGCAGCTCGTCGTCTCCCAGCTCGACCAGGACCTTGTCGCCGTCCACGACGTCGCCGGACAGCACCGACCTGGCCAGCTTGTCGCCGATCGCGGACTGGATCAGGCGGCGCAGCGGGCGGGCGCCGTAGAGGGGGTCGTAGCTCGTCATCGCCAGCCACTCGCGGGCCGCCGGCGTGACCTCCAGCCTCAGCCTGCGGTCGGCCAGGCGCAGGGCCAGGCGCTCGACCTGCAGGTCGACGATCTGCGCCAGCTCCTCGGTGCCGAGCGCGTCGAAGAGGATCACCTCGTCGAGCCGGTTGAGGAACTCGGGCTTGAACGAGCTGCGCACCGCCCCCATGACCGCCTCGCGTTTGGCGCCGTTCTCCAGCTTGGGATCGACGAGGAACTGCGAGCCCATGTTGGAGGTCAGGATCAGGATCGTGTTGCGGAAGTCGACCGTGCGGCCCTGGCCGTCGGTCAGCCGGCCGTCGTCGAGCACCTGCAGCAGGATGTCGAACACCTCGGAGTGGGCCTTCTCGACCTCGTCGAGCAGCACCACGGTGTACGGGCGCCGCCTGACGGCCTCGGTGAGCTGGCCGCCCTCCTCGTAGCCGACGTAGCCGGGAGGCGCCCCGACGAGCCTGGCCACGCTGTGCTTCTCGGAGTATTCGCTCATGTCGATGCGGGTCATCGCCCGCTCGTCGTCGAACAGGAAGTCCGCCAGCGCCTTGGCCAGCTCGGTCTTGCCCACGCCTGTCGGCCCGAGGAAGAGGAACGAGCCCGTCGGCCTGTCGGGGTCGGCGATGCCGGCGCGGCTGCGGCGTACGGCGTCGGAGACGGCCTGTACGGCCTGCTGCTGCCCGATCAGCCGCCTGCCCAGCTCCTGCTCCATGCGGAGGAGTTTGGCCGTCTCAGCCTCAAGCAGCCGCCCCGAGGGGATGCCGGTCCACGACGAGATCACCTCGGCGATGTCGTCGGCCCCGACCTCCTCCTTGACCATGGCGTTGTCCGGCGGCGCGGCGTCGGAGGCGGCCTTGAGCGCCTGCTCCAGCCGGGGCACCTCGGCGTACATGAGCCTGGAGGCCGCCTCGAAGTCGCCGTCGCGCTGGGCCCGCTCGGCCGAGCCGCGCGCCTCGTCGAGCTGCTTCTTCAGCTCGCCGACCTTGTTGAGCCCGGCCTTCTCGTGCTCCCAGCGGCCGACGAGGGCGTTGAGCTCCTCCTGGCGGTCGGCCAGCTCCTGGCGCAGCCGATCGAGCCGCTGGACGGAGGCCTCGTCGGTCTCCTTCGACAGGGCCAGCTCCTCCATCTTCATCCGGTCCACGTTGCGCTGGAGCTGGTCGATCTCCACGGGACGGGAGTCGATCTCCATGCGCAGCCGCGAGGCGGCCTCGTCGACCAGGTCGATGGCCTTGTCGGGGAGGAAGCGGTTGGTGATGTAGCGGTCGGACAGCGCGGCGGCGGCCACCAGCGCGGCGTCGGCGATCTGCACCTGGTGGTGTGCCTCGTAGCGGCCCTTGAGCCCACGCAGGATCGCGATCGTGTCCTCGACCGTGGGCTCGCCCACGTAGACCTGCTGGAAGCGGCGCTCCAGCGCCGGGTCCTTCTCGATGCGCTCGCGGTATTCGTCGAGCGTGGTCGCGCCGATCATGCGCAGCTCGCCGCGGGCCAGCATGGGCTTGAGCATGTTGCCGGCGTCCATCGCGCCCTCGGCGGCCCCCGCGCCGACAACGGTGTGCAACTCGTCGATGAACGTGACGATCTGCCCGTCGCTCTCCTTGATCTCGGAGAGCACGGCCTTGAGCCGCTCCTCGAACTCACCGCGGTATTTCGCGCCGGCCACCATCGCGCCCAGGTCGAGTGAGATCAGGCGCTTGTTGCGCAGGGACTCCGGCACGTCGCCGGCCACGATGCGCTGGGCCAGGCCCTCGACGACCGCGGTCTTGCCGACGCCTGGCTCGCCGATGAGCACCGGGTTGTTCTTGGTGCGGCGGCTGAGGACCTGGACGACGCGGCGGATCTCGGAGTCACGGCCGATGACCGGGTCGAGCTTGCCGCCGCGGGCGCGCTCGGTCAGGTCGACGCCGTACTTCTCCAGAGCCTGGTAGGTGTCCTCAGGGGTCTCGCTGGTGACGCGGGCGTTGCCGCGTACCTTCTCGAACGCGTCGAGCAGCGCCTGCGGCGTGGCGCCCTGCGCCCTGAGCAGCTCCGCCGACTGGCCGCCGTCGGCGGCCAGGCCGACCAGGAGGTGCTCGGTCGAGACGTAGAGGTCTTCGAGACGGTTGGCGTGCTGGGCCGCGGTGTTCATCACCGTCAGGAGCTGCCGGGAACTGGACGGCGCCCCCACCGTCGAGCCCTGCGCCTTCGGGAGCGCCGCGAGCTGCTCCTCCACCCGTGCGCGCATCGTGCGCCAGTCGGCGCCGACGGCCTCCAGCAGGGGTACGGCGGTGCCGCCTGTCTGGGAGAGCAGCGTGGTCAGCAGGTGAGCGGGAGAGATCTCCGGATTGCCCTCCGCGGCGGCACGCCGCATGGCACCCGCGAGCGCTTCCTGGCTCTTCTGGGTGAGCTTGTAGTCCATGTCTTTCTAGGCCCCCGGTGGCAGCTCGTAACGGATCAGCGCTCTGACCATCCGCATCTCGGCGCGCAGGCGATGAACCTCCTCACGCAGCCGCAGAGCTTCGTTCTCGAGCTCGAGGATCCGTTTGATCCCCGCGAGGTTGATGCCCTCCTCCTGGGAGAGCCGCTGCACCTCGCGGAGCTGGATGATGTCGCGTGTCGAGTAGAGGCGGCCGCGCCCCGCCGTGCGGCCAGGACTGACCAGCCCGAGCCGGTCGTACTGGCGCAGCGTCTGCGGGTGGAGCCCGGACAGCTGCGCGGCCACCGAAATCACATAGACAGGGGTGTCATCTGACAGGTCGAAATAGTTGGCGTCCATCGGCTTACTCGCTTCTGGCTCGCTGAATGAGCTCAGCGCGCGGGTCCTCACCCGCGGTCGCGGTGTTGAACTCGGTGAGAAGCTCGCGCGACTTGTCGTCGAGCGTCTTCGGCACGATCACCTCGACGCTGGCGAGCAGGTCGCCCTTGGTCCCGTCTTTCCTGGTGACGCCCCTGCCGCGGACGCGGAACGTGCGCCCGTTGGGCGTGCCCGAGGGAATGCGCAGGGTGACCGGCAGGCCCTTGAGGATCGGCACCTTGATCTCGGCCCCGAGAGCGGCCTCCGTGAACGTCACCGGCACGGTGATCGTCAGGTTGTCGCCCAGCCGGCCGAACACGGCGTGCGCCTTGACGTGCGTCTGGATGTAGAGGTCGCCCGCCGGGCCGCCGTTCTCGCCCGGAGCGCCCTTCGCCTTGAGCTTGACCCGCTGGCCGTCGGCCACCCCCGCGGGAATGCGCGCCTGGATGGTGCGGGTGCTCTTGGCCCGGCCGCTGCCCTCGCACACGGGGCAGGGATCGTCCACGAGCAGCCCGCGGCCCTTGCAGTCGCGGCAGGGCTCGGAGAAGGCGAAGTTGCCCAGGTTGCGGCTGGCCGCGCCGGTGCCCTCGCAGGTGGGGCAGACCCTGGGGGTCGTGCCCGCCTTGGCGCCGGTGCCGCTGCACGCGGTGCAGGCGGCGGAGCTGGTCAGCCTGAGCGAGACGGTGGCGCCCTCGACCGCTTCCGTGAACGTCAGCGTGACCTCGGACTCGATGTCCTGGCCCCGCCGCGGCCTGGTCGCGCCGGTTGTCCGGGTGGCGCCCCCGCCACGGTTGAACAGCCCGCCGAACAGGTCGCCGAGCCGCTCGCCCGCACCCCCGCCCTGACCGCCGGCCTGCTGGCCGGTGCCGCCGAAAAGGTCGCCGAAGTCGAACGGGAAACCGCCACCGCCGGCCCGCTGGCCACCCACCCCGGACCCGAACAGCGTGCGCGCGTCGTCATATTCCTTACGGCGCTTGCTGTCGGACAGGACGTCGTAAGCCTCGGAGACCTCCTTGAACTTGGTCTCCTTGGTCGCGTCGCCCTGGTTGGTGTCGGGGTGGTATTGCCTGGCCAGCTTCCGGTAGGCCTTCTTGATCTCGTCGGCGGTGGCGGTCTTGGGCACACCAAGGACGGCGTAGTAGTCCTTTTCCAGGTAGTCCTTGGTGCTCATCTGCGGCCCTTCGTTCTTGTGATCAGTTGTCGTCGTCATTGGACGCGGGTGGAGCGTCCTCCGGCTCGGCGACGGCCACCCGCGCCGGGCGCAGCACCCTGTCACCCATCCGGTATCCAGGCTGCAACACTTCGACGGCGGTCGGCTCGGTGACTTCCGTCGAATAACTGTGCATCAGCGCCTCGTGGACCGTCGGGTCGAACGGGTCGCCCTTCTGACCGAACGCGCTGAGGCCCAGCTTGGTGACCGCCGACTCCAGCGACTCCGCCACCTTCGCGAAGCCGCCGGTCAGCTCGCCGTGATCACGAGCCCTGCCGATGTCGTCGAGCACGGGAAGGAGCTCGGCCAGCACCCCGGCGACCGCCTGCTCACGAACCGCGACCCGGTCGCGCTCGACCCTCCTGCGGTAGTTCGTGTACTCCGCCTGGACGCGCTGCAGGTCGGCGGTCCGCTCGGCGAGCTGGGCCGCCAGCTCGCCGTCGTGCGGGCCGAGCACGTCGGCCGGGATGTCTTGCGGCACGGCCGACGCCTCTCTGACCTGGCCCGTCTCCGGGTCGATCTTGCGGTTGTCGCGGATCACTGGCTCCTCTTGCCCGTTTTCACGCGGCGGCATCACTTGTCCTTCTTCGGCTGGTCATCATCGACGATCTCGGCCTCGACCACGTCGTCGTCGGCCTTCTCGTCCTGGCCGGGCGTGGCGTCCTGCGGGACGCCCTCGCCGCCGGCCTGCTGGCCCTGGCTCTGAGCGTAGATCGCGGAGCCCATCTTCTGGCTGACCGTGGCGAGTTTCTCCGCCGAGTTGCGGATGACGTCGGTGTCGGTGCCCTCAAGAGCCTTCTTCAGCTCGGCCAGGGCGTCGTTGACCTCGGTCTTGATGTCGCCGGGGACCTTGTCGTCGTTCTCGCGGAGGAACTTCTCCGTCTGGTAGGCGAGCCCGTCGGCGTTGTTGCGGACCTCGGCCTCCTCGCGGCGCTTCTTGTCCTCTTCCGCGTAGGACTCGGCCTCGCGCATCATCCGCTCGATGTCGTCCTTCGGCAGCGCGGAGCCGCCGGTGATCGTCATCGTCTGCTCCTTGCCCGTGCCCAGGTCCTTGGCGGAGACGTTGACGATGCCGTTGGCGTCGATGTCGAAGGTGACCTCGATCTGCGGGATGCCGCGCGGCGCCGGCGCGATGCCGGTCAGCTCGAAGGTGGCCAGCTTCTTGTTGTACGAGGCGATCTCGCGCTCGCCCTGGTAGACCTGGATCTGCACCGACGGCTGGTTGTCCTCGGCCGTGGTGAAGACCTCGGAGCGCTTGGTCGGGATCGTCGTGTTGCGCTCGATGATCTTGGTGAAGATCCCGCCCTTGGTCTCGATGCCCAGCGACAGCGGGGTCACGTCGAGCAGCAGGACGTCCTTGACCTCACCCTTGAGCACACCGGCCTGCAGGGCGGCGCCGATGGCGACGACCTCGTCCGGGTTGACGCCCTTGTTGGGCTCCTTGCCGCCGGTCAGCTCCTTGACGAGCTCGGAGACGGCGGGCATGCGGGTCGAACCGCCGACGAGCACCACGTGGGCGATGTCGGCGACCTTGATGCCGGCGTCCTTGATGACCTGGTGGAACGGGCCCTTGGTCCGATCGAGCAGATCGGCCGTCAGCCGCTGGAACTCGCTGCGCGTGAGCTTCTCGTCCAGGTGCAGCGGGCCCTCGGAGGAGGCCGTGATGTAGGGCAGGTTGATGTTGGTCTCGGACTGGCTGGACAGCTCGATCTTGGCCTTCTCGGCCGCCTCGCGCAGTCGCTGGAGCGCCATCTTGTCCTTGGCCAGGTCGACGCCGTGCGCGTTCTGGAAGCGCTTGACGAGCTCGTCCATGACGCGCTGGTCCCAGTCGTCGCCGCCGAGGTGGTTGTCACCCGAGGTGGCCTTGACCTCGACGAAGCCGTGGCCGTCCTCCTGGCCGACGTCGAGCAGCGACACGTCGAAGGTGCCGCCACCGAGGTCGAAGACCAGGATCGTCTGGTCCTGCTCCTTGTCGAGCCCGTAGGCGAGGGCCGCCGCGGTGGGCTCGTTGATGATGCGGAGCACGTTGAGGCCCGCGACCGTGCCGGCCTCCTTGGTGGCCTGGCGCTGGGCGTCGTTGAAGTAGGCCGGGACGGTGACCACCGCGTCGGTGATCTTCTCGCCCAGATAGGCCTCGGCGTCCTGCTTCAGCTTCTGCAGCACGAAGGCGCTGATCTGCTGCGGGGAGAACTTCTTGCCGTCGATCTCCTGGGACCAGTTGGTGCCCATCTCGCGCTTGACCGAACGGATCGTCCGGTCCACGTTGGTGACGGCCTGACGCTTGGCGACCTCGCCGACCAGGACCTCGCCATTCTTCGCGAAGGCGACCACGGACGGCGTGGTCCGTGAGCCCTGCGCATTCGCGATGACGGTGGGCTCACCGCCCTCGAGGATCGAGACGACGGAGTTGGTCGTCCCAAGGTCGATACCTACCGCACGTGCCATGAGTACGTCCTTGTAGTCAAAGTTGAGTCGGTCAGACTCAACCTATGGATATCTGTCAGCTTTGTCAATCGACTTGAGCCTACTCGACTCAACCCTGATGAGTGCGAAAGCATTCCCGGGATTCCGGCGCACACCACGCGTAACGGGATCGGGAGCTCGGTGGTTCCTGCGGAAAGAGCGGACCCCGGCACGGTGGGCACGTACCGGGGTCCGCATAGGGAGATGGCTCAGGTGACAGGGGCGCTCATGTCCGACTGGATCTCGGTGCCGTTGAGTGCCCGGTTGTAGACGCGTACCTCGTCGATGAGGCCGGTGAAGTACTCGCCCCAGAGGCTGTTGCCGCCGATGCGGAGCACGCCGTTGTCGGTGCGGATGGGTCCGCCGGCGGTGCGCTGGCTGACCTGGGTGCCGTTGACGTACAGGCGGATCGTGGTGCCGTCGTAGGTGGTGGCGAGGTGGCTCCAGGTGTTGAGGGGGAGCGAGGCGGTGCCGCCGATGTCGACCTCGCCGGTGGTGTGGATGACGGTGTGGGGTCTGTTGCTGTCGCTGCCCGCGGACAGGACGTAGGCGAGGCCGCCGGTGTGCTGTTTCATGAGGACGGTTCGCCAGCTCGTGACGGTGCTGGGGTTGACCCAGGCTTCCAGGGTCATGCCGGTGGTGAGGCGAAGGCTGGCGGCGTCGTTGACGGTGACCCAGCTGCTGGTGCCGTTGAAGGCGAGGGCCGGGCCGTACCTGCCGGTGCCGGTCCAGCTCGTGTTGGTGAGGGTGCCGGTGTTGCCGGTGGCCGAGGCGTCGGCGACGGTGGATCCGGCGTTCTCGTTCATCCCGTACGCCGCCACCAGCCCCGGGTTCGTCGGCGGCGCGGTGACCGCGGCGGAGACCTCGGCCGACGACGTGCTCACGTTGCCGGCCGCGTCGAAGGCGCGGACCCGGTAGTAGTACGTCCCGGCCGCCAGGCCCGCGTCCGTGAACGTGGTGGTCTGGGAGGAGCCGACCTGGTTCGCGCCCGACGGGGTGAAGCCCGGCGTGGCCGAGCGGTGCACCGTGTAGCCGTCCACGGCCACGTTGTCCGTCGAGGCGGTCCAGGAGAGCTGGGCGCTGCCCGCGCCGCCGGTCGCCGTGGGCGAGCCGGGAGCGGTCGGCGCCTGGGTGTCGGGCGCCGGCTCCTGGCCGATCGGGGTGTTCATGTCGGCCTGGAGCTGGATGGGGGTCAGCGCCCGGTTGTAGACGCGTACCTCGTCGATGAGGCCGGTGAAGTATTCGCCCCAGAGGCTGTTGCCGCCGATGCGGAGCACGCCGTTGTCGGTGCGGATGGGGCCGCCGGCGGTGCGCTGGCTGACCTGCGTGCCGTTGACGTACAGGCGGATCGTCGTGCCGTCATAGGTGGCCGCCAGGTGGCTCCAGGTGTTGAGGGCGAGTGAGGCGGTGCCGCCCGTGTCCACTTCGCCGGTGGTGTGGATGACGGTGTGGGGTCTGTTGCTGTCACTGCCGGCCGACAGGACGTAGGCGAGGCCGCCGGTGTGCTGTTTCATGAGGACGGTTCGCCAGCTCGTGACGGTGCTGGGGTTGACCCAGGCTTCCAGGGTCATGCCGGTGGTGAGACGAAGGCTGGCGGCGTCGTTGACGGTGACCCAGCTGCTGGTGCCGTTGAAGGACAGCGCCTTGCCGTACTTGCCGGTCGCCGCCCAGGCGGTGGACGTGGCCGTGCCGGTGTTGCCGGTGGCCGAGGCGTCGCCGACGCTGGTGCCCGCGCCTTCGTTCATGGCGTACGCGGCCACCAGCCCCGCGGGGGTCTGCGTGGGTTGGTACGTCGCCGTGTACGTGGTCGCGGTCGCCGGCGCGGCGAAGTTGTGGGTGCCGGCGCCGCCGTCGGACCAGGTGCCGAACGCCTGGTCGTCCTGCGGTGAGGGCGCCGTGACGAGGTTGCTGGAGCCCACGATCACCGTACGGGTGAAGGGCGTCACCGTCTGCTCCTGGTTGAAGCCGAGCCGGAGCCCCGACGGGTTGGTCTGGAACGTCAGGCTCACGGTCCTGGGCTGCAGCAACACGCTCTTGGTGTCGGTCAGCCCGTGCTCGTCCGTGACGGTCAGCCGCAGCTCCAGATGCGACGGGTACTCGTGGTCGGGCGCCTGGAAGGACCCGGAGGCCCCGGTGTAGGAGGTGATCTCGTGCTCGTGGCAGGACCCGGGACAGTGGTGCATGATCAGGCGCCAGATCATGCGGGATCCCGGGATCGTGCCCTCCTCCGGGTCCGCGCCGACGCCTGAGAAGCCGATGGTGTCGCCGACCGCCCAGGTGGTGGTGGGCAACGGGGTGTTGATCGTCGCGGTGGGCGCGGTGTTGCCGACGTTGACGGTGACCGTGGCGTCGCCCTGGCCGCCCTTGTCGTCTCGCACCCGCAGCTTGACCACGTACGAGCCGATCTGCGAGTACGTGCGCGACGGCGTGGCCGAGGTCGAGTCGTCCAGTTCCCCGTCGCCGTCGAGGTCCCAGGCGTAGGTCATCGGGTCGCCGTCGGCGTCGGTGGAGCCCGTGGCGGAGAAGGAGACGGCCAGCGGGGCGCTGCCCGAGGTCGGAATGGCGTTGATCACCGCGGTGGGCGGCGCGTTGTCGAAGATGTAGCGGACGATCGTGCCGTTGTCGTAGTCCACCGCGAACAGGTCGCCGTTCGGGCCGGTCTCCAGTTCGACCGTGCCGATGCCGGTGTCGAACGAGGTGATCGTGGCCGGGTCGGGCAGGCCGTTCGAGCCCTTGGTCATCACCCAGACGCATTTGCGGCTGTAGTCGGACAGGAACAGGGAGCCGTCGTAGGAGTCCGGGTACGCGCCGCCGTCGTAGAAGGCGACGCCGCTGGAGGAGGACTGGTTGCCGGGCGTGCAGGGGTCGCCGGTGTAGAGGCGCTGGCCGTGGTGCCAGGAGTAGTACGGCTGTGTGTGGGCCGAGGCGCCGGCGCTGTAGAGGTTCTCGCAGATCGTCAGGTTGAGGGCGTCGTAGCCGTCCTCGCGTCCCGGGCCCTCGTAGCAGGGCCAGCCGAAGTTGGCCACGCCGCCGGTCGGGTTGGTGATCCTGTTGATCTCCTCGTACGCGCCCCAGCCGACCTCGCCGGACCAGATCTCGTCGGTGCCGGGGCGCTGGGTGAAGCGGAACGGGTTGCGCAGGCCGTGGGCGACGATCCTGGCGGTGTTGGGGTCGGCGTTGCCCGCGTTCGGGTTACCGGCCGCAGCAGCCCCCGTGTCCGGATTTATCCGGATAATCGTGCCGTCGAGGCCGGTCGGGTCGCCGGTCGTGCGCACGTCCTGGGACCGCAGCGCGCCGCCCTGCGCGCTGGGCGGGCTCAGCGCTGTGCCCACCGCGTTCGGCGGGTCGCCGCACGGGTTGTCCGGCACGACGTCGGAGCCGGTCTGGTTGTCCTGGCCGTAGTCGGGGAACTCGAAGCTGGCGCCGTCACCCGCGGAGGCGTAGAGCATGCCGTCACGGCCGAACTGCAGATCGCCGATGGAGTGGCTGGGGTACTGCTGGCACCAGTCGGTGATCAGCGGGGTCTCCGCGCCGGTGGGGGAGATGACGGACAGGCGGCCGGTGATGCGGCAGCCGTCCCCCGTCGGGCCGGGAGGCGAGGGGCACTCGTCGTAGTCCTCGTTCACCTCGCCCCAGCGGGGCGCGGTGCCGCCGGGCTCGGCGTCGTGGGAGTAGAGCACGTACACGCGGGGGTCGGCCGGGAAGTTCGGGTGCAGGGCCATGCCCAGCAGGCCGCGGTCCCAGAAGTCGTGCACCTTGGTACGCAGGTCGGCGTACACGGTGGGGGTGGTGTCCGAGAGCGAGTCGAAGACCTTGATGTAGCCGCCCTTCTCGGCCACGAAGACACGGCCGTCGGCGGCGAACTCTATGTTGGTCGGGCTGATCAGCCCGCTGAAGACGGTCTGCTTGTGGAAGCGTTGGGGCAGCGCCGCCGCCGGGGATGACAGCGCGATCAGGCCGGTCATGATCAGGGCAGCGGAAATCAGGCAGCGTAAGAGCCGTCTCACGGGTTCCCCCATTGGAGCGTGCCATCACCACTGGCGCCCCCACGCCTTGGTGTTCTGATCGATGTATCGCAACAAATCGATCATTTGTCACTGGGGTTGTCCGTATGTGGACATGTCACGACTTGGTGCCGTCTACCACCTTGCGCTTGCCCAGGTTCTTCTTGAGCTTGACCGTCGTGGTCTTCTCGACCGCGATCATGATGCACGACGTGTTCCTGGCCTTGGGCGCGGTGCCCTCGTACAGGGTGATCATGACCGTCTTGCCCGTCTCCTTCACCTTGACGCGGTCCAGCACCGTGCACGGCGCCACCCCCGACCACCAGGTGAGTTGAACCTTCTTGCCCTTCGAGACGGCCTTGGCCTTGGTCCAACGGATCTTGTGGACGTTGATGGCGTTGCGCGTCGGCTTGACCGGCTCAGGGGCCTTCGCGGGGGCCGTGGTGGGCGCCGTGGTGACCGGCTCCGACACGACGGGGGGCTTGTCCGCGGAGGGCTTCGCCGAGGTCGAGGGGGCACTGGCCGTGCCGCAGCCCGTGGCCAGCACCAGACATCCGGCCAGGAGAGTCGCTGTCATAGTCCGCATACCCATACGACGGATCACGCCCGCGAGGGGTTCAAATCGTTAGTGTGGATCGCGTGCTCCGTCAGGCCATGCTGGCCATCTCCAAGAGCCGACGCGCCGAGCGGCTCGTCTCCACCTCGCCGCTGACCGCCGACGTGGTCAGGCGTTACGTCGCCTCCGACATCGGCGCCGTGGTGGGCGAGCTGACGCGCAGAGGGCTGCTCGTCAGCGTCGATCACCTCGGCGAGGAGGTGACCGACGAGGCGCAGGCGCGGGCCGCCGTCGCCACCTACGTGTCGCTGCTCGACCTGCTGCCCGCGGGCGCGGACGTGTCGGTCAAGCTCACGGCGCTGGGGCTGCGGTTGTCGCAGCGGCTCGCGCAGGGCCACGCCGCCACCATCTGCGCGGCCGCCGAGGGCCGTGGCGTGACGGTGACGCTCGACGCCGAGGAGCACGACACGATCCCGGGGCTGCACGCCGTGCACGCCGCGCTGCGCAGGGACCATCCCGAGGTGGGGGTGGTGGTGCAGGCATACCTGCCGGACTCGCTGGACCGGTGCGAGAAGCTGGGCGGGGCGCGCGTGCGGCTGTGCAAGGGGGCCTACACCGCTCCCGGCGCCTACGCCAGGACCGCCGACATCGACCGCTCCTTCGTACGGTGCCTCAAAGTCCTCATGTCCGGCACCGGCTACCCCATGGTCGCCACGCACGATCCCCGCCTCCTGCGCATCGCCTCCACGCTCGCCGTCCTCGACGGACGCGACGTGACGGGCTTCGAATACCAGATGTTGTACGGCGTGCGCCCTGAAGAGCAGACCCGCCTGGCCGGGCTCGAAGCCCGCATGCGCGTCTACGTACCCTATGGCTCCGACTGGTACGCCTACCTCATGCGCCGCCTGGCAGAACGCCCCCGCAACCTGGCCTTCTTCCTGCGGTCGCTGGCGTCGCGACGCTAGCCGATAGGCTGCCGGAGCAGGGTCTGTTTTCCTTCTGAGGGGCCGAAATGATCGCGATTCTGGGCACGGGCAAGATGGGCGAGGCCCTGCTGTCCGGGCTGCTGCGCGCGGGGTTCAAGCCGGGCGACATCATGGCGACCACCCGCCGTGAGGAGCGCGCGCAGGTGCTGCGTGACACCTACGGCGTGCGCACGGTCACCAACGCCGAGGCGGCCAAGTCCGCCGACACCCTCATCCTGGCCGTCAAACCGCAGGACATGGGCACGCTGCTGGCCGAGATCGCCCCCCACGTGCCCGCCGAACGCCTGGTGATCAGCGCCGCGGCCGGCATCACGACGTCCTTCGTCGAGCAGCGGCTCGGCGTGCGGGTGCCGGTGGTACGGGTGATGTCCAACACGCCGATCAGGTTCGACGAGGCGATGAGCGTGATCTCGGCCGGTGCGCACGCCACCGAGGACCACCTCAAGCTCACCGAGGGCCTGCTGGAGCCGGTCGGCAAGGTGCTGCGCATCCCCGAGGCCCAGCAGGACGCCGCGACGGCGCTCTCCGGCAGCGGGCCCGCCTACTTCTTCTACCTGGTGGAGGCCATGGTGGACGCGGGCATCCTGCTCGGCATGCCGCGTGCGGCCGCGCTCGACATGGTCACGCAGTCGATCGTGGGGGCGGCGGTGATGTTGCGCGACTCGGGGGAGCACCCGGTGATCCTGCGCGAGGCCGTCACCTCGCCGGGCGGCACGACCATCGCGGCCATCGCCGAGCTCGAACGGCACAGCGTCAGGGCCGCGTTCCTGGCGGCCATCGAGGCCGCCCGCGACCGAGGCCGCCAACTCGCCTCAGGCTGACCCACGGCGCCGCCCGGGTTACTACGGTGGGTCGCGTGACGATCCGTCGCGGGGCTGCCCCGTTGCTCGTCCTTTTAGCACTGACCGGCTGCACCTCCGAGGAGCCGGCGGGCGTCCAGCTCGCCGACGTGCGCCGTGCACCGGTCACCGAAGTCGTCGAGGCCCCCGCCACCATCGGCGCGCGTGCCTCGGCGACACTGCGCTCTCCCGCCCAGGGCACGATCGCCAAGCTGTACGTCCGCGAGGGCGACCACGTCAGCAAGGGCGAGACCCTCGCCAAGATCCGCTCACCCCAGGCCCAGGACCAGCTCCGCCAGGCCCGCCAGGCATCCGAGATGGCGACCCCCGCGAGCTTCGCCCCGAACGTGCGCCTGCCCTCCTTCGACACCGGCGGGTTCGACCGCCAGGTGGCCGTCCACTTCGCCAAGGCGCGCAAGGAGGCGCGGAAGGTCAAGGACTCGCGGGCCCGCAAGCAGCTCCTGAGCGCCATCGACCTGGCCCAGACCCAGCACAAGGCGCAGACGAAGGCCCTGGAGTCCCTGACCGCCCGGCTCAACCAGTCGATCAGCGGCGTCCTGACCGGCGTGACCAGCGGCATCTCCACCTCCATGGCCTCGCTCCAGGCCGTCTCGAAGTCGCAGGCCAAGGCCGCGGTCAAGGCGGCGGAGAGCGCGGTGAAGTCGCTGACGATCAAGGCGCCGTTCTCCGGCGTCGTCACCCTGGGCCGCGTCTCGGGCGGCGCGGCGCCGAGCGGCGTCGAGGGCCTGCTCAGCCGGCTCCCGGGCGGCGGGCAGCAACTCCCGTCCGTGCCCTCGGGCGGATCCACCTCGGCGGGCACGCCGGTCGCCACCGGGGTGCCGGTCTCGGCGGGTGACTCGATCGCCACCGTCACCGACGTCTCCAAACTCACCCTGGACGCCGACGTGGACGAGACGGACGTGCTGCTGGTGCGCGAAGGGGTGAAGGCCGCCGTCGAACTGGACGCGGTCCCCGGCGCCACGTACACGGCCGCCGTCACCGCCATCGGCGTCACCCCCATGGAGGGCACCACGGGCGGCGTCAGCTACCCGGTACGCCTCACCCTCGGCCCCGGCGCCTTCGACGACGGCTCCAAGGCCCCCACCCCCAAACCGGGCATGAGCGCGGTCACGCGGCTGACCGTGCGCGAGTCGCCCTCGGCCGTCTCCGCCCCCGCCGCCGCGATCGTCTCCAGCGGGCGCGAGAGCGTGGTGTGGGCGGTCAGGAACGGCGTGGCGCAGCGGCGCGTGGTCAAGCTCGGCGCCCAGGGCGACGCCGTCGTGGAGGTGCTGAGCGGGGTGTCCGTGGGCGAGCGGATCGTGGTCAAGGGCGCGGATTCCGTACGGGAAGGGCAGCGTCTCTCATGACCCTCGCCATCGAGGCGGTGGATCTGACCCGCCACTACCAGCTCGACGGCGTGGCCGTCGAGGCGCTGCGGGGTGTCTCGCTCCGGATCGACCAGGGCGAGTTCGCCGCCGTCGTCGGCCCGTCCGGGTCCGGCAAGTCCACGCTCATGCATCTGCTCGGCTGCCTCGACCGGCCCTCGACGGGCGTGCTGAGGATCAACGGGGTGGACATCTCCCGCCTGTCCGACACCGAGCTGGCCGAGTTGCGCAACAAGACGGTCGGCTTCGTCTTCCAGTCCTTCCACCTGCTGGCCAGGACCACGGCGCTGGACAACGTGGCGCTGCCGCTGGTGTACCGGGGGCTGGGGCGGGCCGAGCGGCGTGCCAGGGCCCGCGCGGCGCTGGAGTCGGTGGGGCTCGGGCACCGGATGGAGCACCGGCCCTCGCAGATGTCCGGTGGGGAGCAGCAGCGCGTGGCCATCGCCAGGGCGCTGGTCGGCGAGCCCAAGGTGCTGCTGGCCGACGAGCCCACCGGCAACCTCGACACCAGCAACGGGGCCGAGGTCATGGCCATACTCGACCGGCTCAACGCCGAGAGCGACGTGGCCGTGGTGCTCGTCACGCACGAGGCGGCGGTCGCGGCCCACGCCAGGCGGCAGATCCACGTACGCGACGGCCTGATCGAGCGGGACACCGCATGAACAGCGCCGAGGCGCTGGTGATGGCGCTGGAAGCGCTGCGGGTGAATCGGATGCGCAGCGTGCTGACCATGCTGGGCGTCATCATCGGCGTGCTGGCCGTGGTGATCCTGGTGGCCATCGGCACCGGCGCGAAGGACGAGATCGAGAAGCAGATCTCCGGCCTGGGCACGAACATCATCCTCGTCGTCCCCGGCCGCATCAGCCTGGGCGCGGCCCCTTCCCAGAGCAGGCTCGGCCTGGCCGATGTGGCGTACGTGCGGCGCGTGGTGGGCGACCCGTCGAAGGTGACGGTCTCGTTGCAGTCGGGCGAGACCGTACGCGTGGGCAGGACCGAGGCGTTCGTCACGGTCGTCGGCACCGACCAGAACCTGGTCAACATCTTCGACCGGCCCCTCGCCAAGGGCCGCCCGCTGAGCGAGACGGACGTCGACACCCGGCGCAGGGTCGCCGTGCTGGGCTCGGAGGTCGCCGACCGGCTGTTCGGCGAGCTGGATCCGATCGGGCGGCAGGTGACGGTGGCGGGGGCGCGGTTCCGGGTGGTGGGCGTGTACGCCACGGTGGGGCAGACGTTCGGGCTCTCCCGCGACCAGGAGATCCACATCCCGGTGACGACGGCGCAGCGGCTGCTCGGGATCGAGCGGATCAACGGGCTGGCCGTCGGCGCCTCGGGGCCTGACGAGATCGACCCGCTGTCGGCCCGGGTCACGGCGGCGCTGCGGGACAGGTATCCGGGCGAGCAGTTCTCGGCGGTCACCCAGACCGCGCTGCTCGGCACGATCGGCAGCGTGCTGAGCATGCTCACCGGCGTGCTGGCCGCCATCGCGGGCATCTCGCTGCTGGTCGGAGGCGTGGGCGTGTCGAACATCATGCTGGTCAGCGTGCGTGAGCGGACCCGTGAGATCGGGCTGCGCAAGGCGCTGGGGGCCAGGCAGCGCGACATCCTGGCCCAGTTCCTCATCGAGGCGGTGCTGCTGACCACGATCGGCGGGCTCATCGGGATCATGCTCGGGGTCGGCGGCTCGCTGGCCATCTCCACGTTCACCGAGGTGCCGGCCACGATCACCTGGTGGTCGATCGCGCTGGCCTTCGGGGTGTCGGCGGCGGTCGGGGTGTTCTTCGGCGTGGCGCCGGCGCGGAGGGCGGGCAGACTGGACCCCGTGATCGCCCTCCGCGCCGAATGAGCTCAGGCGTCGCGCCGCTGGAGCAGGACGGCGCCCGCGATCATGGCGGCGGCCACCCACACCAGGTAGACGCCGAACCCGCTCCACGCCCCCAGCATGGCCTCGCCCCGCGGGGGGATCACGACGAGCATCCCGGCGTTGGTGGTGAAGAACTCGTTCACGATCCTGCCCCACTGACCCGGGAGCTGGGCGGTCAGCTGGGGAAGCACCAGCATCAGCGCGATGGCCGACACGAGCGCGCCGGGCGTGTGCCGGACCAGGGTGCCCAGACCCAGCCCGAACAGGCCGCAGGCGGTCAGGTAGAGACCGGCCCCGAGCACGGCCTCCACAGCGGCGCCGATCGGGACCGACGGCGGCTGGGCGATCGCCAGGCTCACGATGAGCGCGGCGGCCGACGCGAGCACGGTCACGACCAGCGACATCGCGGTGAACACCACGATCTTGCCGGTGAGCAGGCGCAGCCGCTTCGGCACGGCCATGAGCGAGGTCCTGATGCCGCCCGTGCGATATTCGCTGGAGATCACCAGGACGCCCAGCGTGGCCATGGAGAGCGAGGCGAACATGATGCCCGCCAGGCCCAGCACGACGACCTGGTCGCCGGGCACGGGCCCGTCGGCGGAGCCCGAGGCGGCGGCGCTGATCAGGCCCCCGATGCCGATCATCAGCAGCGCGGTGACGGCCAGCGTCCACACCGTGGAACGCACCGAGCGGATCTTGGTCCATTCGGACCGGAAAATGTCGATCATGAGGAGAACTCCAGGCTGTCCTTGGTCAGCTCCATGTACGCCGCTTCGAGCGAGGGCTGCACGAACGTCAGCTCCTCCAGCGGCAGACCGGCCCGCGCGGTGAGCGTGCCGATCTCGAGGGTGCTCATCGCGGTCACGCGCAGGTGGTCGGGGTGCAGCTCGCCCACCTTGACCAGCTCGGCCACCTCGGCCAGCCGGGGCGAGCGGACCCGTACGTACCCCTGGGAGCTGCGCCCGATGAACTCCCGCACGCTCGTGTCGGCGATGAGACTGCCCTTGCCGATCACGATCAGGTGGTCGGCCGTCTGCGCCATCTCGCTCATGAGGTGGCTGGAGACGAACACCGTCCGCCCCTCGGCCGCGAGCTTGCGCATGAACGTGCGGATCCACAGGATTCCGTCGGGGTCGAGCCCGTTGACGGGCTCGTCGAACAGCAGGATCTCCGGATCTCCGAGCAGCGCCGCGGCGATGCCCAGCCGCTGCGCCATGCCCAGCGAGAACCCGCCGACCCGCCGTCTGGCGACCTCGCGCAGGCCGACGGCCTCCAGCACCTCGCCCACCCGGCTGCTCGGGATGCCGTTGCTCTGCGCGATGGCCAGCAGGTGGTTGCGGGCGCTGCGCCCGCCGTGCACGGCCTTGGCGTCCAGCAGCGCGCCGACCTTGCGCAGGGGGTGGCTCAACTCCGCGTACGGCCGCCCGTCCACGAGCACCGAGCCGCCCGACGGCCGGTCGAGCCCGAGGATCATGCGCATGGTCGTTGACTTGCCCGCGCCGTTGGGGCCGAGGAAGCCGGTCACCTGGCCCGGCTGGACGTCGAACGACAGGTCGGCCACGGCGACGGTGTCACCGTAGCGCTTGCTCAGGTTCGTAGCCCGGATCGTGGTCATGATCCCAAGCGTGCCGTCGTGGACGCGCGGTTTCTTCCTGCCCGAGGACTGTTTCCGCCGGGGCGGAGTAGGACCCTGGTCCTAGTCTCCGGGGTGTACCAGGGAGGCCTCGTACGCGACGATCACGGCCTGTGCCCGGTCCCTGACGCCGATCTTGGCGAACAGGCTCGTCACGTGGTTCTTGACGGTCGAGGGGGAGACCGACAGCTCGGCCGCGATCTCCGCGTTCGACCGGCCGCGGGCGATGAGCACGAGGATCTCCCGCTCGCGCTCCGTGAGGCCGCCCAGCTCGGGGGCGGCCTCCTGGCGCGGGGGCGAGGTGCGGACGAAGGCGCCGATGAGCCGGGTCAGCAGGCGCGGCGCGACGGCCGACTCGCCCCGGTACACCACGCGTACGCCCTCGATCAGCTCCTCGGGGGAGACGTCCTTGGGCAGGAAGCCGTTCGCGCCCGCCCGCAGCGCCGCTACCACGTTCTCGTCCAGGTCGAACGTACTCAGCGCGAGCACCCGTACGCCCGGCAGCTCCGCGGTGATCAGCTCGGTCGCGCGCACCCCGTCCATGCCCGGCATGTGCAGGTCCATCACCACCACGTCGGGGCGCAGCCGCCTGCTCAGGTCCACCGCCTGCTCGCCGTCCGCGGCCTCGCCGACCACGCACAGGTCGGGCTGCGCGTCGAGCATGAGCTTGAAGCCCACGCGCACCAGGGCGTAGTCGTCGGCCAGCAGCACGTTGATCGTCATGTCTTCTCCAGGGGGATGCGGGCGTGCACGCGGAATCCTCCCTCGGGCCGGGGGCCCGTGGAGAGCCGGCCGCCGCACAGGGCCACCCGCTCGGCCATGCCGCCGAGCCCGAATCCCGGCGTGCCCCCGTCGTTCGCCAGGCCCCCGTCCTTCGCCGGGCCCCCGTCCTTCGCCAGGCCCCCGCGCTTCGCCAGGCCGTCGTCGAGCACCTCGACCTCGACGGCGGCGGGCTCGTAGGCCAGGCGGACGCTGGCCCTGGCGCCGGCGGCGTGCTTGCGCGTGTTGGTCAGCGCCTCCTGGACGATCCGGTAGACCGCGTGGTCCACGGCGGCGGGCAGTTCGGCGGGATCCCCGGTCACGGTGAGGCTGGCGGGCACCCCGGCCGACCCGGCTTCCTTGATCAGTGCGGGCAACCGCTCAGCGCCCACCCCGGTCGCGGCGTCAGGGCCCTCGTTCCCGTCGGCCCTGAGCACGTCGAGCAGGCGGCGCATCTCCGACATGGCCTGGCGGGCGGTCTGCTCGGCGCTCTCCAGGGCGCCTCTGGTGACCACCTGCTCCGGCGGGAGCGTGGCCCGCGCGCCGCCGACCAGCGCGTTGATCACGGTGATGTGGTGTGCCACGACGTCGTGCAGCTCCCTGGCGATGCGGCGCCGCTCGGCGCGTACCGCCGCGTCGGTGGCCTCGCGCCTGCCGCGGTCTCTGAGCTCGGCCCTGAGCAGGACGAGTTGCCCGACGCCCGTGGACACCCCGACCAGGAACATGGCGGCCACCCAGCCGCCCTGCGCGCGCCAGAACAGCTCCATCGTGGTGGCGTAGAACACGGCCGCGACCGCCGCGGTGATCGCGGTCGTGCGGCCGGTGGTGTAGCGGCCCACGCTGTAGAGGGCGATGGCCGTGGGCAAGTTGGTGAGCGTCACGACCTGCGTCGCGAGCCCTGCGAAGTCCACCGCCGCCACCAGCGCCGCCGTCAGGACCGGGCGGCGACGGCGCATGAGCAGCAGCGCCAGCCCCAGCAGGTAGTGCGCGCCACCTGGGACGACGCTCGTGTCGCCCCGGCCGATCAGCGCGACGGCCCCGATGAACCAGGGAAGGGCCAGCACGATCACGAGCGTCCGGTCGAACACCTTGGGACGCTGGAAGAGTCGCCAGAACTTCACGAAGGCCCGCGCCACGCTAAAGACCATAAGTCACGAAATATGGGGAGAGCTTCCGCGCGCCGAACCGAAGCTACGCTGAGGCGTCTGCGCTGCGGTAACGTCTGCGCAAGGCGAGGGAGCACGCGGAGGGGTTGGCATGAGCCGGTCGGCACGGGTGATCTGGGACGACGCTCTCACCTCCTACAATTTCGGCCCCAGCCATCCGCTCGCCCCCGTGCGCGTGGAGCTGACCATGGCGCTCGCCCGCGAGCTCGGAGTGCTCGACAAGGTCGAGATGGCGGGCTGCGTGCCCGCGAGCGACGACGAGCTGGCCCTGGTGCACGAGCGCGACTACATCGAGGCCGTCAAGCGGGTCTCCGCCTCCGGCCTGCCCGACTTCGGCGCCGGGCTGGGCACGAGCGACAACCCCGCGTTCGCGGGCGTCCACGAGGCGTCCGCGCTGATCGCCGGCGCCTCGCTGGCCGCCGCCCGCTCGGTCTGGGAGGGCTCGGCCGAGCACGCGGTCAACATCGCGGGCGGGCTGCACCACGCGATGCCCGCCCAGGCCAGCGGGTTCTGCGTGTACAACGACCCGGCGCTGGCCATCGCCTGGCTGCTCAAGCAGGGGGCGGGCCGCATCGCGTACGTGGACGTGGACGTCCACCACGGCGACGGCGTGCAGACGGTCTTCTACGACGACCCCAGGGTCCTGACGATCAGCCTGCACGAGAGCCCGCGCACGTTGTTCCCCGGCACCGGGTTCCCCGAGGAGACCGGCGCCGACGGCACGGCCGTCAACGTCGCGCTCCCGGCCGGCTCCGGCGACTCCGGCTGGCTGCGGGCCTTCCACGCGGTCGTGCCGCCGCTGCTGCACGAGTTCGGGCCGGAGATCCTGGTGACGCAGCACGGCTGCGACAGCCACGCGCTCGACCCCCTGGCCAACCTGATGCTCAGCGTCGACGGCCAGCGCGCCGCCTACGCCGCCCTGCACCGCCTGGCCCACGAGACGGCGGGCGGCCGCTGGATCGCGACCGGCGGGGGCGGCTACGAGCTGGTGCAGGTGGTGCCACGGGCGTGGACGCACCTCATCGCCGAGATGGCGGGCCATCCGATCGACCCGGCCACGCCGACGAGCGAGGACTGGCGCCAGTTCGTACGCGAACGCACGGGCGAGACCCCGCCCCTCACCATGACGGACGGCCGAAACCCGGAATTTCGCGACTTCTCCGGTGGTTATGATCCAGCGGACCCCATTGACCGTGCGGTCATGGCGACCCGGCACGCGGTCTTCCCCCTGCACGGCCTCGATCCGATGCCCTGACGAGGAAAGAACCAGTGCTGAGCCGCGACGAACTTCGAGAACAGCTTGTCCACAGCCGCATCGCGGGCGATGTCGCGACCTCGCGCGAGAACAACCTCGACCACTACAGTTCGCTGGCCAACGGCGACCCGTACTACGCGCTCGGCCTGACCTTCGATCAGCCGTGGTCCTACCGCGACATCCTGGCGCTGATGGCCAAGTCCGCCGGCGTCGTCTCCGACCCCGGGCACCGCTGGGGCCAGGACACGATCGACCCCGACCTGACGATCGACGCGGCCGACGCCATGGCCGAGCGCATCGCCGCGGTGCTGTCGCGGCCGAGCCCGCGCATCCTGTTCGCCACCGGGCACCCCACCGGCGTGCTGGCCATCCACCTGTCGCTGGCCGCCCTGTGCGTGGCGAAGGGCGCTCGGCTGTTGTCGCCCGCGGAGGGCTGGACGTACGCGGGGTCGGGTTTCGGTCGTCCGAGAAGGGTCCGTTACCTCCAGGACATCGCCATGCTCGACGACAGGGGAGCCCTCGTGCACACCCACGACGCGGCTCCGATGCGGCACATGCTCGGCGAGCTCGGTGATGATCTTCCCGACCTGGTGATCGCCGATCACGGCTGGGCGGGAGCGGCGGGGGAGTCCGGTGTGCCGACAGTGGCGTTCGCCGATTGCAACGACCCTGGGCTGTTCGTCGGTGAGGCGGAAGGCAAAATTGAAGTGGTCGTGCCACTCGATGACAATGTGCTACCGCGCTACTACGCTCCGTTGACCGAGAGACTCGTCACAGGAGTCTCACGAGCCCTTTGAGTCGAATTCGGTCATCCCCATACCGTCTTTTCGCGCCTGCATTCCAAGGGGCTCGCTGTCCCTTTGCCAACTTTTGACGAGGCTCCGGCGACTCTTATATGTGGCAGCTTGGACAGTTCCAACGTCCGGGTGACGTGCTCGGACAGGCTGTTTGGCCAGCGAATTCGCTGGTTCGGCTGACAGGTGGCTCCGTCGGCTGAGAAAATAGGGGGTTTGCGCACTCGGAGTCCCGACTTACGCTGACGGCAGTACACGTGCGTGAGCAATGGCACCAGTGGGGATAACCCGGAAACACGTGCGGAAGAGGCGTCCGATGGGTGCAGGCGAAAGACCTCTCAGCGAGGTGAAGTTCCTGACCGTCGCAGAAGTGGCGACGGTCATGAGGGTGTCCAAGATGACGGTGTACCGGCTCGTTCACTCTGGCGAGCTGCCGGCCATCCGAGTCGGCCGATCGTTCAGGGTGCCTGAGCAGGCGGTACACGACTATCTGCGGGAGGCCTACATCGAGGCAGGTTGACGTAGCGACACGCCAGGCCGTGTCGTGAATGCTGTCGCGGGAGAGGCCCGGCCGCCGCTGATGCGACCGGGCTCTCGCCCCCCAATGGGCGATCCACCGTGGATCGCCGGTAGTCTGTGAGCCGGTGTGCGCTCGCACATCGGTTCATACTTGCTATCAGTACCTGGGGGTCCCGTATGGGCTCTGTGATCAAGAAGCGCCGCAAGCGGATGGCTAAGAAGAAGCACCGCAAGCTGCTCAAGAAGACGCGCATCCAGCGGCGTAACAAGAAGTAACCGACGCAGCTGCGAGGCGCTGATGACCCACACCGTGCTCGTCACCGGGGTCTCGCGCCACATAGGCGCCCGGGTGGCGAGCGTTCTGGCGGCGGACCCGGACATCAGTCGCGTCATCGGAGTGGACACAGTGCCGCCCCCCTCGCTGACGCGAGACGGCGGCATCTCTCTCGGTCGGACGGAATTCGTCCGTGTGGATCTGCGCAGCCCCGACATCACCCAGGTGATCGCGGCCGCGGACATCGACACCGTTGTGCACATGAGTCTGGTCAGCGCTCCGTCGAGGAGCGGTGGCAGGGCGGCCATGAAAGAGCACAACGTGATCGGCACCATGCAGCTGCTCGGTGCCTGCCAGAGGTCGGCGACCGTGCGGCGCGTGGTGGTGCGCTCCACCACCGCCGTCTACGGCTCGTCGCCGCGGGATCCTGCGGTGTTCACCGAGGACCTGGAGCCGCACGACGGCCCCATCCACGGCTACGCCAAGGACGCGGCCGAGGTCGAGGGCTACGTGCGGGGTTTCGCGCGCCGCCGTCCCGACGTCACCGTGTCGCTGCTGCGCTTCGCCAACTTCATGGGTCCCGGCGTCGACTCGCCGCTGACGCGTTACTTCACCCAGCCGGTGCTGCCGACCGTGTTCGGCTTCGACCCGCGGCTGCAGTTCGTCCATGAGGACGACGCGGTCGAGGTGCTGCGCCGGATGGCGACCGAAGATCACCCCGGCACGTACAACGTGGCCGGGGCAGGTGTGTTGCTGCTGTCGCAGTGCGCCAGGAGGGCGGGGCGGCCGTCGCTGCCGCTGTTCTCGCCCGCCTTCAGGGTGCTGGGCAGCGCCGTACGCAGGATCGGGCTGGTCGAATACTCGCCCGAGCAGGTCAGGCTGATGAGCCACGGCCGCGCGGTCGACAGCTCCAGGCTGGAGGTCGAGCTGGGCTGGAAGCCCAAGTTCACCACCGGGGCCGCCTTCGACGACTTCCTGCGCTCTCGCGGCCTGCGGCCGCTCGGAGGTGTCCGTACTTGAGCGTTCCCCACGAAGACGCCGGCGTGATCCCGATCAGCGCGGCGCCGTCCTTCGAGGAGCCCGACCCGATGGCCAGGCTGCTGGCCTTCCTCCGCAGGCGCGTCACAGGCGACTACGAGGTCGACGAGTTCGGCTACGACGCCGAGCTGACGGACAAGGTCGTCCTCGAGCTGATCAGGCCGCTCTACAACCACTGGTTCAGGGTCGAGACGGTCGAGCTCAAGAACATCCCCGACGACAGCGGCGCGCTGATCGTCGCCAACCACTCCGGCACGCTGCCGATGGACGCGCTGATGTTGCAGGTGGCGCTGCACGACGACGCGGGCAGGCCGCTGCGGCTGCTCGGCGCCGACCTGGTCTACCAGCTGCCGTTCCTCAGCCACCTGGCGCGCAAGACCGGCCACACGCTGGCCTGCCGCGAGGACGCCGACCGGCTGCTGCGCAAGGGCGAGCTGGTCGGGGTGTTCCCCGAGGGGTTCAAGGGCGTCGGCAAGTCCTTCTCCGAGCGTTACAAGCTGCAGCGCTTCGGCCGCGGCGGCTTCGTGGCCTCCGCCATCCGCGCCGGTGTGCCCATCGTGCCCACCGCGATCGTCGGGGCCGAGGAGATCTATCCCAAGATCGGCGACCTGAAGTTCCTGGCCAGGATGCTGGGGCTGCCCTACCTGCCGATCACCCCGTTCTTCCCGCTGCTCGGGCCGCTCGGCCTGGTGCCGCTGCCGTCGAAGTGGATGATCGAGTTCGGCGAGCCGATCCGCACCGACGAGTACGAACCCTCCGCGGCCGACGACCCCATGCTGGTCTTCAACATCACCGACCACGTGCGCGAGGTCATCCAGCAACTGCTCAACCAGTTGCGGCTGCGCAGAGGGCACGCCTTCCCGCCGTTCCTCTGACTGCAACCTCCATGGGCCCCTCGGTGTTCTCTGAGCGAACACACCGAAGGGAACCCTCATGGATCTTCAACTTTCCGGCCGCGTCGCCATTGTCACCGGCGCGTCCAAGGGCATCGGCCTGGCCATCGCCCAGACCCTCGTGGACGAGGGCGTCCACGTGGTCGCCGCGTCCCGTACCGCTCCCGACGCCAAGGTGACGCACGTCGCGGTGGACCTGATGGACCCGGACGCGCCGGCCCAGGTCGTCGCGCGTGCGGTCGAGGAGTTCGGCGGCGTCGACATCCTGGTCAACAACGCCGGCGGCCCGCCGCCCGGGACGACGTTGCCGCGGTTCGGGTTCATGACGCCGGACGACGCGGACTGGCGGGCGATGTTCGAGTTCAACCTGTTCGCCGCCGTACGCATGATCCGCGCCGCCGTACCCCACATGCTGGAGCGGGGCGGCAGCTCGATCGTCAACGTGTCCTCCACGATGGCCAAGCAGCCCGGGGCCATGAACGTGGACTACGGCGCGGCCAAGGCGGCCGTCCTGGCGGTGGGCAAGTCGTTGTCGGAGGAGTACGGGCCCCAGGGCATCCGGGTCAACACCGTCTCGCCCGGCGCGGTGCTGACGGACTGGTGGACCAAGGACGGCGGCGCGGCCGAGGTCATGGCGGGCGTGACCGGCTCCGACAAGGACAGCGTGATCGCCGAAGTGGCTCCTGCCATGATGAAACTCACCACCGGGCGGCTCGTGCACCCGCAGGAGATCGCCGACGCGGTCGCCCTGCTCGTCTCCCCCCGCTCGGGCAGCACGACCGGCGCCGAGTTCGTGATCGACGGAGGCCAGCTGAAGGAAATCTGAACCTGAAAGGCGGGTTGTGGCAAGACATCCGTGACCGATCCCCCACAGAAGGGCGGAGATGATCACGCAACCCGCCGTCAAGGGTGCGGACTCCGAGCTCGTGAGCGCCTCGTGGACAGAACCCGAGGCGTTCGCCCAGCTCTTCGACCGCTACTCCGCCATGCTCTACCGGTACGTCTCCCAACGCCTCGGCCCCGGCCCCGCCGAGGACCTGGTCGGAGAGACGTTCCTGGTCGCCTTCTCCCGCAGGAGGAGCTACGACCTGGCCTACCAGGACGCCAGGCCGTGGCTCTTCGGCATCCTCACCAAGCTCATCTCCCGCCACCGCCGCACGGAGGCCGCCCGCTACCGGGCCCTCCTGCGCGCCCCTGTCGACTCCGAGGTGGAGTCGCCCGCCGACCGGGTGGCGGCCGGCGTGACCGCCCAGGCCGTCCGCTCGGAGCTGGCCGGCGCCCTGGCCGCGCTGTCCGCCAAGGACCGCGACGTCCTGCTGCTGATCGCCTGGGGCGATCTCACCTACGAGGAGGCCGCGCGAGCGCTCGGCATCCCGATCGGAACCGTGCGCTCCCGCCTCAACAGGGGCAGGCGGAAGGTACGTGCCGCGCTCGGCGACGCCAACCCGATGGAGGAGGAGTGAGGATGGACGACCTGAACCTGCTCAGAGACCTCGGGGCCGGGCTCCAGCACGAACCGCCTCCCACGCTCGTCCGCCAGCGCGACCGTTTCCTGCGCGACCGCCCGCGGCGCAGGTGGACGGGATGGTGGGCGGCCGGGCTCGTCGCCGTCGCCACGGCCGCCGCCGTCGCGGTGCCCACGCTGCTCGTCGGAGACCACCACACGGCCGCGCCGCCGGCCGGGGCCGAACCGGTGGACATGAGCGGCGCCCGCAACGTGCTGGTGATCGGCTCGGACACGCGGGCCGGAGAGCGCAACGCCGAGTACGGTCCGCTGAGCCAGGGCTCCGGCCAGCGCTCCGACACCATCATCATCGTCCACGTGCCGGCCGACAGGGGTAGGGCCACCGCGGTCAGCGTCCCGCGCGACTCGATCGTGCGCATCCCGCGCTGCGGCTCCGACCCGGCCAGGGCCGACATGATCAATTCGGCGTACAACTCGGGCGGGGCCGCCTGCCTCAGGACGACGCTGGAGAAGTTGACGGGCCTGCGCCTGCACCACACGGTCGAGATGGACTTCGCCGGGTTCAAGAACATGGTGGACGCGCTCGGGGGCGTGAGCGTCAAGGTGCCGGAGCCGGTGGACGACCGCAAGGCGAAGCTCAAGCTGCCCGCCGGCGAGAACATGCTCAACGGGGAGGCGGCCCTCGGCTGGGCACGGCTGCGCCAGTACGGCGACGGCTCCGACGTCTCGCGGATCAAGAGGCAGCAGGCGCTCATGCTGGCGATGCTCAAGAAGGCGCAGCGGCAGGTGCTCACCGACCCGGGCAAGGTCAAGAGCTTCCTCGGGGCGGTGCGAGCGGCTGTGAAGACGGATCTCGGCGTGGAGGAGATGTACGAGCTCGCCACACAACTCGCCGGCACCAAGGTGAACTTCGTCGCCGTGCCCTGGGAGCCCTTCCCCCCGGACCGCAACCGGCTCCAGTGGAAACAACCGGAGGCGAACAAGCTGTTCAAGTCGCTGAAGTAGCTCAGGGGCGGCCGCGGTAGTGCCGGCGCAGGGCGATGCCCGCGGCCACCCCGCCCGCGACCGCCCCCAGGCCCGCCGCGATCGGCAGGGCCGTCATCGTGGCCTTGCGCCCGGTGCGGAAGTCCCTGATCGGCCAGTCGTGCTTCTTGGAGTGCTCACGCAGCTCGCTGTCCGGGTTGATGGCCACGGGACGCCCCACCAGCGACAACAACGGCAGGTCGTTGGCCGAGTCGCTGTAGGCGGTGCACCGGGCCAGGTCGAGCCCCTCCCTGCGGGCCAGCGCCCGGACGGCCTCCGCCTTGGCGGGCCCGTGCAGCAGGTCGCCGACCAGCCGCCCGGTGTAGACGCCGTCGCTGGTCTCGGCGACCGTGCCGAGCGCGCCGGTCAGGCCGAGCCGCTGCGCGATGACCCTGGCCAGCTCGACCGGCGTGGCGGTGACCAGCCAGACCCGCTGGCCGGCGTCGAGGTGCCGCTGGGCGAGTGCCCGGGTGCCGCCCCAGATGCGGTCGGCCATGACCTCGTCGTAGATCTCCTCGCCGAGGCGTACGACGTCGTCGACCTTGGCTCCCGCGACGAACGCCAGCGCGGTCTCCCTGGCCACCGCGATGTGGTCGGGGTTCTCGTTGCCGCGCAGCCGGAACACCGCCTGCCCCACCGCGAACTTGAACAGGTCCGACGTGGTGAACAGCCCGCGCGTGGCCAGCCCTCTGGCGAAGTGGTAGATCGAGGCGCCGCGCATCATCGTGTTGTCCACGTCGAAGAAGGCCGCGGCCTGCAGGTCCGGGTTCGCCGGGGCGACGGTCACCGCCGCCTGCGCCGCGGCCTCGCCGGCGACCTCGGGCTGCACTTCCTGTCGTCGTCGCATAAGCCGCCACATGGGCTTCAGCTTACTTACCCAAAGGCTGGCAGAAGGCCCTCGGCGTTGCTCGGGACCTCAGGTGGGGCGGCGCTGCTGTTCGATGTACGCCTCGATGATCGATGGTGGTGCTCCGCCGCAGGAGGCGGCGAGGTAGCTGGGCGACCAGAAGGGGCCGTGCATGACGGCGGGGTCGACCCGGCCGGTGAACTCCTTGCGCAGGTAGTGCGAGGAGACGCCCTTCAACGAGTTGACGAGTTTGCTGATCGCGACCTTGGGCGGGTAATGGACGAGCAGGTGGACGTGGTCGTGCTCGCCGTTGAACTGTCACACACCTCGATCATGATGTCTGCGCAGCGGCGCAGCAGGGATCGCTTATGAGGAGCAGTGCAGGCAACTGGCTGAGGCCAAGAAGGACCCGTACTGCGACTGGCTCGTCGACGCGCCCGCCCAGGTGATCCAGCAGACCCTCAAGGACCTGGACGAGGCGTGCCGCAAGCACGGCACGTGGAAGGTGCGCTGGAAGTCGAAGGCGAAGTGGTGGCCCTCGTTTCGGTTCCCTACCGCCAAACACCTGCCGGTAGAGCGGATCGGCCGCAAGTGGGGGCGGGTGTACCTGCCCAAGTTCGGCTGGGCCCGGTTTCGCATGTCGCGCCGGCTCGGGGGAAGCGTCAGGTCCGCGACCGTGTCCCGGGACGGCAGGCACTGGTTCATCAGCTTCCTGATCGACGATGGCATCGCCGAGCGTGAGCAACACGCGTCCCCGCGATGGGTAGGCGTGGACCGGGGGGTGGTCACGGCAGCCGTGACCTCCGACGGGGAGTTCTTCGACCGCCGCCACGCCGCAACCGGCGGTGTCTCCTCCACGCGTCCGCCACCGCAGATGCCAGGGCATCGAAAGAACGACCCCGGGTATCTCACGCCCGGCGAAGCGCAACGGTATCTCCGGCTGCAACGCCAACTCGCCCGCACCACGAAGGGATCGAAGCGGCGCAAGAGGGTCAGGGCCGCGATGGGTGAGATCATGCGGCGGGTGCGGTGGCGGCGCGCCGACTTCAACGCGCAGACCGCGCACCGACTCACTGGCGGGTACGGGCACGTGGTCATCGAAGAGCTGAACACCAAGGGCATGAGCGCGGCCGTCACGCCGAAGCCCGACCCCGCCCGGCCAGGCAGGTTCCTGCGCAACGGCGCAGCCGCTAAATCCGGGCTCAACAAGGCGATTCTCGACAAGGGCTGGTACGGCCTGGAAGTCGCCCTGCGCTCCAAGGCGCGCTACACCGGCAGCGCCATCCATAAGATCAACCCCGCGTACACGTCCCAGACGTGCCCGGAACCCGCATGCGGGAAGGTGGACGAGAAGAGCCGCAAGAGCCAAGCGATCTTCTCCTGCACCTCTTGCGGGCACACCGAGCACGCCGACATCGTCGGGGCGAGGAACATCAAGTCCAAAGGACAGGCGGCCGGGCCGGTCGTCTCAGGGCGTGGAGACCCAGCCGGGTCCGCGAAACGCCAAGCACCCCGTTCCAGAGCACGGGAATCCCCGCCCCTTCAGGGTGAGGAGCAGGTCAACTACTCAGGGGCGACCAGACCCTCGATGTAGTCGAGATAGCCCTCCGCCTGGGCCAGCTGATCCTCGCCGAGCTGCTGAAGCATGGGCTTGACGGTCTCCTCCTGGTCCCGCGCGAACTTCTTGATCTTCGGTGAGCGGGGCTCGGCGCGTTCGAGCCGGCGGATGCCCGCCCGGGTCGACTCCTCCATGTCCTTCAGCGTCTTGTTGATCAGCGGGCCGTCTGTGGACGAGCCGAGCAGGCTGGCGACCTCATTGGCGCGCGTCTTGGCCGCGTTGAGCTCGCGCTCGCCGCGTTTGGCGTCGTCGGAGGTGAGATGGACGAAGGTGCTCTCGGCGGCGCGCTTGAGCGGGTAGAGCGAGTCACCGGGTACCGCCCGGTAGGTGGCGAAGGAGGAGACCGTCATCGCCGTCGCCAGCCCCAGCGCGGCGAGCTGGGACAGCAGCGGCCTGCGCCGCGCGGGGCGGCGGTGCGAGGCCGGCTTGGCGGCCGTCTCCTGCTCCTGCCGCGTTGCGAGCGCGCCGGACAGCAGCTCGGCGCGCAGTCGTTCCCTGAAGGCCGGTTCCGGCCCACCGCCGAGCGGCAGCTCCCGAAGTTCGGTGAGCTGCTCCAGCACGCGCTCTCGTCGGCGGCGCCCCCTACTCATGACGGCTCCCCGACCGTTGCGGCCATGACACCTGCTTAACGAGGGGCGGATGGTGGAGGTTACGCCAAGTCGTGCTTGAGGGCTCTGGCCAGCGACCGTACGGCCCGGAACTGCAGCGCTTTGATCGCTCCACTCTTCTTCCCCATGATCAGCGCGGTTTCCGCGAGCGAGAGGCCGTGCAGGAAGCGCAGGACCACGCATTCCTGTTGTTCGGGATTGAGATCTCGTACGGCGCGCAGCACCCGATCGTTGATGATGGCCGTGACCACGGCGTTCTCCGGGATGTGGGAGCCGTCGAGTGGAACGTCCATCACCTCGCCCGTCGGGATCTCCAGCCGATAGCGGCCCGACTTGAAGTGGTCGGTCACCAGGTTTCTCGCGATGGTCACGAGCCAGGCCCCGAAGTCGCGGCCCTGCCAGGTGAAGTCGCCGATCCTGCGCAGGGCGCGCAGGAAGGTCTCGCTGGTGAGGTCTTCGGCCAGCGGATGGGAGCCGACCCGGAAGTAGATGTAGCGGTAGACAAGGTCCACATAGCGGTCATAGAGCGTGCCAAAGGACTGCGTGCATCCGTTCTTGGCATGCGTCACCAGCGTACGGAGGTCATCGGGCACGTCTTCGCGCACGTCTTCGCGCACGGCGAGCTCGCCCGTCCGGGCAGGTCCAGCGACCGCTGGAGCGAGGAGCCCGGCGAACGGCGACGAGTCAGGCATCCGGTATCCCTAGGGGTAAGGGGTGCGGCGTGCTCGAACACTCTAGAAATCAACCGGAAATTCCACAATCCACGGCTTGGGTGCATGACTAGGCGTAATCGGCGGATACCGTGTTGGACCGACCCGTTCCCTCTTCGGCTACCGGCTGGGAGGCATCGTCCGGCAGCATTGGAGTCACCATGGAGATCCTCGTTGCTGTCCTAGCTCTTGCCGGTGCGCTCCTGGCCGCGATCGCGGCGGGAGCCCTGATCCAACGACTCCGCGACGAGCCTGAGGGGTGGTTGGTCGCCTGGACCGTTGCAGTCGTGGCTTTGTGCCTATCACTCGGTGTGATCGGCTTCGGCTATCTCATGGGCTTCGGCGGGTTCACCTTCCGGGTCTATCAGGTGACCGGGTCCCTGCTGGCGCCGCTGTGGCTGGGCGTCGGGCTGGTGCAGCTGCTGTCGGAGAAGGCGCCTCCCAGGTTCCTGGCGTGGTTGTTCGGCATCGCGCTGACCGTCGTGGCCGCCGTGATCATGGTCTGGGACCCGCTGAAGACCGAGGAGATGGGCAAGTCCCTGCCCTCCGCCGCCAACCACTGGAACCTCGTCCCCAGTTACCTGCTGATCGGCGTACACGTCATCGACGTGGTGGTCATGCTGGCGATGCTGGTGGTCGCCGGGCTCAAGTGGCGCAACGGCGACGAATACGACACCGACAACCTGCACGCGACCGTGGTCGTCGTCCCGTCGGGGCTCGCGCTCGTGGGTGCGATGAGGTTCGCGGTGCCGCCGTTGTTCGCCACGGCGCTGCTCGCCGTCGCCGCGGCGGCGGTCTGGTACACCGTGCTGCGGCCGCTGGCGCCGTACGAGGACGACGACGAGGACGACTTCGGCCCAGAGCACGACGATCGCTCCCCACGCCGTGACGATCGCTCTCAGCGCCGGGAAGAGCGTATGCCGCCGCGCGTGGAGCGTCCGCCGCTCAGGGACGAGCCCGTGGCGCTCCGCGAGGAGCGGCCCCTGGCCATGGACGAGCGCCGGATGTTCCGCGACGAGCCGCCGCCCCCTCCCGGCCGCGGAGCGATGCGGGAGCCGGCGCCGCCCGCCGACCTGCCGCCGCGCAGGTCCTCGGGGCTGGGGGACCTGGTGGCCGAGTATCGCGCGGGCGACCAGGAGGTCGACTACGCCGCCCGCATGGCGCCGCCGCCCGACGCGGGACCCTCGACCGGCTACATCATGAACGGCACCGGACCCCAGCGGCCCGACTACGCCATGCCGGGAACGGGAGCGGTCTATCCCGGCGCCGACGTGTTCACGCCCGCGCAGCAGCAGCAGCCCGGCTCGGGCAAGCCCTCACCGAGCATCTTCGGCCTGCTCACCGTCTTCACGATCATGGACGGCGCGGGCGACGCGTTCGACCGGCTGGCCGAGGCGACCGTCGAGGCCGTGCGCAGGGGCGAGCCCGACACCCTCGTGTACGCCTGCCACGCGGTCAAGTCGGCCCCCCTGCAGCGCATCGTCTACGAGCTCTACCGTGACGAGGTCGCCTATCGCGACCACCAGCGCCAGCCGCACGTGGAGCGGTTCGTCAACGAGCGGCAGTCGATGGTGCTGGCCACCAACGTCATCGAGCTCACCGTCAACGCCGCGAAGGTGGTGCCGCTGCCCATGGCCGTCTACTGAGCGAGGGCGGCCCGCAACCGGCTCTCGCTCACCCGCCAGAAGTCGTGCTGCACCCCGTCGATCAGTGTGACCGGGATCATCTCCCGGTATTTCTCCTGGAGCTCCTCGGAGCTCTCGATGCTGATCTCCTCCCACGGCACGCCGAGCTCGCCCGCCACCCTGGCGACGACCTCGCGCGCGTCGTCACACAAGTGACAGCCGGGCTTGGAGAGCAACGTGATGCGATGCATAACGCAACCGTACCCCGCTGACTTTGTGCATCGGTTCACAAAGGGATTAACCTGAAAGGCGGTCCGATTCCGTTCACGCGGCCCCAAGCCGCCCGTTCCCTGGAGCACCGGCACGTGAAGAGCCCGTCCCAGCCCCGTGACCGGGGCATTCCCGAGGCGACGGTCGCCAGGCTTCCGCTGTACCTCAGGGCGCTGCACGGGATGGCCGAGCGGGGTGTCGCGACCGTCAGCTCCGAGGACCTGGCCGTGGCCGCCGGGGTCAATTCCGCCAAATTGCGCAAAGATCTGTCACACCTCGGCTCCTACGGCACCCGCGGCGTAGGGTATGACGTTGAATACCTCGTCTACCAGATCTCCCGTGAGCTCGGCCTGACACAAGACTGGGCGGTCGCGATCGTCGGAGTCGGTAACCTCGGCCGCGCGCTGGCCAACTACGGCGGTTTCGTCTCCAGAGGCTTCCGGGTCGCGGCGCTCGTGGACGCCGACCCCGAAGTCGTGGGCGACACCATCGCGGGGTTGAATGTGGAGCACATCGACGAATTGGAAGCCGTGATCAAACGGCGTGGGGTCTCGATCGTGGTTCTGGCGACACCGGCGGCAGCCGCGCAGAAGGTGTGCGATCGCGTGATCGGCGTGGGCGTCACCAGCATCCTGAACTTCGCCCCAGTTGTGCTTTCCGTCCCCGACGGCGTCGATGTCCGTAAAGTCGACCTATCAATCGAACTGCAGATTCTCGCGTTCCACGAGCAACGCAAGGCTGGGGGGCCACTCATGGCGGTGGACAGTCAGTGAGTGTTCTGGCTATAGGACTCAGCCACCGGACCGCACCGGTGGCCATGCTGGAGCGTGTCTCGATGACTGGCGACGCGCTCGTCAAGCTCCTGCACGACGTACAGAGCGATCCCTGCGTCGCGGAGGCCATGGTGGTCTCGACCTGCAACCGGGTCGAGGTCTACGTCACGGTCGACCGCTTCCACGCCGCCGTCACCGCCGTCAGCACGCTGCTGGGCGAGCACTCGGGCGTCCCCGTGGAAGAGCTGACGCCGCACTTCTACGTGCATTACGAGGAGCGGGCGGTCGAGCACCTGTTCTCCGTGGTGTGCGGCCTCGACTCCATGGTCGTCGGCGAGGGCCAGATCCTCGGGCAGGTCCGCCAGGCGCTCAAGCTGGCGCAGCGCCAGGGCACCGTCGGCGCCACCCTCAACGAGCTGGTCCAGCAGGCGCTGCGGGTCGGCAAGCGGGCGCACCACGACACCGGCATCGACAAGCACGGCGCCTCCCTCGTCTCCGCGGGCCTCGGCCTGGCGGGCGAGCTGCCCGGGCGCAGGGCCCTGGTCGTCGGCGCGGGCTCCATGAGCTCGCTGGCCGCCGTCACGCTGGCGCGCGCCGGGGTCACCGACATCGTCGTGGCCAACCGCACCTACGAGCGGGGCGCCCGGCTGGCCGAGTCCGTCGGCGGGCGGGCGGTCGAGTTCACCGCCGTGGCCGCCGAACTCGCCGCGGCCGACATCGTCATCACCTGCACCGGCGCCGGCCGTCACCTCATCACCGCCGGCATGCTCACCAGGCCCGCGTTTCTGCTGGACCTGGCGCTGCCCCACGACATCGACCCGGCCGTGCGCGAGGTTCCCGGCATTACCCTGGTGGACCTGGAGACGATCCAGGAGTCCGGCATCGGCTCACGCGAGGGCGACGCCGTACGGTCCGTACGCGACCTCGTCGCCGCGGAGCTGCGCGCCTACCTCGACGCCGAACGGGCGGCCAAGGTCACCCCGACCGTGGTGGCGCTGCGCAGCAAGGCGGCCGGCGTGGTCGAGTCGGAGCTCGGCCGCCTGCTGATGCGGGTGCCCGACCTGGACGATCGGGCGAAGGACGAGGTCGCCATGACCGTGCAGCGGGTCGTCGACAAACTGCTTCACGAGCCGACTGTGCGTGTCAAGCAGCTCGCCACCTGCCCAGGAGGCGATCATTATGCGGAAGCCCTGCGGGAGTTGTTCAACCTGGATCCGAAGATGCCCGAGGCCGTGAGAGAGGTGGAGCTGTGACGACGCGGTTGGCCACGCTGCGCCTCGGCACCCGCCGCAGCCTCATGGCGACCACGCAGTCCGGGATGGTGGCCGACGCCTACACCCAGCGCACCGGGCGCGCGGTGGAGCTCGTCGGGATCACCACGTTCGGTGACGTGACGAAGGCGCACCTGGCGCAGCTCGGCGGCACGGGCGTGTTCGTCGGCGCCCTGCGCGACAAGTTGCTCGAGGACGAGGTCGACTTCGCCGTGCACTCGCTGAAGGACCTGCCGACCAAGCAGGACCCGCGCTTCACGCTGGCGGCCATCCCCGCCCGGCACGACCACCGCGACGCGCTGGTCGGCTCGCACAAGTTCGCCGACCTCGCGCCGGGCGCGAGGGTCGGCACCGGCTCGCCGCGCCGCGTCGCCATGCTGAGCGCGTTGCGTCCCGATCTGGAATACGTCCCGATCCGCGGCAACGCCGACACGCGCATCGGCAAGGTCACCTCGGGTGAGCTGGACGCGGTCGTGCTCGCCTCTGCCGGGCTGACCAGGATCGGCCGCAGCGCCGACATCGCCCAGATCTTCGAGGTCGAGGAGCTGCTGCCCGCCCCAGGACAGGGGGCGCTGGCCGTCGAGTGCCGCTCCGACCGCGCCGATCTGATCGAGTTCCTGGGCGTCCTCGACGACCCCCGTACCCGCTCCGCGGTGATCGCGGAACGCGCCGTTCTGGCAGCTCTCGAGGCCGGATGCGCCGCACCGGTGGGTGCTTTCGCGTCCGATGACGGGCACACTCTGAACCTGACCGCTGTGGTCGTCTCCATCGACGGCCGCGAAGCGGTCCGCAAGTCCGCCGCCGGCTCTCCTTCGGAGGCAGCGAACCTGGGCCGCCTCCTCGCGGCCGAGATGCTCGCCGAAGGGGCCGACAGATTGATGGGGGAGCATTCCCATTGAGCTCCGATAGTCCGACCTCCGGTTTCGTCGCGTTCGTGGGCGCGGGTCCCGGTGATCCCAACCTACTCACGCTCCGCGCCGCCGAGCTGCTGGCCAAGGCCGACGCCGTGGTGCTCGACGACGAGACACAAACCCCGTTGCTGCGTCACTGCCGTGAGAACGTCGAGGTCGCCGAGGGTGACTTCGTCAAGCGCGCGGCACGGGGACAGTTCGTGGTGCGCCTGTACGAAGGCGACCCGATGCTGTTCTCCTCGATCACCGAGGAGGTCGCGGCCTGCGCCGCGGCGGAGGTGGACTTCGAGATCGTGCCCGGCGTGCCGCCCGCGACCGCCGTGCTCACCTACGCGGGCATCCCGCCGGCGACCGGCGTGCCCGAGTTCAGGGTGGTCGACGCCGCCCAGGACCAGGACTGGGCCGACCACGCCGCCTGCCGGGGCACGCTGGTGATCTACAGCGGCATCGGCGACGCGGTGGCCATTGGCAAGGCCCTCATCGCCGGCGGCAAGCCCGACACCACGCCCGTCGCGGTCAGCAGCGCAGGCACCACCACCGAGCAGTACACCGTCGTGTCCTCGCTCGGCCGGCTCCAGGCCGACCTCAAGCACGCCGGGTTCACCGAGCCCGCGCTGATCGTGGTCGGCGAGGCCGTCGGGATGCGCGACAAGCTGTCGTGGTTCGAGACCAAGCCGCTGTTCGGGTGGCGGGTGCTGGTTCCGCGTACGAAGGAGCAGTCGCGCAGCCTGTCCGATCAGCTCGTGGCCTACGGCGCGGTGCCCGAGGAGGTGCCGACCATCTCGGTCGAGCCGCCGCGCACGCCGCAGCAGATGGACCGCGCCATCAAGGGCCTGGTCACGGGGCGCTACGAGTGGGTGGCCTTCACCAGCGCGAACGCGGTCAAGGCCGTACGCGAGAAGTTCGAGGAATACGGCCTCGACGCCCGTGCCTTCGCCGGGCTCAAGGTGGCCGCCGTGGGCGACGCGACCTCGCGGGCCCTGGTCGAGTTCGGGGTCAAGCCGGACCTGCTGCCCTCCGGCGAGCAGTCGTCCGAGGGGCTGGTGGCCGAGTGGCCGCCCTATGACTCGATGCTCGACCCGATCAACCGGGTGCTGCTGCCGCGGGCCGACATCTCCACCGACACGCTCGTCGCCGGGCTGACCGAGCTGGGCTGGGAGTGCGACGACGTCACCGCGTACCGCACCGTGCGGGCCGCGCCGCCGCCCGCGCCCACCCGCGAGGCGATCAAGGGCGGCGGCTTCGACGCCGTGCTCTTCACCTCCTCCTCCACCGTGCGCAACCTGGTGGGGATCGCGGGCAAGCCGCACAACGTCACCGTGATCGCGGTCATCGGGCCGCAGACGGCCAAGACGGCCGAGGAGTTCGGGCTCCGGGTCGACGTCATGGCCGACACGCCATCCGCCTCCGCCCTGGCCGCCGCGGTGGCCGAGTTCGGAGCCAAGCAGCGTCAGGCGGCCCTGGCCGTGGGCGACACCCCGCGCCGGCCCTCACAGAACCGCCGGGGCGCCAGAAGGAGAGCCAAATGAGCGCGCAATTCCCCGTCGCCCGCCCCCGGCGGCTGCGCCGCAACCCCGCGCTGCGCCGGATGGTGGCCGGCACCAGGCTGCACGCCGCGGACCTGATCCTGCCCGTGTTCGTCAAGGAAGGCATCTCCGAGCCCAACCCCGTGGCCTCGATGCCGGGCGTCCTGCAGCACACCCGCGACTCGGTGCGCAAGGCCGCCCGCGAGGCCGCCGAGGCCGGGGTGGGCGGGCTGATCCTGTTCGGCATCCCCGCGGTGAAGGACGCGCGCGGCTCGGCCGCCGACGATCCCGACGGGATCCTGCAGGTGGCGCTGCGTGAGGTGAACGCCGAGGTCGGCGACTCCATCGTGGTGATGGCCGACACGTGCCTCGACGAGTTCACCGACAACGGGCACTGCGGGATCCTGACGCCGTCGGGTGACGTGGACAACGACGCCACGCTGGAGCGGTACGCCTCGATCGCGGTGGCCCAGGCCGCCGCGGGCTCGCAGATGGTGGCGCCGAGCGGGATGATGGACGGCCAGGTGGGGGTGATCCGCGCGGCCCTGGACGGGGCCGGTTACGGAAACATCCCGATCCTTGCCTATTCCGCCAAATACGCCTCCGCCTTCTTCGGCCCGTTCCGCGAGGCCGCCGAGTGCGCGCCGCAGTTCGGCGACCGCAGCACCCACCAGCAGGACCCGGCGGGGCCGCTGGAGGAGGCGCTGCGCGAGGTCCGCCTCGACCTGGCCGAGGGCGCGGACGCGGTCATGGTCAAGCCGGCGCTGGCCTACCTCGACGTCATCACCCGCTTCAGGGACGAGGTGGACGTGCCGGTGGCCGCCTACCAGGTGAGCGGCGAGTACGCGATGATCGAGGCCGCCGCGGCCAACGGCTGGGTGGACCGGGATCGGATGATCATGGAATCGCTGGTCTCGATCAAGCGGGCCGGGGCCGACCTGATCCTGACGTACTGGGCCACCGAAGTGGCGCGAAGGCTCTAACCAAGGGGTTTCCCGTCAACTCCTGGGGCCCGTGGGTTAGAGTTGCATGACAAGTGCTGGTGTGTCCCGCGTGCGCATAGGTGCAGATTCCTGCTGCCCGCGCGGTTGGCGGCCGATAGTGCCGCCCGGAGACGGGACCTCCTCAGGCACTGTGAGTCGACGGGAGACACCATGGTGGGGGTACCACTGGCTCGGCGTACCAAAAAGCGGGCGCGGCCGACACGTATCGGAACCTTGCTCGAATATGCCGCCCTGGGCTGGCCCGTCGTGCCGGGCGCCTATCCGCTGCCACACGGGCGGCGCGCCTGCTCCTGCGACCGCCTCGGTTGTCCCGACCCCGGTGCCCATCCGCTGTCCCCCGCCTGGCACATGCAGGCCACGACCGACCCGGCCCTGCTCACGCGCTGGTGGCAGGCCGAGCCCGAGGCCAATGTGATTCTGCCCACGGGGCGCGTGTTCGACGTCTTCGACGTACCGCTCGCCGCGGGCCTGTCGGCCCTCACCAGGATCGACGCCGCCGACGCCCACTCAGGCCCGGTCGCCGCTCACGGCGACCGGGTCTTGTTCTATGTGGCCACCCGGGGCAACCCCGAGGACGAGGACGAGTGGTGGTCGTGCCACCTCGACTGCGACCCCGCCACCATTGACGACACGCCTGGGCTGCGGTGGCACTGCCGCGACAGCTACGTCCTGGCGCCGCCCTCGACCCTGCCCGGCGGCCGGCCCGCCACCTGGCTCCGGCCCCCCGACGGACGGCCCCTGCCCGATCCGCTGCGCATCCTGGAGTGGCTGGCCGACTGAGGTCAGAACCGGCGGATGTCGCGCTGGTCGACCTCGGTCATGATGCCGGCCACGGTGGCGAAGTCATCGTCAATGTGCAGCACCGTGAGCCCATGATGCACGGCGGTGGCGCACAGCAGCAGGTCCACGACGCCGGCGGAACGGTGTTGCCCCTTCTGCGTCAGCTTGTACTGCGCGTTCTCGACCCATCTCCAAGCCGACTTAGGGACGGGTGTCAGTTCGCACAGGATATTGAGATCGTCTTCCAGTTCGTCCCGGTGAGCTGGACCTGTGGCCGAATAGAGGAATTCCGTCCTGGTCGGTTCGCAAATCCGCAGCGGCTGCGTCGTGATCCGATCGGCCCATGCCTCCAGCACCTCGGTGTTCCGCAGGACGTACCACAGCGCGGAGGTGTCGATGAGGTAGGCCATCAGGTGATCGCGTCTTTCCAGGCGGTTCTCGATGCCTGGCGCGCTGCCGCGGCCTGGTCGAACTCGCCCCGCTGACCGCGGGCGGCGAGCCTGTCCAGCGCCTCGATCCGCTTGATCCGCGCGACATACTCGCTAAGAGCGAGGTTCACCGTCTCCTTCTTCGTCGTCGTGCCCATCAGTCTCATGGCCTCTTTGAGAGTGTCGTCGTCTATGTCGACCTGAGTGACTGACACGTTGCCCCCTAATGTTGGTAACCACTAAAGGCTATGTACATAGTCACTATAGCTCGCCTGTGCCCGATCTCGGGATCGGCGACTGCCCCGGCTAATCTGGGTCGCGTGAGCCGTACACAGAAATCCGAGGACCTGTTCGCCCGCGCCCGCCAGATCGTGCCGGGAGGCGTCAACTCTCCGGTGCGCGCGTTCGGCGCGGTGGGCGGCACGCCGCGTTTCATGGCTTCGGGCCAGGGGCCCTACCTCACGGACGTCGACGGCAACAGCTACGTCGACCTGGTCTGCTCCTGGGGGCCGATGATCCTCGGGCATCGCCACCCCGCGGTCGTCGAGGCCGTGTCAGAGGCCGTGGCGACCGGGTTCTCCTATGGCACCGCGACGCGGGGCGAGGTGGAGCTGGCAGAGGAGCTCGTGGCCAGGGTGGCGCCGGTCGAGAAGGTGCGGCTGGTCAGTTCTGGCACCGAGGCGACGATGAGCGCGGTGCGGCTGGCCAGGGGGTTCACCGGGCGGTCGAAGGTGATCAAGTTCGCGGGGTGCTACCACGGGCATGTGGACGCGCTGCTGGCCTCCGCGGGATCCGGGGTCGCGACGTTCGGGTTGCCGGACACGCCTGGGGTGACGGGGGCGTCGGCGGCGGACACGATCGTGCTGCCGTACAACGATGTCGCGGCTGTCGAGGAGGCGTTCGCGGCGGCGGACGTCGCGTGCGTGATCACGGAGGCGTGCCCGGCGAACATGGGGATCGTCCCGCCGCGGCCCGGCTTCAACGCGCGCCTGCGCGAGCTGTGCACGGCCAACGGGGCGTTGCTCATCGTGGATGAGGTGCTGACGGGGTTCCGGGTCTCCCAGGCTGGGTGGTACGGGCTGGACCCGGTGGAGGCCGACCTGATGACGTTCGGCAAGGTCATGGGCGGGGGGCTGCCGGCCGCGGCGTTCGGCGGGCGGGCCGATGTCATGGCGTGCCTCGCTCCCGAAGGGCCCGTCTACCAGGCGGGGACGTTGTCCGGCAATCCGCTGGCCTGCGCGGCGGGGCTGGCGACGTTGCGTGCCCTGAACGCGGCGGCGTACGCGCGGGTGGACGCGGCGGCGGGCAAGGTCGGCGATCTCGCTTCAGAGGCGCTCGCGGCGGCGGGGGTGCCGCATCGGCTGCAGCGGGCGGGAAGCCTGTTCTCGATCTTCTTCACGGAGGCCGAGGTGACGAACTTCGCCGAGGCCAAGACACAGAACACGGCCGCGTTCACCGCGTTCTTCCACTCGATGCTCGACCAGGGCGTCTACCTGCCGCCGTCGGCGTACGAGGCGTGGTTCCTGTCTGCCTCGCACGACGACGAGGCGATCGGCCGCGTCGCCGAGGCCCTTCCCGCGGCGGCGAAGGCGGCCGCCGCCATTCTGTGATCGCCGCCCATCGGTCGGCGCGCGGGCCGGCGGCTGTGAGGATCCCGACGGCCGCCAGTCCAGCACCCCGCCGCTCGCCGTTCCTGGAGGCGCCCCAGTTCCAGCGCGGAACCTCGCCCTCGGAGGTGGTGAAAGTGGTCGCTGTCATTCTTCAGAGTGAGGGCAGGCTCGGTACGAGCGCATCGGGTGTCGCATGACCCCACAGCGCCGACAAGGGTGAGAAGAAGATGCGGTCACCCGAGGGGAGGTTCGTCCTGCCGAGGTGCAGGACGTAACCGGCCTGGAACTTGTCGCCGAGCTTGTCTCTCAACCAGCGCAGATGCTTGGCGTCCTCGCTCTTGGGCGTGGCGGAGGCCTTGACCTCGATGCCCACCACGCTGCCGTCCCGGCGTTCGAGGATGAAGTCGATCTCGCGCTTTTCCCTGTCGCGGTAGTGGCGCACAGTGACGTGCCGCCGCGCGAAGGTCGAAAGTTTGACGAGTTCGGCGAAGACGAAGGTCTCAAGGAGCCCGCCGAGAGCGGGATGACCCGGCGAGAGGAGCGATTCGGCGTCCACATCCATGAGGTACGCGGCCAACCCGCTGTCGGTTACGTACGTCTTGGGCGCGTGGGTCACCCGAGAAGAGAGATTGTTGGACCAAGCCGGTGCGGAGGCGACCAGGAAGACGGTCTCCAAATACGCGAGATACGTGCGTACGGTCGCGACATCGAGCCCAAGCCCCTCCGCGACGTGCGCGATCAGGTCAGGGATCGCCTGCGCCTTGTTGACGTGGGCGAACTCACGGATGTCGCGGAAGATCACAGTGTCCAGGTAGCCGCGGAACCAGGACCGGATCGCGACCGGCGAGGCAAGGCGCAGGACCTCCGGGGTAGAAGATCCATGTTGCCCCTCACCTGGGAATAAACGGTCGCGCGTACTCTGAGTCCCAGTTTCGCGGAGTTGGTTTTCCCAGATCCGCGGGGCGGGTTTTCCCAGTTTCGCGGACTTCATTTTCCCTGATTCGCGGGAATCCGGCTCGTGGAATCGCCGATCGGGGGCGTCAGGACGGCCGACGTGCCGGGGCGGGTTCGGGGAGTGAGGGGCGGCGGGGTCTGGTGCCGGCGTACAGGACGCCGGAGACGATGAGCGCCGCCGCCAGCAGCTTGGGCCAGGACAGGGGCTCACCCGTGACGAGCGCCGCCGACGACATGCCGAACACCGGCACGAGCAGCGTGTACGGCGCCACCGTCGAAGCGTCGTACCGGCGCAGCAGCCAGCCCCAGACGCCGAAGCCGCCCAGGGTGGAGACGAAGGCCACGTACAGCAGCGACAACCAGCCCTCGACGGGGGAGGTCAGCACCGGTGGGCCTTCCAGCACCAGAGACAGCAGCAGGAGCGGGGGCGCGGAGAAGGCGCTCACCCAGACCATGAAGCGCAGCGAGTCGGGCGGGGCGGCGCGGCGCTGAACGACGTTGCCGAGGCCCCAGGCGGCCGCGGCGGCCACGCACAGGAGGAAGGCTCCGAGCGGGCCGGAGAGGCCGAAGTCGACCGCGACCAGGGCGAGACCGCCGAACGCGACGGTCAGCCCGAGCACGCGGCGGGCGGTGAGCCGCTCCCCGAGCAGCCTCACCGCGAACACCACGGTGAACAGAGCCTGCATCTGCAGGACGAGTGAGGTCAGGCCGGCCGGCATGCCCGCTCGCATTCCCACGAGCAGCAGTCCGAACTGGCCGACCCCGATGGTGGCCGCCACCCCGGCGACCCAGCGCCAGGCGACTCCGGGCCGGCCTGCGAACAGCAGGGCGGGGAACGCCGCCATGGCGAACCGCACGCCCGCGTACAGCAGGGGTGGGAAGTGCTCCAGGCCCACCTGCATGACCACGAAGTTGAAGCCCCAGACGGCCGCGAGGCCGACGGCGAGGGCGAGATGGCGGGGGGTCACTCAGAGAGCTCAGCGAGTGGGCTTCTGGTAACGGATGCGCTGGTCGCGCGCCTGCTCGGCGAGCGCCTGGAGGTAGGACACGGAGCCGGTCTGCTGCTTCTTCGTCTTGATGATTCTCATGCAACTATTTTCATACGCTACACATTCAACCACAAGCGAGACTTTCTACGCTAAACCGTTTAGGCTGGCTTACATGTTGGACTTGAACCGGCTCAAGGCCCTTCACGCCGTTCACGTCTACGGGTCCGTGGGAGCAGCGGCTGACGCGCTCATGGTCACCCCGTCGGCGGTCTCCCAGCAGATCGCCAAGCTGGAACGGGAGACCGGCGCGCGGCTCATGGAGCGCAACGGCCGCGGCGTGCGCCTGACGGACGCGGCGGGGCTGCTGGCCGACCATGCCGAGCGCATCCTCGCCCTCGTCGAGACCGCCGAGGCCGACTTCGAGGCGCTGCGCGGCGAGGTCGTCGGCCGGCTGAACATCGCCGCCTTCCCCACAGCCGTGCGCGGCCTCATGCCCGGCGCGCTCGCCGAGCTCCAGCAGCGCCATCCCGACCTGCACGTCCAGCTCAACGAGCGCGAGCCTGAGCGGGTGATCCGCGAGGTGTCCCGAGGCGAGCTGGACCTCGGCATCATCCAGGACTGGCTCAACCGGCCCATGGCCGTGCCCGAGGGCCTGTCCAAGGCGGCGCTGCTCGACGACGTGGCCGACGTGGCCGTACCGGCCGGTCATCCGCTGGCCGGGGAGCGGGAGGTCGAGCTGGCGGCGCTGCACGGCGAGCAGTGGATCAGCTCCACGCCCGGCACGATCTGCCACGACTGGCTGGTGTTCACGCTGCGCAGCGCCTCGCTGGAGCCGGAGATCCGGTGCATGGCCGACGAATACCCGACCCAGCTCGCGCTGGTGGCGGCGGGCCTGGGCTGCGCGATCGTGCCGCGGCTCGGCCGGGACTGCGTGCCCGACGGCGCGCGGCTCGTCCCGATCAGGCCGCGGCAGACGCGCCGCATCTACGCGGTGTGGCGTACGGACGCGGCGCGCAGGCCCGCGATCAGGGCCATGGTCGAGGCGCTGGCGGAGGCGAGCAGGAAGCAGGAGAACGCCTGGGCCGTCAGCTGAGCCGCGTCGGCGTGGGCCCTGGTGGCACGAGTCGGGCGAGCGGATAGGCTGTGCGCACCATGGCTGAAACCACCGTCGTTCACCTATTGCGCCACGGTGAGGTGCACAACCCCGCAGGCGTCCTTTACGGCAGGCTGCCGGGATACCACCTCTCGGAGACGGGCCACCTCATGGCCGAGACGGTCGCCAAGGCGGTCGGCGGCCGTGACATCGTCGCTCTCTACAGCTCACCGCTCGAACGCGCCCTGGAGACCGCGGCTCCCCTCGCGGAGAAGCTCGGTCTCGACGTCGTCCAGGACCCCCGGCTGATCGAGGCGGGCAACCTCCTGGAGGGGCGCGCCCTGGGCCAGGGCCTGTCGGTGCTGCGAAACCCGCGCAACTACCGCTATTTCTGGAACCCGCTGCGCCCATCCTGGGGCGAGCCCTACCCGGTCATCGTCCGCCGCATGAAGTCGGTGATCGACGACGCCAGGGCGGCGGCGCGCGGGCACGAGGTGGTGCTCGTCAGCCACCAGCTCCCGATCTGGGCGCTCAGGTCGGCCGCCGAGGGCCGCAGGCTCTGGCACGATCCGCGGCGCCGGCAGTGCGCGCTGGCCAGCCTCACCACGCTCATGTTCGACGGCGACCGCCTGGTCAGCATCGGCTACAGCGAGCCCGCCGGATCCCTGGAGACGGGGCCCTCCGTCCCCGGGGCCTGATGTCCGGGGCGCGGGGGCCCACCGGTAGAGTTGCAAGCTCTACCGGTTGTAGTACAAGGAGATCTTCCTCCGTGCGCGCCACATTCATTCCCCTCGTTCTCCTGGTCGTGCTGGCCGCGGGCTGCGCCGGCAACCAGAGTGCTCAGCCGCAGGCCGGCGACACGCGATTCGTCGCGGGCGACGGGAAGATGCAGGTGTTCGAGGCGGGCGAGCGCAAGGCCGCGCCGGCGATCGAGGGGCCGACCCTTGACGGCGCCACCGCCTCGCTGGCCGCGCACAAGGGCAAGGTCGTGGTGCTCAACTTCTGGGCGTCGTGGTGCGGCCCGTGCCGGGCGGAGGCGCCGGTGCTCAAGGAGGTCGCGGCCAAGACCAAGGACAGCGGCGTGCGGTTCCTCGGGGTCGACTTCAAGGACCGCCAGGCCGACGCGCGGGCGTTCGAGCGTACGGAGCAGACCGGCTACCCCCACCTCTTCGACCAGCCAGGCAAGGTCGCGCTGGCCTTCCAGGGCACCGTGCCGCCCGCGGCCATCCCGTCCACGCTGATCATCGACAAACAGGGCAGGATCGCGGCCAGGGCGCTGGGCGCGGTCAAGTACAACGACCTGATGAACACGGTGACCAAGGTGCGCGATGAATGACGTCGTCGCCTCCGGCTCGCTGCTGCTGGCCGTGCCCATCGCGGTGCTGGCCGGGGTGGTGTCCTTCCTCTCGCCGTGCGTGCTGCCGCTGGTGCCCGGCTACCTGTCCTACGTCACCGGCATGAGCGCCGACCCCAAGCGGGGGCGGCTGGTGCTGGGGACGGCGCTGTTCGTGGCCGGGTTCGGGCTGGTGTTCGTGCTCAGCGGGGCGCTGTTCGGCGGGCTCGGGTCGGTCATGCTGGGCAACGCGGAGATCATCACGCAGGTGCTCGGCGTGCTGACCATCGTGCTCGGGCTGGCCTTCCTGGGCGTGCTGCCTGGGCTGATGCGCGACGTGCGCATCCACCGCCTGCCCGCCGCGGGCCTGGCGGGCGCGCCGCTGCTCGGAGTGGTGTTCGGGCTCGGCTGGACGCCGTGCATCGGGCCCACGCTCGCCGTCGTGCTGACGCTCGGGCTCAACGAGGGCAGCGCGGGCCGCGGCGCACTCCTGGCCGTCGCGTACGCCCTGGGCCTCGGCCTGCCCTTCGTCGCCGCCGCGCTCGCCTACAGCCGGGCACTGCGTACGTTCCGGGCCATCCGCAAGCATTCGCGCCTGATCACCAGGGTCGGCGGCGGCATGATGGTCGCCGTCGGCGTGCTGCTCGTGACCGGGCTCTGGGGAGAGATGATCGCGGCCATGCAGGGACTGATCGGCGCCTTCGAGCCGGTGATCTGATGAGCGTCGAGGAGCTGGAGAAGGAGCAGGCGCCCAGGCAGGCCGGGTTCGGGCCGGTGGCCTGGCTGCGCTGGACCTGGCGCACGCTCACCTCGATGAAGACGGCGCTGATCCTGCTGTTCCTGCTCGCGCTGGGCTCGGTGCCCGGCTCGCTGGTGCCGCAGCGCGGTGTCGATCCCGACAAGGTGGCCCGGCTCTACGAGCAGAGCCCGACACTGGCCGAGTGGTATGACAGGTTCCAGCTCTTCGAGGTGTTCACCTCGGCCTGGTTCGCCGCCGTCTACCTGCTGCTGTTCGCGTCGCTGATCGGCTGCGTCGTCCCGCGTGCCGCGGTCTACGTGCGCGAGTTGCGCCGCAAGCCGCCGGCCGCGCCCAAGAACCTGTCCCGCCTGCCGCACTCCGCCTCCTTCGAGGCCTCTCTCGAGGATGGCCTGGAGGCCGAGGAGGCCGCGCGGCGGCTGCGTAAGCTGCGCTTCCGCGTCGTGACGGGCGACGGCTGGGTGTCGGCGGAGAAGGGCTACCTGCGCGAGACCGGCAACCTGTTCTTCCACGTCGCCCTGCTCGGCATCCTGCTCTCGATCGGCGCCGGGTCCCTGTTCGGCTACCGGGGCAACGTGCTGGTCGTCGAGGGCGACGGGTTCGCCAACACCGTCGCGGCCTATGACCGGTTCATCCCGGGCAGCCAGGTCTCGGCCGAGTCGCTGGAGCCGTTCTCCTTCCAGCTCGCCGACTTCAAGGTGTCCTACCAGGTCACCGGCGACAAGAAGGGGCAGGCGCTCGACTACACGGCCCGCCTCAAGGTCAACGACTCGCCGACGGCGCCCGCTCGTGACTACGACCTCAAGGTCAACGATCCGCTGGAGATCAACGGCACGCAGACCTACCTGATCGGCAACGGCTACGCGCCTGTGTTCAAGGTCACCGACGGCAAGGGGCAGGTGGCCTTCGAGGGGCCGGTGGCCTGCCTGATCGAGGAGAAGGCCACGATGACCTCCGGGTGCGTGGTCAAGGTGCCCGACGCGCAGCCGTCGCAGCTCGGGTTCCTGCTGCGGTTCCTGCCCACCAGCGTGCCGCTGACCAACGGCGGCTACGCCTCGGCCTTCCCCGGCGAGCTCAACCCCGAGGTGCAGGTGCTCGGGGCGTTCTCGGGCGACCTGGGCGTGCGCTCGGGCAAGCCGCAGTCGGTCTACATGCTGGCCGAGCCCGAGGTGGAGAAGAAACTCAAACGCCTGATCATGGGGTCCAACGCGCCCAAGCCGCTGGCCGTCGGGCAGTCGGTGGACCTGCCCGACGGGCTGGGCAAGCTCGAGTTCACCGGCGTCAAGGAGTGGATCACGCTCCAGACGGCCTACGATCCCGGGCGCATGGCCGCCCTGCTCGCGGCCGGCACGGCCGTCGTCGCCATCGCGCTCTCGCTCATGATCCGCCGCCGCAGGGTGTTCGTGCGGATCCAGGAAGGCCGGGTCCATGTGGGCGGCCTGACCCGTACAGAGGGCTCCGCGGCGGGCTTCGCGGAGGAGTTCGCCGACATCGTCAAGGTTCTATCAGCAGGAGAGAAGTATGTCCGCTGAACAACTCGCCGAGCTGAGCGATTTCTTCGTCGTCGCAGCCGTGCTGCTCTACGTGTTCGCCATGGTCGGCTTCGCGATCGAGCTGGCCTTCGGCCGATCCCGCCCGAACAAGGCGGAGGCCGCCGTCGAGACGCCGGTCGAGGTCAAGCTGCCGGTCGCGGTCGGGGCGGCGGGAGGCGCGTCTGACGTGCCCGCTGCCGCCGCGTCGGAGCAGGTCCCCGTCAAAGCGTCCCCCGGGGCCGCCAGGGCCGGCACGGTGGCGCTCGCGCTCGCCTGGCTCGGCTGGGCCGCTAACTTCGGCGCCATCGTCACCCGCGGCCTGTCCGCGGACCGGTGGCCCTGGGGCAACATGTACGAGTTCGTGGTCGCGATCTGCTTCGCCGCCGTGACCGCGTTCCTCGGCACCCAGCTCCGCCACAACGTGCGCTTCATGGGCGCGTTCGTCATGCTCACAACCGCGCTCGGGCTAGGGCTGGCCGTCAAGTTCTTCTACACCGTCGCGGGGCCGGTCATGCCCGCGCTGAACTCGTACTGGATCGCCATCCACGTCACCGCCGCGATCATCTCCAGCGGCCTGCTGACGATCGCCGGCGTGTCCGGTGTGCTCTACCTCGTGCGCGGAGACGGGATGTCACGCCTGCCCTCCCGCGCCGATCTGGAGCGGGTGGCGCACCGGGCGATCGTGTTCGCCTTCCCGCTGTGGACGTTCGCCGTCATCGCGGGCGCACTCTGGGCGGACCGCGCCTGGGGCCGCTACTGGGGCTGGGACCCCAAGGAGGTCTGGTCCTTCATCACGTGGGTGGCCTACGCGGCCTACCTGCACGCCAGGGCGACGGCGGGATGGCGGGGCAGGGCCGCGACGATCGTGCAGCTCATGGCGTTCGGCTGTCTCATGTTCAACCTCGTCGGGGTCAACATCTTCATCGAGGGGCTGCACAGCTACGCCGACGTGGACTAACTCATGTCATCGCCGCGCATGCGGCGCTCAAGGTCGCGCAGGAAGTCGGGGTCGTCGTCCGGTCCCTTCGGCATGCCGGGACCCGGGGGGACGGGCCACGGCGCGCGCGGAGCCCGCGGACGGCCGCGGGCCATCCACACCAGGCCGCCGAGCAGCGGGATGAGCACGACGATGAGGACCCAAAGTGCCTTTGGTACGTTCCTAACCTCGTCTTCCGGCGTGGTGACCACGTCGAACAGTGAGAAGAGCCAGAAGGCCAGCAGCGCCAGGCCGATCAGAACACCTGCCATGACCCGAACTGTAAGCCATGATGCGACCTGATCGTGCTGCCCGATGTCCCATTTCGGGTGACTAGCGGAAGATCGACGTCGTACGGTGGAATCGGATGTGGCGGTCTCCACGGGGCTCCATGGGCGTTGAGGGGTGCGATGGCCTTTTCTCACGACAAGGCTCCGAGCGACAAAGGCCGGCATCGGCGAGGTCGCTGGTGGCGGCGCGGGTCATACCTCTTCTCCCGCCGCGGCGAGGCTCCCCCCGACGCCGAGCGCTCCTTCTGGTCGGATACCCGCAGGAAGACCCGGGACAAGCACCGTGACGAGCGCCCCGAGCGGCTGTCGTGGCCCGGCGGCGGCGAGCCCGAGCGCAGGATGTGGCCCGGCGGTGAGGAGTCTGAGCGCGGGATGCGGCCCGGTAGTGAGGAGCCCGAGCGCAGGACGTGGCCGGGCGCGCCGAACGGGCGGCGTTCGCCCGAGGCGGCGACCTGGGACGGTTTCGCGATACGCGAACGCGTCGAACGCCTGCCGGCCGCCGTCATGATGGACCGCCCCCGCTACACCTGGTACGACTTCGAGCTGCCCGACCAGCCCCCCAGAGCCCAGCCCGACCGCCCGGACGCGCCCTCGCGCGGAGACGGCCTGCGCCACTGCGGCAGGCTGGAGACGATCCTGCACCGCCAGTGGGACGCCAGGCAGGGACCGCCGTCGCCGGAGGTCATCAGGGCCGTGGAGAGCCTGGCCAGGCTGCCGGAACGGCTGAAGGAACTGCTCGCGACGGGCCTGGAGGGCATCTACGTCGGTCCTGGGGGAGTGCCCGACCTCGACGACATGGGCTACTTACGCGGCGCCCCGCTCCCGTCGGGCCGCGCGACCTGGGACATCTGCGCGGGCGCGTACGGCGACCGCAAGATCGTCGTAGGAGACCGCCCCTCGCCCACACCCGACGTGATGATGCACGAGGCCGGCCACGCGATCGACGACATCGACTCGGCATACGGCGACTGGGTGTCGGACTCGCCCGAGTTTGTACGTCTCTACAACACGGCGATCCCGCTGCTGGCCTCGACGTTCCACCGCCAGGGAGGCGGACTGGGCCGCAAGGAGTTCTTCGCCGACGCCTTCGCCGCCATCGCCTCCCGCCAGCGCCCGGCCCTCGTGGACATGCTCGGGGGAGACACGCGCCTGGCGCTCGACATCATGCTGTTCTTCAACCGGCGCTACGGAATCTAGGTGATCGGCGATGTACGTCATCCGGCTCGCGGACGGGACCCTGCGCGTGCCGCAGAGCCTGGCCAGCGAAGACGGGCGTCTGATCGGCAACGCGTACGTGGAACTGCGGCCTGGTGATCCCGACTACGAACAGTGGCTGCCGGAGTCGCTGACCGAGGAGGAGGCCGAAGTGCGCCGCCGTCGCTGGGAAGAGGAGAACGACGACCTGGAGCGCGAGTTCCTGGCCTTCAAGGCGCAGCAGGAAGATGCCTGAGACGAGCAACGGACAGGCGCCAGCCACGGTCTGCGGTTGGCGCCGCCCTGTGCTCGCCGTACGTAAGTGTGGCCGGAAAGCACGTCGTACAGAGGGTTCCGCCAGCGGTGATCCTGGCGGCGCCGGGCCACTGTGAAAGCGGCCCGCCGTGCAGGATCACCGACTTGACGGAACGTCAGACGCGCGGGGACTCACCTGCTGGCCTGTCGGCCGTAAGAACGTCCTCGCCTCGAAGAAGGGCGTGAACTTCCGACTCGCGGAAGCGCCGGTGCCCTCCGGGGGTGCGGATACTGCTGATGCGGCCTGCCGCTGCCCAGCGCGTAACCGTCTTTGGGTCTACCCGGAAGAGGGCGGCAACCTCTCCTGGGGTCAGCAGACGCTCGCTGCTACTCTCCACCAATCTCTCCCCCTCGCATCCCGCTTCCTGCCAGCGGGCGGACAGGTAACCAGTGTGTCGAGCGAAGCCTGATTTATCCGTGGTTTTCTACAAAGATCACGGGTTGTTATCAGCTGACTGCCCGATTGTTATATGATAGAGCCTCTTTGGGGCTCTCGTGGGTGTTTCTTTACGAAACTCCCTAACTGGGAACAGTAGCAGCGCTCGCGTCCGATGCGAAGAGCGACCGCCGCGCAGGTCCGAGTAACCTCGAACCGTGCGTCCTGTTCTCGTTTACACCCTGTGCCGGATCCTGCTGTTTGGCGTGACCCTCGGTGTTCTGGCCCTGCTCGGACTGCAAAACCCGCTAGTGCTGATCCTGGCTTCTTTCTTGATCAGCGGCATAGCGAGCTACGTGTTGCTGTCCAAGCAGCGCGACGCCATGAGCGAACGCCTCAGCCACAAGATCGACCAACCGAAGCCACAAGACGACTAGGGCAGGGGGAACATGCCAATCCGGGCATGGTACTCCCGTCCGAGTCTCGTTGTGTCACTACCGACAAGTAGTCCACTGCCGTGCGCGTAAAACGCCTTCACACCGATGCCGCGCTCCCGCCCGGGATTCCAACTCAGAGCCTTTCCGGTACGCGGATGAATGGCGCCGATGCCGGGCCGTGACACCGCGCCAGGACCGGCGGAGTCGCGGCCCCGCGGATTGTCCAACCAGCGCTGATGCCCGCCGACGTAGACCGCCGCCCCGGTCGCCGAGACCGCGTAGAGCGAATCGCCGCCCGTGCTGTTGACCCAGGTCGGCCTGATGGCCGAGCCACTGGTGTAGGTCTCGAACCTGGCCGCCGTGTCGCACATCCCGCCTCTGGCGCCGCCCGTGGTGACGAGCGCGAAATAGCGTCCGTCGGGGGAGAAGTCGAGGCCGCGCACATAGGAGGGGAACGCGGGCGCGCACTTGCGCGCGTACACCTCGGTCCGCCACGGGGCCAGCCGCGCGGTGGCGCCGCCCACGTCGATCAGCCCGAGCTGCGGCCTGGACCGGCCGCCGAGCGTGGTGAACGAGCCGTCCACGGCGAGCCTGTCGCGGGAGAGCGCCAGCGCGTAGACCTTCACCGTCGACGTCAGTGACGCTCCCGGCGTGATGTCGAAGGCCGGGTCCGGCGCGCCCGTGGTGGCGTCGAGCCCGGCCAGCGCGGTGCGCGGCCGGATGAAGTCGCCGCCGACATAGAGCTTCGGACCCCGCCTGGCCAGCGCGCTCACCATGCCGCCGCCGATGCCCGGCTCGAAGCCGGGCACGAGAGTGCCGTCGGCCAGGTTGACCCTGGCCAGACCGCGGGCCGCCCGGTTGTCGATGCCCTCGAACTCGCCGCCGACGTAGACGGTGCCGCGGTCGCCGGCGGCCAGGCCGTGCACGGGGCCGCCGACGCTGGGCGCGAAGTCCTGCAGCACGCGGCCGGTGACCAGGTCGTAGGCGAACAGGTTGTCGCGCGGATGGATCGTTCCACGGTCCGGATCGCTCACTTCGCTGAACGAGCCACCGACGACGACGGTGCGCCCGATGACGGTGATGGCGTTGACGATGCCGTCGAGCACATGGGGGGTGCTGTCGATCGGGTCGGCCGACACGACGCGCGAATGCGCGACGGGAGCCGAGGCGATGATCGCCGCAAGGGCGACACGGGCAAGCATTCGCCAATATCTAGCAGACGTTGGGTAATCATGCTGCTACTTTCCGTCGATTGTCCCGGAAGGGCATGACAGCGGACCCGGGGGCTCCTCCCCATAGGCTGTGGGGCATGACGCGCGCTCAGTTGGACAAACAGCCGGATGAGGTCGCCGCGATGTTCGATCGCACCGCCCGGCGCTACGACCTGGTCAATGACGTAATCTCCCTCGGCCAGGTCAGGCTCTGGCGCAAGGCGGTGGCCGCCGCCGTCGACGCGGGGCCCGGGGAGCTCGTGCTCGACCTGGGGGCCGGCACCGGCACGTCCACCGACTCGTTCACCACGCTGGGCGCGCGGGCGATCGCCTCCGACTTCTCGCTCGGCATGCTGCGCACCGGGGTGCAGCGGCACGGCGGCAACGCGCTGTCGGGGCCGGGCGTGCCGTTCGTCGCGGGTGACGCGCTGCGGCTGCCGTTCGGCGACGGGGTGTTCGACGCGGTGACGATCTCCGTGGCGCTGCGCAACGTGCACGACACCGGGCAGGCGCTGCGGGAGATGGCGCGCGTGACCAAGCCGGGCGGGCGGCTGGTCATCCTGGAGTTCTCGCACGTGACGGTCGGCGTGTTCGACCTGGTCTACCGCGAATACCTGATGCGGCTGCTGCCGATGGTGGCCAAGGTGTTCGGGTCCAACGACGACTCCTACGAATACCTGGCCGAGTCGATCAGAGACTGGCCCGACCAGCCGACGCTGGCCCGGACGATCCAGGACGCCGGCTGGGAACGAGTGGCCTGGCGCAATCTCACGATGGGGATCGTCGCCGTGCACAGAGGGTTCAAGCCCGCCTGAGCTCGATCGTCAGCAGGTGGGCGTGGCGATGGTGCCGGTGGAGGATCACCTCCCTGGCGAAGCAGGCGACCTTGATCTCGGGGATGTAGTCCTCGAACAACTCGGGGCTCATGCCCGACCTGCACCAGATCAGCAGCGCCGCCCCGTCGGGCGTCGACCGGGTGTGGACGACGAGGGGCAGGCGGCCCTCCGGCGTACGCGTCGACGTACGCAGGCACAGGCCCTGGAACCGGTGGCGTACGATCAGCCGGCCCGCGGCCCTGCGCACCCCCGGGATCACGCCGCCGGCGAGCACCGCCCCCGCGAGCAGCAGTGCCGCCGCCGGCCCCAGCCACCGCAGCAGCGGGACGGCGACCATCGGAACGGCGCAGGCCAGGGCGATCTCGGCCCGCCATCGCCAGACCAGGCCCGTGGTCGCGATGAGGTCGTGTGCCCTGGCCACCTTCGGATGTTTCCTGGGGAAGCCGTCCCCGGGGCTGAACTTGCGCGGAGGCGGCTCACTGACCGGCTCCTCCTGGGGTGTGCCCTCCAGGATCTCCTTCTTGCGTGACTCGAACCGGGGGTCGCGGTATCTGCGCCCGCCCCGGGCCGACCGGTCGATCTCCCATCCCTGCTGTCTCGCGAACTCGTTGGATCCGCTCCAGAACCACCGGTTCACGGCGATGGTTAATCGCCGCCATCCACCCTTGTGATCTCCGCTGCCACGTGTAGCGTCGGCCATGTCCGCCGCTCCCATTTCCAGCTCTTCGGTCAGAGTCGGGTGCTGCGCGGTCACGGGCGGATGGGGTCCCACCATCCGCCCGCTCGCGTCTGGCGAAAACCTCGTTTCCATCTGGCCCGCTTTCCACTCTGCGGGCTACCCTTAGGGTGTGCCGGAGGGCGGCCCGGTGCAATTCCCGCAGAGATGACGGCGGGGATTCCTTCCGGAACGCAATTCATCCTTCCCGGCGACGATTGTGCCCAGCGCTTTCGGGCACATAAGTCGAACGTCCGAGAGGAGGCTGGGTGATCGGCGAGATCAATCCGATACTCCGTCGCCGGAAACTCGCCTCTGAGCTGCGGCGGCTTCGCGAGGACCTGGGGATCAACGGTGTTCAGGTGTCGCGGGCGCTGCACTGGTCGACCTCGAAGCTCTCCCGCGTCGAGACGGGACAGGTCGCTCCGTCCGTCAAGGACGTCGCCAAGCTGCTCAAGCACTACCAGGCGGAGGAAAACTCCGGCCTGCTGCTCGAACTGGCCGGTAACCACACCGCCAAGGCCTGGTGGGAGCCCTACTCCGATGTCCTGTCGGAGACCGCGCTGGAGTACATCGGGCTGGAGGACGGGGCGCGCAAGATCAAGGCCTGGAACAACAACGTTCTGCCCGGCCTGTTGCAGACCCGCCCCTACGCCACCGAACTGGCCCGGCTCTACCGCGCGGTCGAACTGGCCACGCCCACCCAGATCGAGCGCAGGACCCGGGCGCGCATGCGCCGCCAGCAACTGCTGACCGATGACCGGCTGACGTACACGGCGGTGGTGGAGGAGGCCGCTCTGCGCCGCAGGTTCGGCGAGGCCGACGTGGCGACGATGCGCGAGCAGTTACGCCATCTGCTGAAACTCTCCGACCTGCCGAATATCACCATTCATGTTCTGCTGCTGGAGCAGGCGCATCCGATCGACCTGTCGAGTTTCGTGCATCTGGAATTCCCCTCGATGCCGCTGCTCGGGCCGATCTCCGCGGACGTGGTCTACACCGAGGACTATCCGGCGCTGGAGCTGATCGAATCGGAGGAGCGGGTCTACCGCTATTTCTTGTTATTCGATCTTCTCCGGGAGGCCGCACTCGACGAAGAAGCATCTCGAGATCGCATCGCCTCACTGGCCGGGCTCTGATCGCGTGAGGCCCTGCTGCTAGCGTGACGATCATGACCGCGCTGCCACAGGCGACACGCCGTCCCCCTGGATCACAGAACGGGCCCCCGACTGCCACTATGTACAGGAAAAGCAGTAGACTACGGGCCGGTAAGTTTGTGAAGGGGTTCACAAAGGAACGAAGGCGCGACACCCCACAGCCTTCGAGCATGTAGGGACAGGATCAGTCCAGTGACCGTGCCAACAGCCATCGGCCAAGCGCAGGTGCTCGACGCCAGAGAGCGACGTAGGAGCCAACGAGTGGCGAAGCGGGCGCGACCATGAGCACTGCCGATGCAGACGTCATCGTCGTAGGCGCCGGTCCAGCCGGCTCCACGACCGCCTTCTATCTCGCGCAGGCCGGCCTCGACGTGCTGCTCCTGGAGAAGACCAAGTTCCCCCGGGAGAAGGTCTGCGGCGACGGCCTGACCCCCCGTGCGGTCAAGCAGCTGCAGAACATGGGCATCGACATCGACGCCCCCGGCTGGGTCAGGAACAAGGGCCTGCGCGTCGTCGGCGGGGGGCATCGCTTCGACCTCGACTGGCCGCAGCTCGATCGTTTCCCCGACTTCGGGCTCGTACGCACCCGCCAGGACTTCGACCAGATCCTCGCGGCCAACACGGTCAAGAACGGTGTGCACCTCATGGAGGGCGTCACCGTCACAGGACCGGTGCTCGACGACCGCAGCGGCCACATCGTCGGCGTGACGACCAAGGACGGCCGCGTCTTCCGCGCCCCCGTTGTGGTGGCCGCCGACGGCAACAGCACCCGCCTGGCCCTGGGCATGGGCCTGCACAAGCGGGAAGACCGCCCGATGGGTGTGGCCGTGCGGACCTACTTCGAGAGCCCGCGCCACGACGACGACTACCTTGAGATCTGGCTGGAGCTGTGGGCGGAGGAGCGGCTGCTGCCCGGCTACGGCTGGATCTTCGGCGTCGGCGACGGCACCGCCAACGTGGGGCTCGGCCTGCTCAACACCAGCGCCGAGTTCAAGAACATCGACTACCGGGACCTGCTGCGCCAATGGTGCAAGGCCATGCCCCCTGAGTGGGAGTTCACCGAGGAGAACATGACGGCCCCCATCCGCGGCGCCGCGCTCCCGATGGCCTTCAACCGGCAACCCCATTACACCCGCGGCCTGGTGCTCGTGGGAGACTCCGGCGGAGCGATCAACCCGTTCAACGGCGAGGGCATCGCCTACGCCATGGAGACCGGTGAGATCGCCGCCGAGATCATCGCGAAGGCCCTCAGGGAAGCCACCCCCGCGGAGCGAGAGCGGACCCTGCGGACCTATCCTCGAGTGCTGAAGGACGCCTACGGCGGCTACTTCACACTCGGCAGGTATTTCGTCGAGGCGATCGGAAAGCCGGGTGTGATGAGCTTCGGCACCAGGCACGGGTTGCCCCACCCGAGGCTGATGCGCTTCGCGCTCAAACTCCTTGGTAATCTCACCGACCGGCGAGGCGATGCGTCGGACATGATCATCAACGCACTCTCAAAGGTCGCGCCACGAGCATGAATCCCGCAATCAACAGATCTGGCTGCGCGCCCTCGCGCGCGGCGACTCCAGAGGAGGCGTAGCGATGGACCTTTACGTGCCCATCCTGGTGCTCGCCGTTCTCGCGGGGGGCTTCGCGATCTTCTCGGTCGCCATCGCTCCCTTCACCGGTCCCAAGCGCTGGAACCGCGCCAAGCTTGACGCCTACGAATGCGGCATCGAGCCGACGCCCCAGCCTGTCGGTGGTGGACGGTTCCCACTCAAATACATGATCACGGCGATGCTCTTCATCGTCTTCGACATCGAGATCATCTTCCTTTACCCGTGGGCCGTCTCGTTCGCTCCGCAGACGGACGACCTCGGCCGCGTGCTCTCCTCGGGCCTGGGGCTGTTCGCGCTCGTCGAGATGCTGCTGTTCATCGTCACCGTGCTCGTCGCCTACGCGTACGTGTGGCGCCGCAAGGGTCTGGAGTGGGACTGAAATGGGACTCGAAGAAAAACTCCCCAGCGGGTTCATCCTCAGCACGGTCGAAGCGGCCGCCGGATGGGCGCGTAAGAACTCCGTCTGGCCGGCCACGTTCGGCCTCGCGTGTTGCGCCATCGAACTGATGGCCACCGGTGGCCCCCACTACGACCTGGCGCGCTTCGGTATGGAGCGCGCTTCGGCATCTCCCCGTCAGGCCGACCTCATGATCGTCGCCGGCCGGGTCTCCCAGAAGATGGCCCCGGTCCTGCGTCAGATCTACGACCAGATGGCCGAGCCCAAGTGGGTCATCTCCATGGGCGTGTGCGCCTCCAGCGGCGGCATGTTCAACAACTACGCCATCGTGCAGGGCGTCGACCACATCGTGCCCGTGGACATCTACCTGCCGGGCTGCCCGCCGCGGCCCGAGATGCTCATCGACGCGATCGTCAAGCTGCACGACAAGATCCAGAACATGAAGTTCGGCGCGCACCGCGCCAAGCAGATCGAGGACCTCGAGCTGCAGGCGCTGCGGACGCTGCCGCTGATCGACCAGGGGGCCGCGAAGTGACCTCGCCCGACAACCTCCCCGGTAGCCCGGAAGGCGGGCAGACCCCGGAGGCGCCGCTTCCCGCGGTGCCCGAGTCGCCCGTCGCGCGGCGTGGCATGTTCGGGGCGGAGGACACCGGTGACACCTCCGGTTACGGCGGCCTCGTCGTACGCAGGGCGCCGCAGATCTCGACGCCCCGCCCGTACGGGAGCTACTTCGACGAGCTCGTCGACACCCTCGCGTTCGACGACGCGATCGAGCGCGTGGTCGTGGACCGCGGCGAGCTGACCCTGCACGTCAAGCGGGAGCGGCTGGTGGAGGTCTGCCAGAAGCTGCGCGACGACCCGGCGCTGCGCTTCGAGCTCTCGCTCGGCGTGTCCGGGGTGCACTACCCGCATCTGGCGGGCGAGGAGCTGCACGCGGTCATCCACCTGTGCTCGATCACCCACAACCGGCGTGTACGCGTCGAGGCCGGCGCACCTGACTCCGACCCGCACATTCCATCCACGGTGAGCGTTTACCCTGGTCATGACTGGCATGAGCGCGAGACGTACGACTTCTTCGGGATCATCTTCGACGGTCACCCCGCGCTCACCCGGATCATGATGCCGGACGACTGGGACGGTCACCCGCAGCGTAAGGACTACCCGCTGGGCGGCATCCCGGTCGAATACCGCGGCGCCACCATCCCGTCGCCCGACCAGAGGAGGAGCTACTCATGAGCACCGCTTATGACGAGGCGACCGAGGGCAAGGTCTACTCCGTCTCCGGAGCCGACTGGGACGAGGTCGTCACCAATGTGCGCGACCGCGAGGAAGAGCGCCTGGTCATCAACATGGGCCCGCAGCACCCGTCCACGCACGGCGTGCTCCGCCTGGTCCTGACGCTCGACGGCGAGACGGTCACCGAGGCGCGCGGCGTCATCGGCTACCTGCACACCGGCATCGAGAAGAACATGGAATACCGGACGTGGACCCAGGGGACCACGTTCGTGACCCGCATGGACTACCTCTCGCCGATCTTCAACGAGACGGCCTACTGCCTCGGTGTGGAGAAGCTGCTCGGCGTCGAGGACCGCATCCCGGACCGGGCGCAGGCCATCCGCGTGATGATGATGGAGCTCAACCGCATCTCCTCGCACCTGGTCGCGATGGGCACGTTCGGCATGGAGCTGGGCGCGACTACGCCGTTCCTCTTCGGGTACCGCGATCGTGAAATGATCATGGACCTGTTCGAGTACATCACCGGCCTGCGCATGAACCACGCCTACGTCAGGCCGGGCGGCGTCAGCGTCGACCTGCCCGCGGGGGCCGTGGACAAGGTCGGTGAGTTCCTCAAGGAGATGCCCAAGCGGATCAAGGACATCCGCAAGCTCCTCGACGAGAACCCGGTCTACACGCGCCGCACCAGGGACGTGGGCTACCTCGACCTGACCGGCTGCATGGCCCTGGGCATCACCGGCCCGATCCTGCGCGCCGCCGGGCTGCCGTGGGACCTGCGCAAGTCGCAGCCCTACTGCGGTTACGAGACCTACGAGTTCGACGTGGCCACTGAGCGCGGCTGCGACGTCTACTCGCGCTATCTCGTACGCATGAAGGAGATGGAAGAGTCCCTCAAGATCGTCGAGCAGGCCCTGGACCGCATCGCCGGCCCGCTCAAGGGTGACCCGGTGATGATCGAGGACAAGAAGATCGGCTGGCCCGCGCAGCTCGCGCTCGGCCCCGACGGGTTCGGCAACTCGCCCGACCACATCGCCCACATCATGGGAACCTCCATGGAGGCCCTCATCCACCACTTCAAGCTGGTGACCGAGGGCTTCAGGGTGCCGGCCGGGCAGGCGTACGCCAGCATCGAGTCGCCCAAGGGCGAACTCGGCGCCCACGTGGTGAGCGACGGTGGCACCCGGCCCTACCGCGTGCACTTCCGCGAGCCGTCCTTCTGCAACCTGCAGGGCTTTCCCGCGATGGCGGAGGGCGGCCAGATCGCCGACGTGATCGCCGCAGTGGCTTCTATCGACCCCGTCATGGGAGGTGTGGACAGGTGAGCGAGCTTGTCGAGCACACAATTAGACGCAGCACTCATGTCATGAGTGGGCCGGAGGCACGCTCATGACATATTCACCGGAGGTCCGGGAGCGTCTCGAACGAGACGCCAAGGAGATCATCGGGCGTTACCCGAAGACCCGCTCCGCCCTGTTGCCGCTGCTCCACCTCGTGCAGTCCGAGGACGGTTACGTCACGGACGACGGGCAGGAGTTCTGCGCGGAGATGCTGGGCGTCAGCAAGGCCGAGGTCACGGGCGTGGCGACCTTCTACACCATGTACAAGCGCAAGCCCGCCGGCGAGTTCCACGTCGGCGTGTGCATCAACGCGTTGTGCGCGGTCATGGGCGGCGACCAGATCTGGGACGAGCTCACCGAGCACGTCGGCGTCGGTCACGAGGAGGCGACCCCGGACGGCAAGATCTCGCTGGAGCGCCTCGAGTGCAACGCGGCCTGCGACTTCGCCCCGGTCATGATGGTCAACTGGGAGTTCTTCGACAACCAGACGCCCGACTCGGCCAAGCAGCTCGTGGACGACCTGCGTGACGGCAAGGACGTGCGGCCCACGCGCGGCCCGAAGAGGCTGTGCAGCTTCAAGGAGGCCTCGCGGGTGCTCGCCGGACTGCCCGACGACCTCGCGGGCGACGGTCCGTCGGCCGCCGGTGCCTCACTCGAGGGCCTGAAGGTCGCCAAGGCCAAGGGATGGAAGGCCCCAGAAGCATGACGACGACTTTGACACCGATCCTGACCGCGAACTGGGATCAGCCGAATTCCTTCACACTCGACGTGTACGGCGAGTATGAGGCGGCCAAGAAGGCGCTGGGCATGGAGCCCGACGCCGTCATCCAGTCCGTCAAGGACTCGGGCCTGCGCGGCCGCGGCGGCGCGGGCTTCCCCACCGGCATGAAGTGGGGTTTCATCCCGCAGGGCGACGGCAAACCGCACTATCTCGTCGTCAACGCCGACGAGTCGGAGCCGGGGACCTGCAAGGACATCCCGCTGATGATGGCCAACCCGCACGCGCTGGTCGAGGGCATCATCATCACCTCCTACGCGATCCGGGCCAACCACGCCTTCATCTACGTGCGCGGCGAGGTGCTCCACGTGATCCGGCGGCTGCACGCGGCCGTGCGGGAGGCGTATGAGAAGGGCTATCTGGGCAACGACATCCTCGGCTCCGGATATGACCTGGAGCTGGTCGTGCACAGCGGCGCGGGCGCCTACATCTGCGGCGAGGAGACGGCGCTGCTGGACTCGCTCGAAGGTTTCAGAGGTCAACCGCGGCTCAAGCCCCCGTTCCCGGCCGTGGCGGGCCTGTACGCCTCGCCTACTGTGGTGAACAACGTGGAGTCGATCGCCAGTGTTCCCTCCATCATCGGGAACGGCGCCGACTGGTTCGCCGGGATGGGCACCGAGAAGTCCAAGGGCTTCGGCATCTTCTCCCTCAGCGGCCACGTCACCAGGCCCGGCCAGTACGAGGCCCCGCTCGGCATCACGCTGCGCGAACTGCTCGACATGGCGGGCGGCATCCGCGAGGGTCACGAGATCAAGTTCTGGACCCCGGGCGGCTCCTCCACGCCGATCTTCACCGACGAGCACCTCGACGTGCCGCTCGACTTCGAGGCGGTCGGCGCCAAGGGCTCCATGCTCGGCACCCGCGCGCTGCAGATCTTCGACGAGACCACCTGCGTGGTCCGCACGGTGCTGCGCTGGACCGAGTTCTACGCCCACGAGTCCTGCGGCAAGTGCACGCCCTGCCGCGAGGGCACGTACTGGCTCAAGCAGGTGCTCAAGCGCCTGGAGAAGGGCCAGGGGGGCGAAGAGGATCTGGCCACGATCACCGACATCGCGGACAACATCCTCGGCCGCTCGTTCTGCGCACTGGGTGACGGCGCGACCAGCCCGATCCACTCCTCGGTGAAGTACTTCCGCGAGGAGTACCTCAAGCACTTCGAGATCGGCGGTTGCCCGTTCGACCCGAAGAAGTCCACTCTCTGGGGTGAGCAGTGACCGTCGTAGAAACCGAAACGAACCTGGTGACCCTGACCATCGACGGGTTCCAGGTCAGTGTCCCCAAGGGCACTCTGATCATCAGAGCCGCCGAACTGCTGGGCATCCAGATCCCCAGGTTCTGCGACCACCCGCTGCTCGACCCGGCGGCCAACTGCCGTCAGTGCCTGGTCGACATCCCCGACGCGGGCAACGGCCGCGGCTTCCCCAAGCCGCAGCCGTCGTGCGCGATCGACGTCGCCGAGGGCATGGTGGTGCAGACCCAGCTCACCTCGCCGGTCGCCGAGAAGGCGCAGCGCGGGGCCATGGAGCTGCTGCTCATGAACCACCCGCTGGACTGCCCGGTCTGCGACAAGGGCGGCGAGTGCCCCCTGCAGAACCAGGCCATGTCCAACGGCCAGGGCGAGTCCAGGTTCCAGGAGCAGAAGCGGACCTTCCCCAAGCCGCTGCCGCTGTCCACGCAGGTGCTGCTCGACCGCGAGCGCTGCGTCCAGTGCGCGCGCTGCATCCGCTTCTCCGACCAGATCGCCGGTGACCCGCTCATCGAGTTCTTCGAGCGCGGGGCCAAGGAGCAGGTGCGGGTCGCCGACGGCAAGCCGTTCAACTCCTACTTCTCCGGCAACACGGTGCAGATCTGCCCGGTCGGCGCGCTCACCGGCGCCGCCTACCGGTTCCGGGCCCGCCCGTTCGACCTGGTCTCCACGCCCAGCGCGTGCGAGCACTGCGCCTCCGGCTGCGCCCAGCGCACCGACCACCGGCGCGGCCGGGTCACCCGCCGCCTGGCGGGCAACGACCCGCAGGTGAACGAGGAGTGGAACTGCGACAAGGGCCGCTGGGCCTTCTCCTACGCCACCCAGCCCGACCGCCTCAAGCAGCCTCTGATCCGTAACGAGGAGGGCGTGCTCGTGCCCGCCTCGTGGCCGGAGGCGCTGGAGGTCGCGAGCAGGGGCCTGGCCAAGGCCCGCGGCAAGGCCGGTGTGCTGGTCGGCGGCCGGGTCACGGTCGAGGACTCCTACGCCTACGCCAAGTTCGCCAGGCTCGCCCTGGGCACCAACGACGTCGACTTCCGCGCCAGGCCGCACTCCGCGGAGGAGGCGCAGTTCCTGGCGCACGCGGTGGCCGGCAAGGGCATCGAGATCAGCTACGCCGATCTCGAGAACGCCCCGCACGTGCTGCTCGTCGGGTTCGAGCCCGAGGAGGAGTCGCCGATCGTCTTCCTGCGCCTGCGCAAGGCGTGGATGAAGAGGGGCCTCAAGGTCACCGCGATCGCGCCGTTCGCCTTCCCGAGCCTGGCGAAGATGGGCGGCACGCTCATCCGCACCGCGCCGGGCGCCGAGGCCGACGCGATCGGTGACCTGGTCGGCACGCTGGCCGAGGGCACGGTCGTGCTCGCCGGCGAGCGGCTGGCCACCGTGCCGGGCGCGCTGTCCGCCCTCGTACGCGTCGCCGCCGCCTCCGACGCCAGGATCGCCTGGGTCCCGCGCAGGGCCGGCGAGCGTGGCGCGGTCGAGGCGGGGGCGCTGCCCAACCTGCTGCCGATCGGCCGGCCGGTGGGCGACGAGACGGCCAGGGCCGAGGTCGCCAGGGCGTGGAACGTGGCCTCGCTGCCCGCCACGCCGGGCCGCGACACCGACGGCATCCTGGCCGCCGCCCGCGCCGGCGAAATGGACGCGCTGGTCGTGGCCGGCGTGGACCCCTACGACCTGGCCGACCCGGCGGCGGCGCTCGAAGCGCTCGAGAACACGCCGTTCGTCGTCAGCCTGGAGATCCGCGCCAGCGCCGTCACCGACCGCGCCGACGTGGTCCTGCCCGTCGCCTCCGTACAGGAGAAGGGCGGCACGTTCGTCAACTGGGAGGGCAGGGGCCGCTCGTTCGAGGCCCCGCTCAAGGTGCCGGGCCTGCAGTCCGACCTGGCCGTGGTGGGCAACCTGGCCGACCGGATGGACGTGCACCTGGGCCTGCCGGACGCCAAGGCCGCCCGGCGCGAGCTGTCCGGCCTGGGCTCCTGGCGCGGCAGCCGCATCAGCGCCCCGAACTCCCTGACCCGCACCCAGGAGGTGCCGGAGCAGGGGCAGGCACTGCTGGCCACCTGGCACCTGCTGCTCGACGACGGCAGGCTGCAGGACGGTGAGCCGTACCTCGCGGGCACCGCCCGCACCGCCGAAGCACTGGTCTCCGAGAGCACGGCAGCCGAGCTGGGCATCGCCGACGGTGACAAGCTCGTCGTGGGTGACACCGTGACGTTGCCTGTCCGCGTCGCCGACCTGCCCGACCGGGTGGTCTGGGTGCCCTCGAACTCCGGCGGCTGCTCGGTCACGCGTGACCTGCGCGCGGTGGCCGGCGACATCGTCACCATCGGGAGCGCATCATGACCCACGTTCTCGCGGCCGATCCCACCCTCGCCGACTTCGGCAAGGACCCGCTGTGGATCACCATCATCAAGGCCGTGATGTTGTTCGTCTTCCTGATGCTGGGCGTTCTGTTCGGCGTCTGGTTCGAGCGCAAGCTGATCTCGCGGATGCAGAACCGCTACGGGCCCAACCGGGCCGGTAAGTTCGGCCTCCTGCAGTCCGTGGCCGACGGCCTGAAGATGGGGCTGAAGGAGGACCTGTTCCCGCGGACGGTGGACAAGGCGCTCTATCTGCTGGCGCCGGTCATCATGGTGGTGCCGGCCTTCCTGGCCTTCTCGATCGTGCCGTTCGGGCCGGTCGTGAGCATGTTCGGGGTCAAGACCCCGCTGCAGCTGGTGGATCTGCCGGTGGCGGTGCTGTTCATGCTGGCCATGGGCGCCGTCTCCGTCTACGGCGTGGTG
>NZ_JBHSPA010000111.1:0-36361 GCF_042656245.1 Nonomuraea insulae
CGGCATCACACCCACGTCCTCGGCGGCACCGGCGTCGGCAAATCCACCCTGCTCGCCAACATGGTCCTGGCCGACGCCGCAGCAGGCCGAGGCGCCCTGGTCATCGACCCGAAGGGCGACCTGGTCACCGACATCCTCAACCGGCTCCCCCAACGAGCGGTCGGCAAGACCGTGGTGTTCGACCCCCAAGACCCCACACCGCCGCCCTCGATCAACATCCTCGCCGGACACGACCCCGCCTTCGCCGTCGACTCCGTCGTCACCATCTTCCACCGCTGCTTCTCCACCGCCTGGGGACCACGCGTCGACGACCTGCTCCGCTCCACCTGCCTCACCCTGACCAGCGTCCTCGGCCACAAAGCGACCCTGACCGACGTGCCCCGGCTGCTCACCGACTCGGCTTTTCGCGCCCGGATCACCTCCGGGCTCCACGATGAGCTGCTGGCCGGGTTCTGGGGGTCCTACGAAGCCCTCACCCCAGCCGGGCAGGCCACCGTCATCGGCCCGGTGATGAACAAGCTCCGCGCGGTTCTGCTTCGCCCGTTCGTCCGGCAAGCGCTGGCCAGCCCGGACACCACCGTGCCCATCGGCCGGCTCCTCGACCGAGGCGGCCTCGTCCTGGCCCGGCTGCCGAAAGGAGTCCTCGGCGACGACGCCGCACGATTGTTCGGCTCCATCCTGCTCGCCCACACCTGGCAAGCCACCACCCGCCGCTCACATCTCGCCGAATCAGACCGGCCGGATGCGTCGCTGGTGATCGACGAGTGTCACAACTTCCTGAACCTGCCCGGTCACATCAACGATGTCCTGGCCGAGGCACGCGGTTACCGGCTGTCCCTGGTGCTCGCTCATCAGCACCTCGACCAGCTCCCCGCCGAGCTTCGTCGCTTCACCATGGGTTTCTCCTCGGGGTTGATCCTTCGATGACACCGGACACAGTGGTCCGGCGTGGTACCCGGCCCGCCGAAGCCGCACGACAGCGACAGGCCGGGAGCTTCTGGGTCAGGGGTGTGGCCTGGTGGCGCGTTCCACGAGCCATGCCTGATAGGTCAGTGCGGCCATCAGGTTGACGGGGTCACCGCTGTGCACCTTCCGCACCGCGCCGGCAGTCGCCATCTCCAAGGTGAGTTCTTGGCGCGCGACGGCTGACCAGATCCAGTGACCGGCCGGGTCGAGCGCATAGCTGATGTCCCAGTTCGGGAAGGTGTTGCGCAATACCGACAGTTGACGGTCCCTCACGTCCAGCCGGAGCCATGCCTGTATGACGGCGACTCGGTCGGCGGCGTGTATGGGTCTGTCCTGGTTAGTCAGGACCATCTCAACAATCACCCGTTCCGCGCTGTTCAGGTGCCCAACTGCTGATGCACGGGTCCATCACAACTCTCAGTAACGGGGCGCGGACAGGTGCGGTTGGGGGACACTGGGGGCGGCAGGCGTGTCCCCTCCCCGGTGATGAGATGGGTCGGCATGGCAGAAAGCGGTGGTTCGCCCTGGGCCGAGCGCATACGCGATGAGCGGCGCACACGGGGTTGGTCGCAGAAGCAACTCGCGACGCACCTGTTCAAGGCCGCAGGAGCGATCACGCTGCCTGAGTTCGACTCGGTGCTGCGCCGCATCAAGGACCATGAAGCAGGCACTCGCCCGAAGGACCCTTATCCGCTGCTGTACTGCCGGGTGTTCGGCGTCGACGAGGCCGCCCTCTTCGACGGCGTCAACCCGGCCGCAGGCTCCCCGCCGACCGCTGAAGACCTCCTCGCGCACGCCGCCTGGATCGAACAGTCCAATGTCGGTGACACCACCATCAGCATGATCGACGAGGCCCGTCATCACCTAGCTGAGGGCCATACGCAAACCCCGCCCGCCCGCATGCTGGCCAGCGTGCTGCATCAACACCGCCAGGTGCGGGCGCTTCTACGCGGCGGCAAGCAGAGGCTCCGCCAGACACGCGAACTGTTCCATATCGACTCCGCCCTCCTCGCCCACGCCTGCATCCTGCTCGGCGACATGTACGACGACGAGTCGGCAGTGGTGCATGGAATGGCGGCGCTGCTGTCCGCGCAAGAGGCCGGCGCCAACGAGGCCGCCGCGTTGAGCGCCCTGGCCAAGACGGAGCGGTGGCGACGTCGGTACGCGGTCTCGGCCGACGCCGCCGCGCGCGGTTACCAGTGCAGTCCGCCTACCCCGCTGCGGATCTTGCTGGCCTGCCAGGAAGCGAACGCGGCCAGCCTGTTGGGTGACTTCGCCCGTGCGAGCGACGCACTTCAGCGGGCAGAGCAGGCCGCCGAGACAGCGGCCGATGACTCTGGAATGTCGCCCTGGTCGTGCCCTGCCTCCAGACGGGCTCTCTACGCGCTGTCGGTGGCCCTGCAGGCCAACGACCCCAGCGTGGCACTGAGAGCCGCAGCGGCAGCCGACGAGGCATGGGCGGACGGCGCCACATGGGTGACGGGAACGTGGGCGCAGGTTCGCTTCGGTGCCGGCATCGCCTGTGTCATGATGGGCGACCTCGACGCCGCCGCCGAGCAGATAACCCCGGCAATGTCTCTGCCGCCGGAGAGTCGCCTGTCCACGATCACGAACTATCTGGTCCGCTTGGATGCACGATTGGACAGCCCTAGATTTCGCGGCTCCGATAGCGTGGCCACGCTGCGCGAGCAGATCCGGACCTTCAACTCTGCCCGCGCTCTGCCTGCCGCCGTCGAGGAGGATGCGTGAGCCCGCTGCCGACCCGCATGGCCAACCGTTGGGAGCGGCGGCAAGCGCTCATGCTGCCGCCCGGGCAAGGACGGCTGTACTGGCATGTTCTTCTCGGTGAGGACCCGGCCGCGCGGGCCATCGTTCAGGAGGCTCACGACCGCCTGGCCGGGTTGCCGGGCCTCGACCTGGTGCCGCACCAGTTCATCCACCTGACCACGTTCATCGCCGGATACACCCATGAGATCACCGACCACCAGGTGAACGTGATGGCAGAGGAGGCGGCGCGGCAGCTTGCCCACATCGACCCCATCGCCGTCACGCTGGGCCGGGTGCTGTACCACCCGGAGGCGATCGTGTTGGAGGCGCGGCCAGCCGATCGGCTCCGGCCGCTGCTGGAAGCGGCGAAGTTCGCGACGCGCGCGGCGACGGGCCGCAATGGAGTGCTCGCGCACGACGCATGGGTTCCGCACGTCACGGTGGCGTACAGCAGCGCGGATGGGCCATCCGCTCCCATCATCGGGGCGCTCGGCAAGCGGCTGCCCGATCGCGAGGTCACCATCCGCAGTATCCAACTCGTCAATCAGGACGGGCCCGAGACAGTATGGGACTGGCGCCCACTGGCAGAGATACGTCTCGGCGCACCCTAATTCAAACTGGCCTGCATGGGACGTCCAGCACCATGCCAGGCCATCCCAAGCCAAGTAGGCAGGCTTACCAGTCGCGACTCAGGCGAACATCCCCTTTACGGTGGAGCCGCTGGCCAACGTAGTCCCACCCCCATACCTCGTCCCACCCCCATACCTCAACCGCACCAGCGATGAAGCCCTTCCAGTAAGGCAACGGTGACGGGGGGAGCTCGGGGATGCGTACGCGACCTGCGGTCCGGCGCAGGTCCGAGGCTCAGCTGCCGGATGATTCTTTGGGTACACGGTCCTTTCGGCAGCCTTCAGCCGAGCTGCTCCGCTAGTCCGACGATGAGGCCCTCGGGGCCGCGGATGTAACAGAGCCGATAGGTGTCTTCGTACTGCTCCAGCTCGCCGACGAGTTCGGCGCCGTGGGTGCGCAGGCGGGCAATGACGTCCTCTGATTTTGCCGGTGACTAGCGGCAGCGTTTGCCTGTCAGTTTCGACAGCACTCGGGGGCGGATCGAGCCGGGAATATCGGTGAGAAGTAGCAGCACCCAGAGACTCCGCGAGGAGGCCCAGCACGCTCGGCGCGTGGGCTCTAGCGCACGCGCGGTTCCGTAGCGAAGGGTGCGCCGCAGGGCGTCCGAGGAGATGGCGGGCGCGCCGTTGTCGCCGACCCGGCCCGCCTCGGGCGCGAACTCATCCAGCATCTGGTCGTGGGCTTTGGGATCATGTCTGTACTCGCTGCGGCGGACCGAGCCGTTGGCCTCTACCCCCAAGGAAAATGAACTCTTTCACCTACGTCGAGTCATCCGAGTCCCATCCCGAGATCCCGCTCGTCGGCGGTGACGTCACCGAGGGAGTCGTGCGGGTCGGCGACACCGTGCGCCGCTCGATCGGCCCCAGCTCCCCGCTTGTCCACGCGCTGCTGCGCCATCTGGAGGCCACCGGTTTCCCGGGCGCGCCGCGATTCCTCGGCATCGACACGGCCGGGCGCGAGGTGCTGACCTTCGTTCCCGGTGAGGTCGCCGGACGGCCGAGGCCGCCATGGATCGCCGACGAGGAACGGCTGGCCTCCGTCGGGCGCCTCGTACGCGATTATCATGCCGCTGTCGCGGATTTCGTTGTGCCCGACGGGGTGCAGCCCGGGCTCGGGGTGTCGATGCCGCCGGACATGCCGCCGGCGCCGCCGTACCCGGTCGAGTTGGTTGGGCACGCCGACTACACGCCGGACAACATCGTGTTCCGGGACGGTAAGGCAGCCGCGTTGATCGACTTCGACCTCGCCAAGCCAACCACCCGGGTAGATGAGGTGGCCAACGCGATGATGTGGTGGGCGCCGCTGTGCGACCCCGTCGATGCCGACCCTCTGCTGCGGGAGGTGGACGTGCCGCGCCGCTGCCGGATTCTGGCTGACGCCTACGGGTTGGCGGATGCCGACCGTTCCCGGCTCGTAGAGGTGTTCACGTTGCGGACCCGGCGGGCGTGGTTCTCGATGAGGCAGATCGCCGAGGAGCGGGGCGGTGGCTGGGCGAGGATGTGGGATGAGGGCGTCGGCGACGAGATCAAGCGGCGCGAGGCCTGGCTGGATCGCCACGGCGCGGCCATAGACGCGGCGCTGAAAGCACCGTAACCCCGGCAGAGCCACGGCCACCGTGAGAGGGTGTCTCGAAACCTGACGAACGATCTTGATTGAAGTCCAAGAGATCTGGGCCCGCCCGGTCGGCGCCCTCTCAGCGGCGCTCGACCACCACCGCCGTCTGAGCCGCACCGGTCGGAGGCAGCGGGTGACACGGCTCGCTGCCGTAATTCAGTCGAGGTGAATGATCTTCGCGTCTACAGTGGAGTCGTTGTCCCCATGGTGTACGCAAGATCAAGGAGGACGGCTTGGAGGCATCGAAACTCCACCGGGCCATTGAGGCCGGACGGGCGACAGCTGCCGCACTGGGCCTTCAAGTCGACGATGCGGCCCTTATCACCAACTCCGACCGCATCACGTTGCGCCTGCTCCCCTGCGATGTTTTCGTCCGGGTCTCACTCGCGGCGCATCTGGCCGGCATGGAGTTCGAAGTGGAGATCGCCCGGCGTCTGGCCGAGGCCGGCGGCCCGGTGGCCGAGCTGGACCCTCGGGTCGAACCCCGCGTCTATGAACGTGACGACTTCACCGTTTCCCTCTGGACCTACTACGAACCCGTGGGATCGGAGATCGCGCCGGCCCTGTACGCCGATGCGCTCGAGCGGTACCACGCCGCCCTGCGCCAGATCGATCTGGAGGCATCGGACCTCACCGATCGGGTCGCGGGCGCGCTGAATGAGGTGAGGGACAGGAAGCAGACACCGGAGCTGTCCGATCCCGACCGGGAGCTTCTCAGCAGCACGCTCAGCAACCAGAGCGCCCTGATCAGTGGCGGGAAACAGCTGCTGCACGGCGAGCCGCATCCGGGCAACCTGCTCAACACGAGGAGAGGACCGCTCTTCGTGGACCTCGCGACATGCTGCCGCGGCCCGATCGAGTTCGACCTCGCCCATGCCCCTGAAGAGGTCGCGGAACACTATCCGGAGGCCGACCACGACCTGGTTCGCCAGTACCACACCCTCATGTGGGCGCTGATCTCGACCTGGCGCTGGCGACGGGACGACCAGTTTCCCGACCGGTCCTACTGGAGGGTGGAGGCCCTCAACCGGGTCCGGGCCGGACTTACCTGATCAGGAGGAGCAGCAGCCGTCCCCGGCAGCACGCGACGTTGTCGGCGGCGGGGTGCGCCAAGTCGTTCTTTAACAAAGGCGGCGGGGAAGAGCCGCGGGGTCAGCTCGCCATCAGGTGCGGTAGCGGCGGGCGGCGGTGTCCGGGCTGACATCCAGAACTGCGGCGATTTCGTCCCAGGTGGCACCGGCCGCTCGGTCGGCGGTGACGGCAGCGGCCAGGACGGCGCGGGCGTGGGCGAGCAGGGGCAGAGCGGTGGCGGTGTAGCCGGCGATCGGCCCAGGTTTCCAGCCGGTCTGTTGAGTGGGCGCAGCGAGGTCCTCCGCGTGCAGGTCGAGGGCCAGTTTCCCGGCTGCCTGAGCAAGATGCTTAAGTGCAGCACCCCTGGCTCGTCATGTGATGACCGGCAGTCAGGTCGAGCACCATCTCCCGGACTCGGGCCTATCGGGCTCGGGAGGCGACGCCCTTGACGGTGACGCCGCGTTGCTGGTAGTCGACCGCCACGTGTTTGAGGACGTCGGCCGGGAAGTTCAGGTGTGGCGTGGTGAGTGCGTCCAGCTTGGTGAGCTTCTCGTCGGGGATCGAGACGTCGAGGCTGGCCAGGTTGGCGTCGAGCTGCGCGGCGGTGCGGACGCCGATGATGGTGGACGTCACCGGCTGCTGCTGGTGTACCCAGGCGAGGGCGAGGGCGACGGCGGCGATCGATGCCCCCAGGCCGTCCGTGATGCGCTGAAGCGCTTCCACGACAGTGAACGTCCGCTCGGTCAGCCGCGATGCGACGTGGTGGGGCCGGTTCGAGCCGGGCGGTGCCTGATCGTCCCGTGTGTACTTGCCGGAAAGCAGGCCGTTGGCGAGGGGGCTCCACGGGGTGACGCCGAGCCCGAACGCGCGAGCCGCGCCGAACAGTTCTCCTTCGACGGTACGCTCCAGCAGGGAGTACTCGACCTGGATCGCCGCCACGCCCGTCCAGCCGCGGAAGCCGGCGATGGTGGCGGCGTGCGCGACGGCCCAGGCAGGGCGTGTAGGACAACCCGATGTAACGGATCTTCCCAGCGCGAACCAGATCGTCGAGGGTCGACATCGTCTCTTCCACCGGAGTGTGCTGGTCGAAGTTGTGCTGCCAGTAGAGGTCGATGTAGTCGGTACCCAGCCGGCGCAGCGAGCCCTCGACCTGGTGGAGGATCGCCTTGCGCCCGGTACCGCCGCCATTGGGGTCGCCGGGGAATAGGTTGGCGGCGAACTTGGTAGCGATGACCCGCCGGTCACGCAGGCCTTTATGGTTGGCGAGATACGCGCCGATGACCTCCTCGGAGCGCCCCTGGGAGTAGCCGTTGGCGGTGTCGATGAAGTTGCCACCAGCCGCTATGTATCGACCAATCAGCTCGTGCGAGGTGCCCTCGTCGGTGCCGGGGACCTCACTGGTCATCGCGTCGAGGCAGGGCGGGCTCTTGCGCAGGCCGGTGGCGCCGAGTGTGCGGTACGAGTCCAAGGACATCGTCAATGTCGCCTTTCGGTGGGTGGAACGTACCGGTCCGTCAGACTGCGGAGCGCTCGGCGACCGGGCGGCGGCGCAGGTTCACGTGCGAGATGGCCGGCGGGGTGTAGGACACGTCGTTGGGGCCGGCGTCGGTGCCGGGCGGAGCGATCTCGTCGATCCGGTCGAGGATCTCGTCGTCCAGGGTGACGTCGGCGCCGACCAGCAGATCGTCGAGTTGTTGCATGGTGCGCGGCCCGATGATCGCAGAGGTGACGCCCGGGTGGGCGATCGCGAAGGCCATCGCGAGGTGGGTCATCGGCAGGCCGGCCTTCTCGGCGAGCGGGATGAGCTGTTCGACAACGTCGAGTTTGCGCTGGTCGGTGAAGTGCTGCGGCATGCCGCCGGATCGGTGGGTGTCCGTCTGCTGCCCCTTGCGGTAGCGGCCGGTGAGCAGGCCCTGGCCCAGCGGGCTCCAGACCAGGGTGCCCATCCCGTAGCGCTGACAGACCGGCAGCACCTCGCGTTCGATGCTCCGGTTGACGATCGAGTACGGTGGCTGCTCGGTCCGGAAACGCTCCAGACCGCGCCGCTCGGCGACCCACTGCGCCTCGACGATCTGCGAGGCGGGGAAGGTCGACGCACCGATCGCCCGCACCTTGCCGCTGCGGACCAGGTCGGACAGGGCTGACAGCGTCTCCTCCACGTCGACCGCCGGGTCAGGGCGGTGGATCTGGTAGAGGTCGAGGTGGTCGGTCTGCAGGCGGCGTAGGGAGTTTTCGACGGCGGTCATGATCCAGCGCCGTGAGTTACCCCGGTGGTTCGGATCGTCGCCCATCGGATAGTGCACCTTGCTGGCCAGCACGACGTCGTCGCGGCGGCCCTTGAGTGCCTTGCCGACGATCACCTCGGATTCGCCGGCGGAGTACACGTCGGCGGTGTCGACGAAGTTGATCCCTGCGTCCAGGGCCCTGTGGATGATCCGGATCGAGTTGTCGTGGTCGGGGTTGCCCATGGCCCCGAACATCATGGTGCCCAGGCAGTACGGGCTGACCTCGATTCCGGTCCGGCCCAGCGTGCGGTGCTTCATGATTCCCCCTTGGAATCGTTCGTGGAGCGTTCGGTGAGTGATCGGCATGGTGCGCTGGGCCCTGTGGTGGGGTGCGGCGTCGCCGATCACTGAGGACTATTCGAACGTCGGTTGCGTCCGCAACCGCTCGTCGTCGAACACGATCTCGACCAGCGGGCTGTGCGCGAGCCACTCGTCGAGGCTCTGACGGCGGCTGACCCGCGCCGCAATCTCGGGCCGGTTCTGCAGGTCGAGGACCGCGGTGATCACTCGCTGTCGTATCGGTTCGTCCACCGGCATTGCGGTCGCGGGCAGGTCGGCCTGGACCCCGTGCTTGAGATGCACGACGAACCGCGGATTGGCCCGCACGTTCGCGTACCAGCTGCGCGGCATGGGCATGCCGGTCAGGTACCAGCAACCGTCCACGTGGTGGAACCAGATCTCGATACGACGCGGCAGGCCGCTGCGTGCGCCCAGGGTCGTGATGTCGATCGTGCGCTCGGCCGCGGAGGAGTCCGGCCCGATGGCGAGGGCGCGGGCGATGGCTACGTTCAGAGTCACAGCGCGGTTTGCCGCTCGTCGTCGAGGGGCATGTCGCCGTTCATTACCGGCCTTCCGCTTGGTGGTGATTGTCCCGGAATCCGTAGCTCGTTCCGGTACATCCATGCAAGCAACGAGGCGAGCGCCGGGCCTTCACGATCCTTTCGCGTGGTTGCACAATCCTCTTCGCTCAGGTGGGAGTCACGGCAGCGCGGCCGCAGCGGGACCGGCTCCACCCCGCAGGCGCACCGCGTCGACGCTGGGCGGAGCACCGAACTGGCGCCGGTACTCCCGGCTGAACTGGGAGGGGTTGTCGTACCCGACGCGCTGACCGACGCCGGTGACGTCGTTCGGATGGTTCGCCAGCAGCAACCTCGCCGCCTGCAGCCGGATCTGCTTCTGGAACTGGATCGGGCTCATCGCCGTCACCACCTGGAAGTTCCTGTGGAAAGCGGAGACACTCATTCCCGAAAGTTGTGCCAGCTCCTCGACCCGGAACGGCTGGGTGTAGTTCTCCCGGATCCACCGCACAGCACGTTCAATGTGGCTCAGGCTGCTGTCCGCGAGGCCGAGCTGACGGACGGCCTCACCCTGTTCGCCAGTCATCAACCGCCAGAGGATCTCCCGCTTGACCAGCGGGACGAGCGCCTTCCGGTCCCCTGGCCGGTCGAGCAGGCGCAGCAGCCGTACGACCGCGTCGAGCAACTCCTCCGGGGCGTCACTGACCGCGATGCCCGGCGGTGCGGTGCCGGACCGCGGCGGCTCCCCCGGTCCGGTCTGCAGCAGCAGCTCCGCGATGACGGCAGGTTCCAGGGTCATCCCGAAACCGAGTGAGGGGTCGGTGGTGTCGACGAAATGCCCCGTCACCGGGAGGTCGACCGAAGCGACGAGGTACTGGCCGGCACCGTACTCGTAGACGCGGTCTCCCAGCGCCAGACGCTTGCTGCCCTGAGCGATGACCGCCAGCACAGTGCCGGACATCGAGGACTCCGGCGAAACGGCGTGGTCGACCTTACAGACCCGGACGCCGTCGATGGCAGTGGTCAAGCCGGGCCGCGCATGCCGTTCCAGCAGGTCACGAAACTCGTCCAAAGACATGTCACTATTGCAGCACGCAAGCCGTCGACAGCCAGAGGAAGGTGCACGAACACGAGTCCACGCTGACCAGGGACAAGTCCACCTCACCCCGCTTCGCGGCTTCCGCGATCAAGCCCTCCAGCAGGGCGTTTCAGGACGGGCGGGCAGTGGCGGGAGATGCCGAAGGAGTTCGGTGCCTGGCCGACAGTCCACAACCGCTTCCGGCAGTGGAGGGACGCCGGTGTCTTCGAAGCCCTATCACGCCCTCCAACTGCTGCCGCAGCCGCTCGGGGTAAGGGCCGAACCTACCGATCGGCAGGCAGGGCTCGATGAACTCCCACTCCACGTCCGTCAGTTGCACCCGCGTCACGCAAGACGATCTGCCGGATCAGGCCCCGAGACGAGGGCGGATCCCGCAGATTGATCACAACCAAATACGCGCCCTAGGTCGTCGACAAGGATGAGGACGTTGTCCATCCGCTGAAGCGCCATGCTGGGTCTCCTTAGTGTGATACGGCCGCGCCTGCCCCTGAGCTCAGGCAGGTGTGGACACCTGCTGACTCATCTCCCCTTTCGCATCCTGACGCGCGCCCAGCCTCGGTGATTTATGAGTTTGGCCTGCTTCGTCCGGCATGACGGCGATGCAATTTGCTGACCGTTGTTTAACACACCACCAGGCTCGGGTTCTTGATTGCGCCGTTGTTATGCGGAGTGTGCTGACAAGGTGGATGTCCTACGTCTCGCCGGTGTAGAACGAAGGCGACGGTTTGGCGCGGGAATCGGTCAGCCGTGCGGGCGTTGATCGTGAAGCTTCGTGTCCTTACCTCATCTCTCGGGGAACCACATGCGAGTCGCACACATGGCGAGCTGACCGTGCCGATCTTCGAGGAGGGGCCGGCCAGGTCGGTGGTGGCGCATGACCGGTCGCTGGATCTGTTCGCGAACCGTTTCGAGTTGACCCGGCAGGTCGTCTCACTGATCAACGAGGATCCACCCGCGGAGCGGATCCTCTACTTGCATGGGCTTGGCGGTAACGGCAAGTCGTTGCTCCTGCGGCATCTGGAGAAGCGCTGCTGTCTGCGTACCAGCCGGTGGGCGAGTGTTCGTGGAGCGTCCGATGGCCAACTGCTGGAGCGCCTGGCCGAGCATGGTGAGCAGGTGCCGACGGCCAGGATCGATTTCGGGGCCCGGCCGGCCGGCGAGAACCGCCCGCAGGAGGCGTTCTCGGCGCTGTTCATGCTCAAGCGCCAGCTCGCCCGGCACGGGATCAAGACGCCTCGCTTCGACTTCGCCGCCATCACCTACCTGCACAAGCTGGGCTTCGACATCGCCCACCGAGTGCCCGAGCTGTTCCCGCACGGCGAGGTCAGCATCGCGATGGAGATCGCCGACGCCGTGCTGACGCTGCCGGTCCTGCGGGTCGGCCAGCAGCTGTTCCAGATGGTCAACTCGCGAATGGACGAGGTGTTCTCCCGCAGGAAGTTGCAACGCCGCATCCCCCAACAGGACGCGGAGCAGATCCTGTCTCTAGTGCCCGAACCAGACCTGCTGCACGAGTTGCCGCGTCTGTTCGCCAAGGACCTCAACGACGCGGCCGCCGATCATGCGCGGATCGTGTTGCTGTTTGACACCCACGAGGCGTTCTTCGGCGAGGCGATCGGCGATGCCGACAGCCTGATCCATGCCGACAAGCTGATGCGCGATGAATGGCTGCGCTGTCTGCTCGGCCATCTCGACCTGGGGGCCGGGATCGTGGCCATCCTGGCGGGTCGTACCCGCCCGCCATGGCCTGCCGCTCCCGTCTTTCCGATTCCGGAACGCTATGTCGATCATCGGTTGGTCGGCCATCTTTCCAGCGCTGATGCGGCACAGTATCTGAGTCTGGCCGGTGTCGCCGAGCCGGCGCTGCGCGAGGCGCTGGTCGGGTATGCCTCCACCGCCCCGGACGAGGTACACCCCTACTTCCTTGGCTTGTGCGCCGATGTGGCCCTGGCAGCCGGATCGCGGCTGCGTCCAACCGAGTTCACGACGCTGGTGGACAAGGAACGCGACCTGGCCCGCCGGCTGCTGCAGTGGACACCGCCCGAGGCCGAGTACGGCATCCTCGCCGTCAGCGCTTGCCGCGCCTTCTCCGCCGAGACCTTCCGCCATCTTGGCCAGGTCCTGGACTTCCCCGCGGACCGTGGCGCGTTTGGCAAGCTGATCGCCTTCTCCTTCATTTCTCCGCTGCGGGGCGGCACCTCCAGCGGCACCGGCGCCTACACCATGCACAACATCCTTCGCCGATCGCTGCGAAACGTCCGTCCGTCCGAGGTTCGCAAGGCCCATAAGGCGCTGACCGAGCATTACGGGGAGCGGCAGGAGTTCACCGCCGAACTGGAGGCCGCCTACCACCTGAGTCAGCTCGACCCCTCGCAGGGCGTCACCGCCTGGGTGACGCTGATGGATCGCAGCCTTGCCACCGGCCGCTTCGACCGATGTCGGGCCCTGGCCGGCCTGCTCAGCGAGCTCCGGATCGAGCGGGATGAGGATCGCGGGCGCTGCCTGTATCGGGTGGCGCGCGCCTACCTGGGTCTGGGCCGCTGGAACCAGGCCGACGCTCTGGTGGACGGCCTGCCTCAAGGGTCCGCGCACGCCGAACTGGTCCGCGCGGAGGTGGCGTTCTGCCGGGGCGACTTCGAGCGGGCCGAAGCGCTGGCACAAGCCGCGCTTTCCCTGGCCGAAGGGAACGCCCGGCAAGGTTTCCTGTTCCGGCTGGCAGAGATCGAGCTGTACTGCGGGCGCTTCGCCGACGGCCGTCAGCACGCCACCGAGGGCATGAACACGGCAGCCGATCCCACCCCATGGACCAAACTCCTGGGCGAGATCGAATACTTCTCCGGCAACGTGGACCGCGCCAGCGACCTCATCAACCAGGCGCTACAAGACGTCGCCGCCCGCCCCACCAGCATGCGCGACCAGGCCCTGCACGCCAGCCTGCTGCAGGACGCTGCCCTGGTCGCCGAAGCCACCGGCACCTGGCAGATCGCGCTGGACAGCCAGAACAAGGCACTCTCCATCCGCAAAGCGTCCGAAGACGCTCGCGGGGTCGCTCAATCCCTGCACGGGCTGGGCAAAGCTCAATGCGGTCTCGGCCTGTTGAAGGAGGCCACCCAAAGCCTGTCCGAGGCCGGCCGCGTCGCCCAGGACCTCGGCGACGGACTGCTGGCGGCCAAGGTCACCCACAGCGAGGCCGACGTACGCCAGGCCAGCGGCGACCACTCCGGCGCTCGGCAGCTGACCCTGCAGGCGCTGGCCGAGTTCGAACACCACGGCACCCCCTACGACGTAGCCTCCGCCTGCCTGTCCCTCGCCCACCTCGCCCACGGTCGCGAACGCGTCCGCTACGCCGACCGCGGACGACACGCCATCTCCCAGAACGGATTCGGCGTCCTGGAACGCCTGTTCCCCGACCAGGCCGTCCCACCCGCCCAACGCATCCTCAACGGACTCACCGGCTTCTCCTGCGGCGACGCACTCGGCGTGCCCTGGGAAGGGACGCCACCCCACGACATCGCCCTCACCGACACGCTCACCCCACGCGAGCACTGGCCGACCGGCAGCACCTCAGACGACACCGAGCAACTCATCCTGCTAGCCCAGAACCTAATCGACACCGGCGGCTCCGAACGCGCCTTCCTCACCGCCCTCGCCGCCGCACTGCCCAGCATGCGCGGCGCCGGCCCCACTACCCGGCGCGCCGTCGCCCGGTTCGAAGCAACAGGATCGCCGCTGGCCGAAGGCGGAGCAACCAACGGAGCCATGATGCGCGTCCTGCCGATCGGATGGGTGCTCCCCGCCACTGACACCGAGCGCCGCCGCGACCTCGTGACCAGGATGACGAGCACCACCCATGCCCACCCGACCGCCATCGCCGCCGCCTGCGCCGTGGCCGCCATGGGATCTTGGGCCCTCGAAGGGTGCCCTGCCAAGGAGCTCATCGCCGTCGCTCACGAAGAACTCGATCACTTCGGTATCCGCCCTGCCCAACGATGGGAACCGGACCCAAGCGGGGTGTCTCTCGAGGTCATGGATACCTTGGGGGCAATCCTGCACGTACTCAGCCTCCACCAGGAACCAGTCGCCGCGATGCGGTATGCGGTCGGCCTCGGTGGGGACACTGACACCGTGGCCGCAATCATCGGAGGCATCCTCAGCTGCCGCCAAGACGCGCTGGACATCCCCTGGCAACCGCAAGTCACCCTGCCGGCGTCACTGGACGCCCTCGCGTACGGACTGCGGGCCATGAGACATGCCTCGTATGCCTGATTTTTGGATCATCGGCCCCATCGCCTGGGACCTCGCCCTGTACGTTGACCACCTCCCCGCCAGCGGCCACTTCGTCCAAGCCAGCGACAGCGCCGAACGCCCTGGCGGAACCGGAGCCAACGTCGCCGTCGCACTCAGCCAAGCCGGCGGGACCGTCCACATGGTCGGCTACATCGGAGCCGACGCCGCCGGCCAGAAGATGACCAACACACTGGCCACCTCCGGCGTCGACGTTCACCACGTACAGACCCTGCCCGGACACACCTCCTCCGTGGTCCTGCTCATCGAACCCAATGGCGAACGCACCATCATCGGCATCCAGCCCGACCTGCTGCACACCATCGCGATCCCCACCACCGCCATAGCCCCAGGAGACATCGTCTACTTCGCCGCCTGGCACGACACCTTCACCCCCGCCGCGCAAGCCCTCGCCGGCAACGGAACCCTCGTTACCAGCGTCCCGCCAGGCACCCTTCCCGCCATGCGCTACCTGATCGGCTCCCGCAACGACTTCTCCACCATCCCGGCCAATACCACCGCCATCGTGACCGAAGGCGCCAAAGGCGTGACCGTGCACTCCTGCGGCAACAGCCAGCATTACCCGGCTGCCCCCGCAGACGTGGTCGACGTGACCGGTGCGGGCGACGCCTTCGCCGCCGGACTCCTCTGGGGCATCGCCCAAGGACAACACCTTGATCAAGGCGTACGTCGCGGCCTCATCTGGGCCGCCCAGACTGTAGCAACGAAGTCCTCGATGCCCGGCCAAGGAGCCCCGCCATGACCCCCGCTCGAACGCACCCTTGCCAGCGCCCTCACCGAGGTCGTCACCAGGCTGGACCATAGCGACGACGACGCCATCACGCCCGAGGCCACGATGAAGGTGCTCGAACCGGTGGTAACCCTCCTCCAGTACCTCCCCGGGCAGGACCTACAAGCCCTCGCCGACCTCATCAATCAGTTCGCGCACCAGGAAACCGACCCCGAGCGGCAGCTGACGGCCCGGGAAGCGCCCGAAACCCCTGGGATTCCTGGCCTGAGGGCATCACTGCTCAACGCGACCAGTCAAAGTGCCCTGATGAAAGTAGACGCGCCAGCCAGCCTCCGTCAGGCGCCATAGAGAGCTCCGCCATGCCCGGCGCCCCTGATTGTCAGCAAAGTACGTCAGGTGAACGATCCCCTGAGCCAGCACGACTCCCGACATCTTGCTGACCGTGACCGGTGACTCCGGAGCCACCGATACCGCCATCACCGTGAGGATCGACTCCGCGTCCCACCAGCGCCCAGTGGCTCCGATCTCGGTGAACTCCGGATCCAGAAGCTCTCGAACAAGGGCCGGAGAAGCACGCACCTCAGGATCGAGAAGCCGCAACTCACCATCGATGGCCGCTTGCACTGCCCGCTTATTCTCGTCCGTCATGCACGGATCCTACGAACACGCCTCGCTCCAGGCACAGCGGATCGCCGAGATCACCGGGCGCTTCGGCTGGCCAAACCGGCATCCGACGCTGACCGGATCGTGCGGGCGTGCGGGCGATCATGATCGTGTCCGACATCTGACCGTTTCGCGGCGATCGGGGCGCTGCGAGATCCAGGCCGACCCGACAGCGACGAGGACGACGATGCTGATCAAGGCCAGCGACACTGTCGCGGACTCTCGCCCGGAGAGCTTCATCGCGTTCCGGAAGATCTCGCCAGCGCCATGGAAGGCGAAAGCAGTCGCGCCACAGCCGAAGACGAGCCCGGCGACACCAACGACAGCGGTGACGGTCTTGCCGACGTTCGCCGGCAGGAACCGCGCGAAACCGGCGCACACCAAGCCGGCGAGAACGACATCGGCAACGGCGGCGATCAATACGGCGAGGCTGACCACAGCGTTGTCCCCGTAGTGCTCGAAGTGCTCCCACGTCTCGCCAGCATCGGGGAGTCCAGCGACACCGAGCGCCGATATGACCGCCATCGCCGTCATGACCACCATCAGCGCGGCAACGCCTAAGGGCTGCCACTTCTTCGGCCGGGCCGACAGGATCTTGGTGTCGCGCCGCACGCGGACTGTGGTTGCGGGCTGCTCACCTGCAATGTCACCCGCCATGGCCAGGGCTTCGTCGACCGTCGGCCTACAGCCTGGGTCCTTGTCCAGCAGCCGGGTGATGAGCAGCGTGAGCGGCCCGGTTCGCTGCGGCGCCGGGGCCTCCTCCAGAAGCACTGCGGCCAACGTCGCTTCCTGGCTATCGCGGCGGAACGGTGAGACCCCCTCGACGGCCTGGAAAAGGGTCACGCCGAGAGAGAACAGATCCCCGGCGGGAAGGCCGTCGCTGCCGCGCAACCGCTCGGGCGCCGTGTACTCCGCCGAGCCGATGAACATCCCGGTGGCGGTCAGCGCGGTGTCGGTGGAGTGGATCGCTGTCCCGAAGTCGGTGAGCAGAACCTTCCCGCTCCCGGCGAGCATGACGTTGGCCGGTTTGATGTCGCGGTGCACGACACCTTCCCGGTGCGCTGCGCCGATCGCCGTCAGCAGTGCCACGGCGACTGCCACGGCCCTGCCCACCGGAAGAGGTCCGTGCTGCCTGACGTGCTCGCTCAGCGAGCAGCCGTCGACCAGTTCCATGACGATCCAGGGAAGGCCCTCGTCGATGACGACGTCGTGGATCGCGACGATGCCGTCGTGCTTGCGCAACCGGGCGGCATTGCGGGCCTCGCGCATGGCGCGCGCCAGCCGCTCGGCTCGCTCGGTTTCCGGCATCCCCGGCGGCAGTCGCAGTTCCTTGATCGCAACGTCCACGTCGAGAGTGTCATCGCGAGCCCGCCAGACTCGCCCGAAACCACCGGACCCCAGTTCGGCGGCAAGTCGGTAGCGGCCGCCGACCACGTCACCGGCCAGCCTCGAAGTCATGCCCCGTCTCCTGCCATCGTGCTGGCACGAACAGTTGATCAGGGTACAGCCACCATCATCTGTACGGTTACCACTTGAATCGCACGTCGATCACTTCCGGGTGGCGCGGCGGCCGGACACGGAGACCGAGGTGTGGTTCGGCCAACCGCCGCGCCTGCTAACAGGCCCCGTGGCCAGAGGCGTCGGACGGCCTGCCCCGGGGCGTTTCACGGGCTGGCGTCAGAGGAGCGTGCTGGGCTTGCGCCAGTCGTCGCCGGGCCTGCGAATGTCGCCCGGGTGCTCCACGTCGCGCACCGCGTAGTCGTCGCCGTCCCCGATCGTGGCGTACTCCAGGCCCGTGCCCTTGACCAGCTCGAACCTGTCCTCGTCCGCGTAGGCGCGGACCATCTGATACGACACCTCCACCGCGTTGTGTTCGCTTAGAAGACGGTCGAAGATCCGTTTGACGGTGTGGCGTTGTTTACGCGGGGCGTCCAGGTCTGCCCTCAGCATCTGATCAATGAGGATCTTGTAAGGGTCCAGGCGGGTCGCCCGCGGCTTCATCGTCTTTCGCTGCTCAGGCCACACCTGCTTCAGCGCCAGCGCGACCGTGTTGCGACTGACTCGGTACTTCATCGCGATCTGGCGGCCCGACAGGCCGGCTCTGGACTCCCGTCGAATCGCTGCGAACAGCTCGACCTTGGACATCGATCGCGACACCGACGCCTCCTCACGCGGAGTAGCGCATCGATAATCTCACCGCAACCACGCCGGTGGCTCTCAAACTCATCAACACCGGCAGATTTCCTCAGCCTCACTCAGAGCCGCTGACCAACATCCGGCTCCGGAACTCGCTGACAGAACCACGTCTGGGACGGACAACCCGGTACCGGCTCGGGCGGGACGGCCGAGGTCGTGCACGAGGCCCGGGAACGCGGCTTCCCCGTGACCGTCATCTGGCCCGAGGGCGCCGCAAGAGGGTAAGCGCCGAAGAGATCAAGCTTGAGATTTAACCTGACCAGCCGTCGTATTAGACCTCAGCACCGACACCGTTACCACGCCTCGCCGCTGCTGGAGAAGGTGCTGGCCTACCCGACCTCCCTGTCGCGACCGGTCTACATCGACGGCCAGGAGCCGTCAGGCTGGTGGTCGCAGGCCGGACACGCCGACGAGGAAATGGACGGCGGGTACGGCAACAACGACTAGTGCACGGCATCGCGGGACCTTGGCCGTTCTATCCCTCCCCGCCCGGCACAGCGTTCAGGTGCCGGGACAGAACGACGCCATCGCAGTGTTCACACGCTGGCTGGACACCTTCGGCTGCCTCTACTGGATCACCCGCGATCTGCTCTCCGAGGCCGAGCCACCTGTGGCGGTGGCCGCGCACCCGTCCTGGAGCTACGGAGAGCCCAGCATCGCCCGCGCCCCAGCAGATGGCCGCAATCGCCCTGAGTAACCCAGCCGGTCGACTCGCAGCAGAGGACACCGTCGTGCGCGTTCTTACCGACTCGGCCTGTCTTGGCCGGATCACCGACGCCTCGCTGTGCCACGGCTGGCCTGCTGACCATCACCAGCGCTATCGCCGACGACAGCACCACTCCGGACCGATTCATCCGCTCGGTCTCGGCGCCCAGGACCACGTTGTTCGGGGCTTTCAGGCCGCCGCCCGCGCGGATCGTGGCGACGTAGAGCGAGGGGCTATTCCTTGTGGGTCAGCTGTTGTCTCAGGAGATCGTGACGGAAGTAGTACAGGTCGCCAACTCTTCTGAGCACACCGCGCTGATAGCCGTCCTCGAGGAACGTAGCCACCCGCCAGGGCAGGCGGCCGGACGCGGCGAGCATGGCGCGGGCCAGGAAGAAGTGGAGGCGGGAGGCGGACAGGACGGATACAGCGAGAATGGTCACGAGGGCGGCCAAGGTGAGCGTGTACGGGGAGACAGACGGCCGGGTGACGGCCGTGTGCACGACGGCCATGTCAAGCAGCCCTACCTGCACGGCGGTCAGGCCGCGGGAGAGCGTCACCTGGAGCCAGAGCGCGGCCCCTAGCGCGATGACCACCGCCTGATCGGCTCTCAGGTCAGCGCCCATCGTGAGAAGACCGAGGACGAAGGCGAAGAGGGCCGATGTCGCGGTCCACGACGTTATTTGGCTCGAGGGGGGCGGTTCTCGACGGTCTTGAACGAAAACGTAGACGAAGGTGGCCATGGCCATGGCCGTTCCGAGGAGGGCGCCCGTGGCGGGGCCAGCTGCTATGTCGAAGGCCGTACCAGCGCACAGCCCTGACAGGAGACCGAGGACCATGCCGTAGATCGAGGGTGGGACGACGTCGATCAGCCCCAGCGAGGAGATGCCCCGCCGACCAAAGTATCGGGCCAGGAAGGATAGCCAGTGATGCGCGGCGTCCGAGCGCCAGGCGAGGTTGGGCTGCTCATACGCGCTGGAGCGGCCGGAGCGACTTGGGTAGCCGGATGGGCGGCGACCGCAGTGGCGGGCCGATCCGGAGTAGAGCGCTGGCACAAGTTCATTGAGGAGATGGGCCTCAAGATCGCGTCTGGTCGTGAAGGTGAGTAAGTGGTCGGGGTTCGCCGCCCGTTCGGCGTAGGCCACGCGGGCTAGCGAGAGGGCCAGCGGAGTCGATAAGCCGCGGGCGAGTTCGCTGTCCGGGTTAGCGGACAGTTCGGCGAACACGTTGGACCATTCAGGCAGCCGGGCCGGTTTCGTGGTGATGGTCAGGTAGCCACGGATGGCGGCGGCGTCGAGCGGCTTGATCTCGATGACGGCCGCCGCCGTGAGGACGTCCGCCTGCTGGGATTCAACGGTGGCTAGATATTCCGCGGTACGGCTGGTCAGGACAAGGGGATACCTGGCGCTGAAGGCGGCGTTGATCTGGGTGAGAGCCTGCTCCCGTTCGGAGGCGGGCATCTCGTCAAGGCCGTCCAAGATGAGCAGGAGCCGATTCAGAGGAAGCGGCTCGGCGGGGTCACAGTCGTAGTCCTCCACCAGACGGGCGTAGATCCAGCCAGCGATGGGCTGGTTGGAGGGAGTCCACGTCGAGAGCCGCAGGATGACGGGAACGGGGTCGGCTTGCTCGCGGGCGGACAGACAGGCTAGGACGAAGCGCATCACCAGCGAAGTTTTGCCGGCGCCGGGTTCACCGAGCACGACCAAGCGCGTCCGGGGAAGTTTGGTGTGAACCGTGTGATAGAGGTCGTCTAGGCTGCCGTCGAGGTCGATGGGCAGGTCATTGCCACCGATGACCCGCCAGTGGTCGCTGACCGGCGGGCCAACCGTACGCCAGGTGACGGGCAGAGGCTCCGGGTCCAAGAGACGCTGCCGCAGTTCCTCCGACTTCCATACCTGCTCCACCTTGACGGCCAGCCGCTTGGCACGCGCCGCTACAGCATCCGCCCCGGGCTCGGCCACGTCCAACGTACCGAGATCACCCTTGCGCTTGGCCCGCTGTCGTAACCAGCCGATCGTTGCCGCCGAGGCGATCAGGGTGGTGACGACGAAGCTAAAAATGCTGGCCCACTGGTCGGCGTACTCGCGGCCCTGAGAGACGAAGAACACGACCACAGCGATGGCCACGAATGGCACGAGGATGGACGTGGCGACCAATGCCCACCAGTACCACCCACGAAAATCCGAGTCTGAGCGCGCCACGCCAGCCGACTCTACTAGAGGACACATCGGCCTGCCCGCTAGCGCTTAATGCCGTGACCTGCGACGGCACGCCGCCGTTACCTCCAGGACAGCCGAATTACCCCGCCTTCCGCAGCTCGTAGACAAACGGAAGCCGGAATACAGCGCTTGACCTGGGAGAACGGGCATGACAAAGGAGTGGGGCGTGTGCCTACGGCCCGCTCTCACGTTTCCGCAGGTCAGACGTTTTCGCCGAGCGCTGCGACGGCGTGTCGCCCCTGACTTTGCTGCAAGTCTCCGATGTGTGTCCACACCGAGGAACCAACATCATTGTTCCGCCTCGGACAGGCCACAACAAGTCTTGATCTTCTCGTGTCGAGACGGCATCCTTGCAGGTCAGAGGCAATCAAGGCGTCCGGCGATGCTGTAGGCACACGCCATACTCGCCAGTAACTCTATTCTGCCTGGTCAGACACCGTTTCCGCACTCCCGTGTGACCACCAACTGCGGAGCCCGGGATTACGTCGAACGCGGGTTGGGGCGTGTCGCTTTTCGACCGCCTGCCGTCCGCCGCACAGGAAGAATGGTGGCGCAGGAGCTCAATCGCAGCTTACGCAGCCGTCACCTTGAAGTTCTTGACGTTGATCTGTGCTCGGCGACTCCACAAACCCACGCGCCCACCGGTGGGGTAGCGAGTGTCGGTGACCTGGAGCGTCAGCCGACCGTCTATGAACAGCTTGAGTTCATTGCCTCGTGCTTCCACGCGGTAGTGGTGCCAGGAGGATTTCGGCCGGAACGCCGTGGCCTCTATCACCTTGGGCTGATCTTCGGCAGGCCATAGCACCGCGGCAAAGTTCGCGGCCCGGCCGGTGCCGCAGGAAAACAGGCCAGAGGCGGCGCAGTGTCCGAGCCCGTAGCCATATCCCTCGGCGTCGTCCTGAGCACGCACGACCAGACCGAATGAGGCATAACCGGAGATGAGCCCGGCATCGGAGTAGCGGAGGAGCTGGATATCCGCGTCCACATCGTAGTCGCTCACGTCATCCAAGATCAGCGGGGCAGAGGTAGTCATTTCATGGCTGTAGGAGGTTCCGTCGTTGACGAGGCTGCCCTCTACCGCTCTCCAGCCTTCCGTTTCTGTCCAGCTGGCGATTCCTTGGGACCAATCGGCCGTGTACGGCAATGCGGCCGGACTCTCCAATGACTCCTCTGGGCTTGAACTCTCGCTTGAACTGGGGCTTGAACTGGGATTGAGACTCGATGCAGAGGCTCGCGAAGATTCCGGGTTTGATGGTGCGGGTGCCGACGAGGCTGTAGGGGAAGATTGGGTGGCAAGTGGCGTCACCGCCGCCAGCACCAGAGCGATAGGGGTGCACACGATGGTGCACACGAACCCGAGGCGCTCCATTGATCGCCAGAACTCGGTATGCGTCCGTGCGCGGCGGCGTCTCTTCGCAAGGATCATAACGACGAGGCCGGCCAGCAGCGCCGTACCACAGACCACGATGGCAAGAACCAGCAGCGTTAGCATGCGCTCTCAGCCTCGTACGTGCATGCCGGTGAGGACGACGCCGCCGGAGGTGTCCGTGGGGGAGGGAGTCACCAGCGCCATGATCAGCGCGGCGGCCAGCCCCACGAACGCGCCGGCTAGCGCCACGTATCCAATCCTGTGTGGAAGCGGCGGCGGCTCCGGCGGTGGTGAATCCGGCCCCTGGACCAGGGGGACGGGAACGAGTGCGGTGGGTCTTTCCGGGTGGACCTGGGCGAGCGCCCGGAGAACGGTCTGAGTGTTCTCCGGCGCCTGCGCAGGGAGAGCGGGCTCAGGTTCGGTCGTGATGTGTTCAGAGCCCACGGGCGAGCGCAGCGCACGCAGCGTCTTCTTCGCGTCCTGCAGCGACTCCCGCAGCCCGTCCAGGTCCTTTCCTGCCTGCTCCACCCGTTCCAAGCCTTCCTCCTGTATCGGCATGGGACGGGCGACGACGTCCTCAGGGCCTACCGGCACTGCGAGGCTCAAATCGGCGGCGGCCCACTCCATGGCCCGCCAGTAAGCGGCCATAACCCCCAGCCTGTCGTCGACGCCGTGGGCGCCGGCGAGCTTGGCAAGTGCGCGCGACTGTGCCGACCGCACCGCAGCGTCCTCCGCGTCCTGAACCGAGTCCTCGTAGCGATCCGCGAGTTCGGCCAGCCTCGCCGCATTGTCCCGCATTTGCTCGCCAAGATCGTTGCCCCGGGTGAGCAGGATGGTCACCGCTGCGAAGATCAGACAGATGAACAGCCCGGCAGCCATGCCGAAGATGGTGGCCTCGGGGACGGAGCGGCCAGCCACCCGCACCATCGACGCCACCCGCCCAGAGATCAACAGTACGTTGACGAGGATGATCACGAGCACGAGCCAGTAGGCGTGGCGAGTGGCGTGGTCCGCCGCCTCGATACTGGCCCTGATAGCGGCGTCTTGAGCGCGGGCGGCCTGGCCGGAGGGTACACGGCGATGAGAGCGGTGGAAATCGCGTAGCGTCGAGCGGCGCTCCCGGCTGGTGCGCTCGCGGCCCTGGTAGGCATGGAGCGTGTAGTCCATGGCGGTCGCCCAGATCACCGCGAGACACCCCGCGGCTGCCCACTTGAGTACCGCGATGGCAGAGTCGAGCGCGCCCAGGTTGAAGATGAACTCCCAATAGAGCGCCACGTCCAGGATCGCGATCATGCAGGCAAGGAACCGGACCCAGCCGCGATGCAGGGCCACGCTTTTGTGGTCGTTGTCTCCATCCGCTTCGCGGTCGGCGGCGAGCCGCTGATCGTCCTGCTGCACGGTAAGAGCCTCATCGGCCGATGGCAGGTCGGAGAGGATCCGTTGTCCGGAGTCAGCCTGTTCGATCGCCTTCTGCCCGCTGATCAGCATGCCGTTGTCGTGTAGGGCGGCTTTCCTGGACGCCTCCTCCTGCAGCTCCATCAGAGCGCCGCGGAAGGCCGCGGTCTGCGTGGCTCGCAACTCGTCGCCGGTCTTCGGCCCACCGGTCTGCGCGGATTTGATCGCGGTCGTGATGCTCAGCCCGATGGCCGTGATCGGCAGAGGAGGCAGCACCTGGCCGAGCGGCAACTGCTCCTCGCCGACGAGGCGGCCGCTCAGCTGTTGTTCCTGGCAGTAGGGGCATAGCGCGCTGTACGGCGCGAGTGTGGCATCGGTCATGATCGTATGTCCTTGGTCATTGGTCTCTCGCCTGTATGAAGTCGACGATGACCACCCGCTGTGCCTTGTCGGTGGCCGGTTTGTCGTTGTCGGCCCGGACATCCCAGCCCTTGCCGACGGTGCGGACGAGCTTGGGCGACACCCCCGCCTCGACGAGCAGGTCGGTGATCACCTGCGCCCGGTCTCTGGAAAGTGCCCTGGCGCTGTCCGCGTTGCCGCCGAACTTGGCGCAGTAGCCGGTGACCAGGACATGTGAGCCTGCGGCGTACGAGCCTATGATCTTTTTGATCTTGCTCTGCACGGCCTGAGGGTCAAGCAGCACGGCCGTCTCGGGGCGGAAGGCTGCTGCGTCAATCCGCCGCGGGCCGGGGTCGGTCTCGATGGACGGTATAGGGGCAAGCATGGAGGGATGGGCCCACGGCGGGGAGGTCTCCCGGTTGCGTACGGGATCTACGACTCGCGCGCCGAGCGCGGTGCCGAGCTCGACGATGAACTGCTCGCGCCACACCTCACTCCCCGCACTGAGCGGTTTCTGGCCCACCGGCGTGAGCAGGACCGGCCGGAGAACCACGCCTGACAGGTCGATGGTGCGGAGCGGGCCCTTCATGGCGTGTTCGACCGCCTGCTTGGGGTCGGCGGCCGTCAACCTCGCCATGTCCAGCGGGGGAACGGTCGAGCCGAGGACCGTAGTGGCCAGCGTCACGTCACGGCTGCCCTCCGCCGCCGCGTCCTCGGCGGCCTGCAGCGCCGCGTACAGGTCGAAGCCCCTGGCGCCGACCTTGCTGGCGGCGATGGCCTCGCCGAGGGATTCGAGCCGGCGATCCACCCCCAGCCTGCGCAGCTTGTCATCGCCCTCGGACTGGCCGCCCCGTGTAATGAGCAAGTTGATGCGCCCGATCTCGGCGACCGTCCGGCCGGCCGCGTACACGCGCAGTTCGCCGCCGCCGCTGCCGGCCAGTGCGTGGGCTCTGGCACGGACTTGCTGGGGGACCAGCCCCGCGACGCGGTCGGTCTTCTCGGCGATCATCACGATCTTCGCCGGGGCGGGCCCGCAGGCGCAGCTCGTGGATGTGATCACGAGGAGGATCACCACCACGGCCGCCGCTGCCGTCGCCCCGCCCAGTAGTGCCCACAGCCTGTTTCGAATGTTGGATCTTCGTTGACCCGCCATCGCGTGCCTCCGGATACGTGAGACTCCAGGGTGCGGGAGCCGGGGCTCTTTCCTCCACTCTTGGATGGATAGTCGGACAACGTCGGACATGTTCGAGACGACGGAAATCCAGGCCAGGAGGGTTACTCTGGTCCCGGGGCCCATGGCTGAGAAGAGATCGTCATGTCTGACGACGTGCGAGAGATCTCCTCCAAAGAGGAGTTCGGCAGGGCGCTGACCACTCTGCGGGAGCGGGCCGGGCTGAGTATTCGGCGCGTCGCGGAGGCCGTGGACATACCGGTCAGCACGGCTGGCGACTACTTCGGCGGAGCGCACCTACCGAAGGTGTCCCAAGTGCACATTCTGACCGCGATCCTGCGCGAGTGCGGTGTGACTGACGCGGACGCCCTCGCGCAGTGGCAGGACAAGCTTCTCGAGCTCCGACGCCTGCCGGGCCGTCGCTCCTCCAGCGCCCTGGCCCCCTACCGGGGGCTGGAGAGCTTCCAGACTGCGGACGTCGACTGGTTCTACGGCAGAGAGCGGCTCACCTCGCTGCTCGTCGACAACCTGCGCGACAAGCTGACCGGAAATAAGGGTCCGCTGGTGGCGGTGGGCCCGTCCGGGGCGGGCAAGTCCTCGGTGCTGCGCGCCGGGCTGATTCCCGCGCTGCGCGGCAGTGCGCTCGACTGGCCGGTCCTCCTGCTCACACCCGGCGCTCACCCGATCCGCACCTTGGCCGGTCAGCTCGCACCTCTCACCGGGGAGCGGAGCGAGAAGGTCGAGGCGGTCCTGCGCGCCACTCCCCAGTTATGCGGCGAAGTCTGCCGGAAGGGCGGCCACCTGGTGATCGTGGTCGACCAGTTCGAGGAGACCTTCACCGAGTGCGATGACGCCGAGGAGCGCTGGGCGTTCGTGAGGGCGCTGTGCTCGGCTGCCGGACAGGACGATGCGGATGAGGTGCCGGCGCTCGCCGTGCTCGGCGTGCGTGCCGACTTCTACTCCCACCTGCTCCAGTTCCCGCAGCTTGCCGGGGCCGCGCAAGATGGCCAGGTCGTCATCGGCCCGATGACCGAGGAAGAGTTACGCCAGGCGATAGTCAAGCCTGCGGGGAAAGCCGGGCTCGACATCGAACAGGGGCTGGTCGAGCTTCTCTTGCGAGACCTGGCACCGGTGAACGCCGGCCGCGTCTCGGGCGCCGCGCACGACGCGGGCGCGCTGCCGTTGCTCTCCCACGCACTGCTGATGACCTGGCGTGGAGGTCGAGGCCGCAAGCTCACGGTGATGGACTACGGTGAGTGCGGTGGCATCAGCGGCGCCGTCGCCGAAACGGCAGAACAGGCATACGCGGCGCTGACCGAGGACCAGCGAGCCCTGGCCAGGCGAATCTTCCTGCGCCTGGTCCGGGTCGCAGAGGACACCGCCGACACCAGACACCGGATCGCGATCGCGACACTGCTGCGCGACTTCGGCCCCGACTCCTCCCCGAAGGTCCAGCTCGTCCTGGACGGGTTCGTGGAACAGCGCCTGCTCACGGTCCATCTGGACGGTGTCGAGATCTCCCACGAGGCTCTCATCAGTGCATGGCCGCGGCTGCGATCCTGGATCGAGGACGATCGCGAGGGGCTGATCGCCGCTCAACGTTTCATCGACACCGCGGCCGCATGGCAACGGGAGCAGTTCGATCCTGGCCTGCTCTATCAGGGGGCTCGCCTGATCGCGGTGCGCGAATGGCTGGAGGCCGATCATCACGACACGTTGACCGCGCTGGCTCACGAGTTCCTCCAAGCCTGCCTCGCACGAGAGGAGGAAGGGGTACGGCAGGCGAGGACGCGGACCCGGCGGCTGCGTGCCATGGTCGCTGGGCTGGCGGTGCTCGTGTCCATGGCCCTGGTGGCCACCGTACTCGCGCTGCGCAGCCAGCAGGAGCTCAAGGAGCAGCGTGATGTCGCGATATCGCGTCAGGTCGCCTCCACCTCCGATCGGCTGCGGAGCAGCGATCCCGCGCTGTCAGCGCAGCTGGCGTTGGCCGCCTATCGGATCGCGCCGACGGCGGAAGCCCGGTCCAGCCTGCTGAGCTCGTATGCAGGGCCATCGGTGACCCGTCTGCTGAGTCCCGTCGGCATCCCGCAGCGCGTGGCCATCACCTCCGACGGGAGCCTCATGGCGCGTGGTGGGGCCGAGCCGGGCGATCCCATGCTCAGGCTCTGGCGGCTCACCGACGATCACAAACCCGCTCCGATGAGTCAGTTGAGCATCGGCCCGGTGCGCCAACTCGCCTTCAGCCCCGAAGGCAGCACCCTCGCGGTCATCGGCGCCGACGACACTCTCCGTCTGTGGGACGTCACCGATCCGGCCGCGCCGACGCCGCTCTCCCCGCCGATAGCGGGACCGGGGAAGGACGCGCTGGCGATCACGTACGGCTCCGGTGTTCTGGCTGCGGGCGGGACCGGCGACACGGTATCGATGTACGACGTCACCGATCCGCGGCGGCCCGCGCTCCTCGGCTCGCGGCTCACCGGTCCCACCAAAGATGTGCAGGCGCTCGCCCTCAGCCCGGACGGGACGTTCCTGGCGGCAGGAAGCGCTGATCACACGGTACGGCTATGGAACGTCCGAGACCCGCGTAACCCCGTGCGGGTGGGGCCAGTGATCAAGGACCCGAGCAGCGTCCTGAGTCTCGCGTTCAGCCCCGACGGGTCGGCGCTCGCGGTGGCCGCCAGCGGGGAGCAGAAATCGGTGCGACTGTGGGACATCAGCAAGGCCGACCACCCGGTCCTCGTGGGCAGGCCGATCACGGGACCCGCGGGCCTGGTCAACGCCGTGGGCTTCAGCCCGGACGGGAAGACGCTCGCCGCGGGCAGTTCCGACAACAAAGCGTGGGTGTGGGATCTGGGCACCCGCCGGGTCACAGCGACCTTGCCACATCCGGCGCCGGTAACCAGCGTGCGGTTCTCCGCCGGTGGCATGCAGCTGATCAGCGGGAGCGAGGACGGCGTCACCCGGTTCTGGCAGTTGCCCGGCCCGCTCATCACCGACCCCGTCACCGATCCGCTGGACATCGTGTTTACCGCCGACATCAGCGCCGATGGTCGCCGGCTGCTGGCCGGGAGCTTCGGCGCGTCCTGCTTGATCCGGCTGTGGAACGTGACAGACCCGCGGCGTCCCCTCACCCTCAGTCCCGCGCTGCGCGCTCCGGCTGGCTGCCTGTCCGGCGCCGCAGCTCAGAGCCCGAACGGTCATCTCGTGGCCGCCGGCACTACCACAGGCCCCGTGTACGTCTGGGACGTGCGCGACCCACGTACGCCCAGGCTGCTACCCAAGCCGCTGATCGGTGCTGTCGACAATGTCGAGTCGGTCGCCTTCAGCCCGGACGGCACCACGGTGGCGGCGGCCGCCGACGACGACGCGCTGCGCCTGTGGGACATCACCACTCCGGGCGATCCTGTCGCACTCGCCACGCTGGATGAGCCGGAAGCCGAGGTGTACGCGACGACGTTCAGCGCGGATGGCAGGCTTCTGGCGGCGGGCAGCGGCGACAAGAAAGCCTGGCTGTGGGACATCAAGAATCGCCGGCGGCCCATCAAGATCGGTGAGTTGTCCGGCCATCGCCAAGAGGTCTACTCCGTTGCGCTCAACCCGCGCGCACCCATCCTCGCGGCCGGCAGCGCCGACAAGACCATCCAACTGTGGGACATTAGCGGGCAGCCCAGGCGTCTCGGTGTGCCCCTGACAGGGCCGAACAACACCATTTACTGGCTGGATTTCAGCCCTGACGGCGACACCCTGGCCGCCGGAGGCGGAGACGGCACCGTGTGGCTGTGGGATGTCCGCGACCCGGAAAAGCCGGTGACGTATGCGACCCTCGCCGGCGCGAGCAGCGCTGTATGGATGGTGAGCTTCAGCCCCGATGGCCGCCTGCTGTCCGCCGGCGGAGCTGACGCGACCGTACGCCTGTGGATGACTGACCCGGAGCAGGTGGCCAGGCACCTCTGCACACGAGCCGGTGACCCGCTGACCACCGCAGAATGGGACCGCTATGTGCCGGATGCACCCCATGATCCGCCCTGCTGATGGGGCCCACCGCAACCGGCGCCGATTCAGAAGAACACGGAAGCCCTGGTCATGAGTGTGGCGTTGGCGGGGTTCAGGTCCGTGGTCTGGAACAGCTGGTACCTCACTCTCATAGAGCGCATCCCTGATCTCCCTGACCAGTTCGGGACTGATCTCGATGGTTCCTTCTCCGCCTTTTCCAGTCTTCTCGTTGAGTACGGCTTCCAGGTCGACTTTGGCGAGTCCCGAAACTGTCGGAGGGCGAAGCAGCGCGCCGACATGGTTGCCCAGCAGAAGGAACGAGGCTCGATCCGCTCCGCTGCAGTCGCCAAGGCCTTCGCGAAGGTCCCGCACGAAAAGTTCGCTCCTGAAGGCCGTATCGCCATCAGTGGCCACCGCGGCCTCCCGGCCGCCGTCGAGCAGCAAGTCGATCGCCTAATCCGAGAAGCGTTCGCCGAACTCGTGGAGGAACTGGGGGTTGAGGAGGAACTCCTCGGGAATTAGCGGTAGCGATCACGCTCAACCCGGCTGGTAGCACGTCGCGAGACCAGTGACATGACGGAGTCCAGCGGCGAGAGAGCTGGCCTTCCTGCGAATCCTGCGCTGCGGCCAGATCATCACCGGTACGCCACCGAGATCGCCAATGCCGACCGGCCCACCCTGGCCGAACCTGCGGGCCGTGGACAACTGCCAAGCGGTCGGTAGACCCTTAAACCTCCTTGCCCATTCGCCGATGTCCGAGAAGGGGGGCTGTATGAGTCCGGTCTGCGGCGCGACGGTGAAAAGATGGTGAAGGGTGTCAAAACTCGGCCCAAGGCCCTGACCTGCCTCTTTCATGACTGCAACCCCGTTGGTCAGCCGGCTCGCTGGTACTCGTTGATCAGCCCGCCGAGAACGTGACGACGCTCGATCCGGCCCAGCGGCAGCGGGATCACGTCGGAGCCATCATTGGTGGGAGCTCGGAGGGCGAGGGAACGGTGCGGCCGGTGGCGATTGTCATGATCGGCGTATTCGTCCAGCACGATGCGAAGGTGCCGTTCGCCGAAGATCAGCAGCCGGTCGGTGCATTCCGCGCGGGCGGTGCGGACCTATCGCTCGGCAAACGCATTCGCGCGAGGCGCCCGCGGCGGGAGGTTCAGCACGTGAATGCCGTCGCCTGCGAAGACCTCGTCGAAGCTGCTGGTGAACTTGGTGTCCCGATCCCGGATCAGGAACCGGAACGTCCCGGCCCGGCCCTTCAGGTCGGCGAGAAGGTTACGGGCTTGCTGGGCAACCCAAGCGCCATCAGGGTGCGCGGTGACGCCGAGCACGTGCACGAACCGGGTGCCGACCTGCACCACGAAGAAGACGTACAACCGGCGCAGCGTGACGGTGTCCACCGTGAAGGAATCACAAGCCAGCGTGCTCGCGGCGTGGGTGCGGAGGAAATCGCGCCAGCGGTCATCGGCACGTCGCGGCGCCGGACCCAAGCGCCCCCGTTTCAGGATGCGGCGGATCGTCGCACCGCTCACCTGATGGCCCAGATGCCGCAGTTCGCCACGGATATGTTCGTAGCCCCAGCGAGGGTTCTCCCGTGCCAGCTTCTGGATCAACGCCACGACCGCCGGATCGGTCGCAGGCCGTCCTATCCTCCGGTGCGGGTAGGTCCAGTGGCGTGCGATCAGACACCGGTGCCGGCGCAGCAGCGTCCCCGGTGCCACCGGTCGGTGAGCACGCAGCACCGCCGGCAGTCCCCTGGCCAGCGCGGACAGCACCGCTCGATCCGCCCACGACAGCCTCGGACGGCCAATCTGACGGCGCAGCACGGCGACCTCGTGCCGCAGGACGAGGAACTCCATGTTCTTGAACGCGTCGCTACGGGGCATCAGCGTCAGCCCACCCACGATGCGGCAGAAGATCAGATAGAAGAGACGGAGCGTCACGAGCCTCGAGCATGCCTGACCCAGGCCACTGCTTAGGCCAAGAAGCCGAGACAAACCCCGCAGCTCACGACCGTGAACGGAGTATTGACACCCTTCAAGGTGACCGGCACCTCGGCAGGCGGCGCAATCAGCGATGCATAGCTCCACGGCTCCGACAAACCATCGGTGGTGACGGTGAGGAACTCGGGGCACTCCAGAGCCTCCAGCAGACCCGGAGCGGTTCCAGAGGAACTGTGAGGGGATGCCTCAAGATTCTGAGTGTGGCCGATCTGCCCCCTTATCGATCGCAGCCTCGTAGAATGCGTCGGCGAGCGCCATGATGATCCCTTTGATCGCAGGCCCATCGGTGAAGAAGTAGTCAGCCATGGTGTTGTGCGCCTCCTGGTTGGCGGCGACGACCTCGGTGACGGCGGACTGGAAGTCTTTCGACTCCATGAACTGCTTCTTCGAGTTCACCCGGGTCTGCTGGACCAGGTCCGGGTCGGCGAGCAGTCGCTGCACGAGCCCCTGCACGAACTCCCGGATCTGGGACTCGGCGAAGGACTCGGCGCCGAAGAGGTCGTTCATCTTGTCGATGACGACCTGGAGCGCGACGTACTTCGGCTCCTTCTTGGTGCCGGTGCCTGCTGCGCTGATACCCTTCAGCTCGCCGTCTCCGGTCAGCGAGATGTCAACCGCGATCTTCTTGGTGTGCTTCACCCCGACCAGGACCACGTCGGAAAGGTCGACGTCGGCGCTCCACGAGGACTCGGCGATGACCTTCTCCAGGAGCCGGAGGAAGATCGAGAGCATCTCCATGTACGAGTCGCCGTAGTCGACGATCTGGCTCATGAAGTCATAGAGCCGCACGTAGGTGGAGACGTCCTTGCGGAAGAGGTCGAGGGTGTTGAGCGTGACCTTGTCCTCGGCCTCGATCGCTACCGCGTAGCGACGCCGGAAGTCGTGCTGAGCTGGGCTGATGGCTGCCGAGAGCGCGTTGTTGCCCTTACGGGTGACCCACAGCTCGGCGACCTGGCGGACCTGCTCCTCGGTGTAGATCCCCGCCTGGGCGAGCTTGTTCGCAAGGTGTACAACAACGTACGGGTCGGTCTCGGTCTCCAGGGTGGCGTTGGTGAAGTACGGCTCGAAGGCGGCCCTGATGTCCTCGGGCTCGTTGGCGAAGTCGATGACGAACGTCTTGGCCTTCTGCTCCCCGCCGGCGGTGCGGTGGGTGCGGTTGAGCCGGGAGAGCGTCTGCACGGCGGTGACCCCGGAGAGCTTCTTGTCGACGTACATCGCCGAGAGCAGCGGCTGGTCGAAGCCGGTCTGGAACTTGTTGGCGACCAGCATGATCTTGTACGTCTCGCCCTTGAACGCAGCAGCCAGATCGGCGCCCGCTCCGGGGTTCATCTTGGCCTCGGTGAACTCGTCGTCCTCCGACGGCGTCGGCCCCCAATCCTGGCTCCACTCGTCGTTCTCGGTCATCGACACCGACCCAGAGAACGCGACTAAAGCCCGGTAGTTGTACGACGCGTCCTCGGCAGCCCGCTTGGCGATGTAGGCGTCGATCGCCTTCCTGTACTTCACCGCGGCCTTTCGAGAGTCGGTGACGATCATCGCCTTCGCCTTGCCCTCCAGCAGATGGGCGACGTTGGCGTGGAAGTGCTCGACGATGATCTGCACCTTCTGGCTGATGTTGGTCGGGTGCAGCTGCACCCAGCGCATCAGCCCCTTGCGCGCAGCCGACTCCTCGACCTCGCCACCGTCGCCGCTCTCGGCCTTGCCGGCGATCTTCAACGCGGTGTCGTAGGACTGGTAGCCCTTGAGCACGTCGAGGATGTAGCCCTCCTCGATCGCCTGCTTCATCGAGTACAGGTGGAACTCGCGCGGCTTGTCGTCCGGCCCCTTGCGGCCGAACAGCTCCAGGGTCTTGTTCTTTGGCGTTGCGGTGAAGGCGAAGTAGGAGACGTTCTCCGACTCGGCCCGTTCGGCCATCTCCGAGGCCAGGACCGCCTCGACGTCGATCGGAGCGCCGTCCTCGATCTCCTTGATCTCCTCGGCGGTCAGGACCTGCGTTAGTTTCGAAGACATCCGCCCAGACTGCGAAGAGTGCGCCTCGTCCGCGATGACGGCGAACCGCTTGCCCTTCAGGCTGGAGTCGGTCCGGATCTCATCGTGTGCGTGCGGGAAGGTCTGCATCGTCACCGCGATGATCAGCTCGCCGTTCTTCAGCGCCCGCGCGAGCAGGCCGGACTTCGACTTCGCACCGGCCTTGCGCACGTCCTCGGGGCTGATCGTCGCGACGATCTTCTTGCTGCCGTCAATCTGCCGGATCGCGTCCTGAAGCTGCCCGTCGAGCACCGTGCGGTCGACGACCACGATGACCGAGTCGAAGACCTTCTCATCATCGACGTGGAGCCGCGCGAGACGGTGCGCCGTCCAGGCGATCGTGTTTGTCTTCCCCGACCCCGCGGAGTGCTCGATCAGGTAACGCTGGCCGACACCCTCCTCAGCCACGGCGGCCACGATGTTCGTGACCGCCTCCCACTGGTGGAACCGTGGGAACAGCATGCTCGTGCGGCGCACCGACGTGCCGATCGTGACGTCCCACTCCTCCTTGGTCTCCACGATCACCAGCCGGCCGATGATGTTGAGCCAGGCGGGCTTCTCCCAGACCCGTTCCCATAGGTACGCCGTCGCCGCCCTCCCATCCGCGCCTGGCGGGTTCCCGGCATCTTCGTTGAAGCCGGTGTTGAACGGCAGGAATTGCGTCTTCTCACCCTCCAGCCGGGTGGTCATCGCGGCTAGGTTGTTGGAGACCGCGAAGTGGACTAGCGCCCGGTGCCCGAACGACAGCAGCGGCTCGCGCCGACCGTTGGTCAACGGGTTGCGGTCCTTGCGGTACTGCTGGATCGCCTCGTCTAGCGACTGGGTGAAGTCGGTCTTCAGCTCCACCGTCGCGACCGGGAGCCCGTTGACGAAGAACACCAGGTCGATGCTTCGCTGGTCGGCGGTCGAGAAACGCACCTGCCGCATCACCCGGACCCGCATCGCCGCACACTCGGCGTTCGTCGTCGCGTTCAGCGTCGTCTCGGGACGAAACTGCGCCATCTTCAACCGACCACCGCCGATGTACTGCACCCCGGTACGCAGGACGTTCAGCATCCCGCCACCGTGCTCCAGCGGCTTATCAAGCGCCGTGGCCAGTACGTCGAGAAACTTCGCCTGCGACCCAGCCGCCTTCAACGCCTTCTCGTACGCCGACTTCTGCGTCGCCTCCAGCCACGCGAACAGATCCTCGGGGAACAGCGCCCGTTCACGGTCATAGCCGGTGTCGTCCGCCGAGTACAGCCACCCGTGGGCCGCGAGGTGCTCGCAGATCTCCGTCTCGAAGACGATCTCGTTGTGGTCAGCCATCACGCGGCCTCTCGTACGTCGACCTGACCCGTCACGGCAGCGGTGATGAGTGCCGACCGGCGCTCGCGGGCGAGCTCGATCAGGCGCTGCGTCTCTGCGATGAGCGCGTCAATCTTCTCCGTCTGCTCGTCAAGATGGACCGCGATGCGATGCTGCTCAGCTACGGACGCCGCCGGCACCCGAAGACCCTTGATGTCATCGAGAGCGAGTTGTATCTTCGCCCCGCCTGCTGCTCCATGGTTAAGTTGGTCTTGGCCTGCGGTGGTCAGCATGAACCACCCCGCGAACCTTGAGTACAGGCGGTCTGAATCGAGGCGGCAGAGGGCCACATGCTGGCTCACATACGAACCGACCCAATCGCCATCGACCACGGCTACGGACCCCAGGTAGGCGGTGATGGAGAAGAGCAGGTCTCCTGCCTCCAGTATCGTCCGCGAGCCTTCGGTCACGTCAGCCGGGAGGCTAACGAACTGGATCTCGCCCCGGATGCTCAGGTTCGTACGAGGCAGATTTCCGATTCGCAGGAACCGCTCGCCGTCATCAGCGTAGTAGTCGCCCCAACCGCGGGACCCGCTCGTTAGGAACTTGATGTACCGGCGCAGTTGCACACTGGGCTCGCCGAGAGCATCGAAGGCTGCGTCCACAACCGCCTGCCGCCGCTCCCGGAGCATCTCGATCAGGCGCAGCTGCTCCTCGATGAGCGTGTCGATGCGGGCGGTCTCGTGGTCGAGGTAGTCGGCGATGGCGCGCTGCTCGTCGATCTCTGGAAGGAGCACGTCGATCGTCCGAAGGACGGTAAATGGGACCTCGGTCGTGCGAATGCCGCCGTGCTCACCTCCGGCTGAGATCCCACGCTCACGTGCGATGAGCTCGCTGGTGAACCACGAAGACTTCATAAGATGGATGATGTAGCGCGGATCCATGTCCTCCCGAGGACGCATCACTTCGTAGTGATAGGTGACCAGGCCATCCTCATGGGCGATGCCCATCGCGCCAGAGCGGATCTTCATCTTGTTGAAGACGATGTCCCCTTTGCGGCACACCTTGTAGGCGTCGAGTGACTCTGCTCGTTGAGGTGCGTCTGTCAGCTCGCTGCGTCGCACCACGCCCTTGGTCTGCGACACAGACATGAGCGGGAGATCAACGCCAGGGATCCGCTCATCGATCTTCTGCATTGCTGCGCCGAACCGGGTCATCCCTCGACCTCCCGCAAGAGGCCCAGGATCTTCGCGACCTGCTTCTCCAGGTCAGCGTCGATCTCGGCAAGTGGCCGCGGCGGGACGTACCTGTAGAAATGGCGGGTGAAGGGGATCTCGTAGCCGGTCTTGACCTTGGCCCAGTCGATCCAGGCGTTGGGGACGTGCGGCTTCACCTCGGTGTCGAAGTAGGTCTGGATGACCTCGACCTTGCCTGCCGCACCGGCCGTCGAGCCACCGTACGTGAACGGCACGTTTTCGGTGTCGCGCTTCTTGGGATCGGGCTTGGGCTTGCCCTTGCGGTCGACGACCGGCTGCCGGTCCTCGTCGAGGAGGGGGCGCTCGACGGTGATGGTCCAGTAGCCGAACTCGTCGACCTATGCGGATATCCGCATAGCTTGATCTATGCCGACATCGCGACTATGCCGAGTACCGAGCCGCAGGAGCTGGCTGAGCA
>NZ_JBHSPA010000112.1:0-185153 GCF_042656245.1 Nonomuraea insulae
GCCAGGACGTCGACGGGTTTCAGCGGCGCGACGCCGGGTGTGGAGCCGTGCAGGTCCACGTAGAGCCGCCCGTCCGGGAACCGGCCCGCGACCTGGTGGGCGACGTGCACGGCCAGCGCCGACTTGCCGGCCCCCGCGGCGCCGGTGATCGCCGAGATGGCGGTCGCGCCGGAGGCCGAGGTCAGCATCGTGTGCAGGCGGGCGATCTCGGCGGCCCGGCCGGTGAAGGCGGCAGAGCCGATGGGCAACTCGGCCGGGGCCCTGCGGGCGGCGACCGCCGGCGGCGGCGTCAGAGCGGCGTCGTCGGCGAGGATGCGCTGGTGCATGCGGACCAGGTCCGGGCCGGGGTCGATGCCGACCTCGGCGGCCAGCGTCATCCGCGCGCTCTGATAGACCGTCAGCGCGTCGGCCCTGCGGCCGGAACGGTACAGGGCCAGCATGAGCTGTGCCCTGAGCCGCTCGTTCAGCGGGTCCCTGCGGGTCAGGGCCTCCAGGTCGGCGAGCATCTCGCCGTGCCGGCCGAGCGCCAGCCGGGCCTCCAGCGAGGCGTCCACGACGGTCGCCCTCAGCCGCTCCAGCCGCGCCGCCTCACAGCGCAGCGGCGCGGGCAGGGGCAGCTCTTCCAGTACGGACTCGCCGCGCCACAGGCAAAGGGCCCGGGTCAGCCGTTCGAGCGCGACGTCGTGGCGTCCGGCGGACAGCGCCCGCTGCCCCTGCGCGGCGAGGTCCTCGAACAACGTGACGTCGACCTCGCCGGGCATGACGCGCAGCACGTACCCGTTGGAGCCCGCCTCGATGCGGGAGGGGGAGCCGAGCACCTTGCGCAGCGCGGAGATGTAGGTGTAGAGGTTCGACTCCGCGGTGGCGGGAGCGCGCTCACCCCACAGCCAGTCGAGCATGCGCCGGCTGGGGATCGCCTTGCCGGTGTTGAGCAGCAGGGCGGCCAGCAGTACTCGCTGTTTTCGGCGTCCGAGCGGGATCGCCCTCCCATGAGAGGTACGAACCTCGATCGGTCCAAGGATCTTGAAATCCATACGACCACCCTGCAGTGCGCGGCTTTCCACCAACAGGAACCGTACGAACGCACACAGATCCTGATTTGCCGCGACCAATGATCGACGGAAGCGACCTTGGAATGGTACTTCCTGGAACGGGATAAGAAGATTACGGGTCCCGAATAGCTGGGGCCGGTGCCGCGGGACCGCTGAAATTTATTTCCGCATCGTTATGCGTGGTGCGAGAAATCCGTCTCGGCCGGGGCGAGCAGGTCCTTAACCCGAGGGCCGGGGGCGTGATTCGCCATACCGTCCTTGAACGGCCGGACTTCCTCATTCTCGCGCGGTTACGGCGGCTATCTGTCACGCTCCAGGAACAGGCCGCAACCGTCGCATGCTATAACGCCTTTCTTGTCGCCGCGCCGCCTGGCCGCCTACCGGTCGTGCGGCCAACGCGCGCCGTCGCCATCCGCCTGGTCGTGGTCCGGCTCAAGGCGCCAGGGCGGGGCGGCCGGTGAGCATGGTGAGGCCGGTGGCGGTGGCCTGGAGGAAGTGGATGATCCGCGGCTCGAAGTGCAGCGCCATGCGGCCCCAGTGGGGTTCCTCGTCGAAGAGCCGGGTGAGGGCGGGGGTGGGGTGGGAGACCTGCCAAAGGTGGGCGATCAGGCACACCGCCGCCGCGAGGAGGTCTTCGGCCTGCTCGGTCGTCATGGTCCCTGTGGCGGTCATGGTGTCGATCATGGTGTCGAAGGCCGTGAACGAATTGCTCTCGAAGCGGCGGGCGCGGTCGATGGTGACCTCGCCTTCGAGGCTGAGCGGCACGTGTGTGAGCAGGTCGCAGAACAGGGGCAGGCGGGCGACGGTGACACCCAGCGCGGTGGCGGTCTGCGTCGGGGTCAGGTCCTTGGCGCCGGCCAGATGCGTGGTGAAAGCGTCACGCCACTCCTGCCAGCCGCGTTCGGCGAGTTCGAGCAGGAGTTCTTCCTTGTTGTCGAAGTAGCGCCGGACCGCGGAGGGGTGCAGGCCGACGACCTCCGTGACGGCCGCGAGGGTGATGTGGCGCACCCCGCCGCGTTCGGCGGCCAGCGTGCGGGCGGCTTCCAGGAGATCCTCGGCGCGGCGGAGCTTGGCGTCCTGCGAGCGGGCTCTTCTCTGCATGCCCCACCATAACGCACCTCGATTGCGTTGAGAGATGCGCCGTCCTGGCTTCTGGCTCGCGTTACGGTGGCGCCTGGCCGATTCCCGTCGCATGCACGCCGGCCGCATCGCGATGCCGGACGGCACCGCGGTCAGCGCGCGTCCGCCCCTGCCTGACGCCTGCCTGACGCCTCCTGACGAACGAGAAGGGTTACGGCTTGCGGCCGACGCCGCCGTAGAGCCATCGCGTGGCCTGGGGGGCCAGGTCGTCCGGGTCCGGGTGCCAGGTGTCGATGGTGACCAGGCCGGGAGGCACCAGCTCGAAGCCCTCGAAGAAGCGCGAGACCTCCGCGTGCTCGCGGAAGTAGATCGGCGTCGGCGTGGCCGCGTACACGGCCTCGATCGCGGCCACCGCCTCCGCCGGGTGGCCGTCGCGGGTGACGTGGGTCGCCGTGAGGTAGCTGCCGGAGGGCAGGGAGTCGCGCAGCTGGGCCATGATCGCGCCCTGCTCATCCATGGTCAGGAAGTGCACCATGGCGATCATCAGGACGCCGACCGGCTGGTTGAAGTCGAGGATCTTGACGGTCTGCGGGTGCTCGAGTACGTCGGAGGGGCGCCGCATGTCGGCGGCGGCCACGGTGGTGTTCTCGTCGGTCGCGAGCAGGGCGCGGCCGTGCTGCAGCACGACGGGATCGTTGTCGACGTAGACGACGCGGGCGTCGGGGATGATCTCCTGGGCGATCTCGTGCGTGTTGCCGACCGTGGGCAGGCCGGAGCCGATGTCGATGAACTGCCGAATACCCTGCCTGGCCATGTGGCGTACGGCGCGGCGCAGGAAGGCCCGGTTCTCCAGGGCCAGCTGGCGGATCTCCGGCATGGCCTTCTCGACGCGGCGTACGGCTTCCCGGTCGATCTCGAAGTTGTCCTTGCCCCCCAGGTAGTAGTCGTACATCCGGGCGACGCTCGGCCTGGTGACATCGATGCCGTTAGGTCCGTTTGCGCCGTACTCCGTCATGAACGGCCTCCATCCCCTAGATCATTTCCCTAAAATTAGCGCAAACATGGGACACGGCGCGTCAAACGGTGGTCGATGGGCGATTCCTCCGAGGCGCAACGAACGCCCCGACCAGGGCGTATGAGATTTGACAAAATCTTGACGCGATCAGGACGGAGTCGTCACGGGCCGCACCGCTGGGCTGCCGCTGCTCGAACGCGTCGAAGGCCGCACGCCGGCATCGAGAGCGATCCAGTAGCGGCGCTTGACCCCGAGTTCGGTGCTGCGCACGTCTTCCAGGACGCCGCCGTTGCTTTCGATCGTGCGCGCCGAACCGGCGTTGTCCTCGTCACAGGTGAGCAGGACCCGATCCAGACCGAGCGCCGGCGCCTTGAGGAGAACCGCGCCCAGCGCCCACGTGGCCAGTCCTCGCCTTCTGGCGGAAGGCCGGATGTTGTAGCCGATGTGTCCGCCGCCTTCCAGCAGGAAGGCGTTCAGATAGTGCCGGAGGTCGATGGCTCCGAGGTAGGTCTCGCCGTCAACGATCCACCAGTGGGTGGCGTGGACACGTCCTTCCCCGACGGGCAGCGACCGGTCCGACTGCCGGCGCAGTCGCTCGACCCATGAGGCGAACCCGTCCGGAGTGTCGAGGTCATCGTCAGCGACCAGACGCAAGCCGGCTCCGTCCTGGTGAGCACCCGGCTGCCACTCGTCACGCGCTGCGAGCCACGAGGAATGCAGCCGTACCGTGGGAGCGATCAGTTCGATCATGCGATGGACGATAACACCCCGAACCCCTACGTGATCAGGCACGTTGCGCTTGATCGAGCCCCTGGCCCGCCAGGTGGAACGCAGCGGGAGCAACCCCGCCGCCCTGGGCGAACCTGCGTGATATCCCGCTGACTCGCGCCAGGTCGGAGGCTTAGAATTCGTCCGACGCCATTCTTGAGGTGGCTCCGCTTTCCCCCTGGGGTGGCACATGGCTGGTGAGACGACCCGGCTGCTGCTGTCGGTGCTCGACGACGGAGCGGACGCCCAAGAGCTGGACGAGGCCACCGCGAGGCTCCGCGACGAGCTCCTCGATCTGGACGTGGTCGCGAGCGCGGCAGAAGGCGGCCAGGCCCCGGAAGGCGCCAGGGCGGTCCTGTCGTTCACGGTCGGCGGCCTGGTGATCGCGCTGGCCGGCACCGAGTTGCTCGGCGCGATCGTGACAGCCGTCACCTCGTGGCTCAACCGCAACCAGCATCGGTCGGTCAAGCTGGACATCGAGGGTGACGTGCTGGAGGTGACCGGCATCCGGGGCAAGGAGCAGCGCGAGCTGGTCGAGGTCTGGTTACGCCGCCGGCGGCAGCCCGCGAACGTTGTTCAGCCTGGCGGACGTCGTATGGCGCTGATCGTGGCCGGCGACGCGTACCAGGACCCCGGTCTGCGTCGGCTGCGCGCGCCGGCGCTCGACGCCGAAGCCCTGTCCAGGGTGCTCGGTGACGAGGCCATCGGCGGTTTCGACGTTCGTACGATGCTCAACGAGTCCACCTCGGTCGTCAACGAGGCCGTGGAGGACTTCTTCGCCGACCGTCACCCGGACGACCTGCTTCTGCTGCACTTCTCCGGCCACGGGGTCAAGGACGACAGCGGCGAGCTGTACTTCGCCACCCCCAGCACCAAGCTCAACCGGCTCGGAGCCACCGCCGTGTCGGCCGAGTTCGTCAACCGGCGGATGAGCCGCAGCCGGTGCCGGCGCATCGTGCTGTTGCTCGACTGCTGCTACGCCGGTGCCTTCGCGCGTGGGGCGCTGCCGCGGGCCGGCGGGGACATCCATGTGGAGGAGCAGTTCGGCGGGCGCGGGCGGGTGGTCATCACCGCCTCCAACGCTCTGGAGTACGCCTTCGACGGGGCCGAGCTGGCCGACGCCCAGGAGACGACGTCTCCTTCTGTGTTCACCAGCGCGCTGGTGGAAGGGCTGGAAACCGGCGAGGCCGACCGCGACCAGGACGGCTACGTGGGAATCCACGAGCTGTACGACTACGTCTACGACCGGGTGCGCACCATCACGCCCAACCAGACGCCGGGCAAATGGACGTATGACGTACAGGGAGACCTGGTCATCGCACGCCGCGGCCGCCCGGTCACCCGCCCCGCGGCGCTGCCGGCCGAGTTGCAGGAGGCGATCGACCATCCGATCGCCGCGATCAGGGCCGGCACGGTCGACGAGCTGGCGCGGTTGCGGCACAGCAGGCACGCGGGTCTCGCCCTGGCCGCCCGCCTCGCGCTGGAGGGGCTGGCCCACGACGACAGCCGCATGGTCTCGGCCGCCGCCGACCGCACGCTCGGCGCCGCCCCTCAGCCCTCGGCGCCGTCGCCGGTCACCTCGCCACCCGTGACCGTGCCGCCCGCCGCTTCCGCTGCCGGCGCGCCCACCCCGCCGACCGTCACTCCCGCACCGGAGGCGATCCCGGCGACTGTCACGAAGGGCACGAGACCGGAGACGATCTCGCCGACCGCCACGAAGGGCACGAGCGCCTTGGCGGAGGGCGAAGGCACCGCACTCCCGGCGGCTGCGTCCCCGGTTGCCGCGCGTACCGTCCCGAAGGACACAGAGGTGGGGCAGCCCGCGCCGGGCGCGGTTTCGCACGAGAGGGTCACCGGCCGGCGGCGCCGGCAGCCGCTTGCCCTGCGCGGGCTCGCCCTGGCGTCGGCGCTGCTTCTCGTGGTCGGCCCCATGGGGGCATCCCCCGCCATGCCCCGGTTCGCGGGACCCTTCGCCGGAACCTTCCCGACGTGGATCCTGCTGCTGGTGGCCTCCGCGATCGCGGTCGCGTTCCTCCCTGACGGCCGCGGGCGCCCGGTCGTGCTGGGCGCCGCGGCCGGTCTGGCGGCGCTCAACCTGGGCCTGTACGCGCGGCTCAGCCTGGTGGGCGGCATCGACACCAGGACAGAAGCCCTGATGACCATGACGGGCGTCCTCCTCATCGTGCTGGTGGTATTCCTGGAGACAGCCCTGGCTCAGGCGGGCAGGCTCAGGATCGCGATGGTCGCCGCCGGGCTGCTCGCCGTCATCCTGATGATCATCAACCTGGCCGATCCCGCCACGGTGGCCTATGGCACGGGATGGGCCAAGGCCCTCATCGCGGCGCTGATCGCCATCGCAGCCGTCCTGCCCCGCGCGGTCCAGGGCTGGCGGGCAGGCACGTCGCGGCCGGTCATCGTGTTGAGTGCGGCGGCCACGCTCCTCATCATCGGCGGCATCCTCAGCATCTACGCCGAATCCTTGGAGGCCGGCCCCGCCTACCTGCCCGTCATGCTGACCCTGCTGGTCGTGGCCGCCCAGGCGGGCCCCGACCGGTCCTGGCTGCTGACCGCGCTCCAGCTGGCCGTGATCATCGGGCTGGTGCACAACTACGTCCTGGTCGGCACCGGGCTGGTGTTCCTCGGCGTGTTGTTCGCCGCGGCGGCCTGTGCGGGCGCCGCCGTCTACTTGAGCGGCCTGACCGAACGGGAGGCTCCACGGCCGGACTGATGCCGCCGCCCCGCGCCCCCGCCGTCCTCGGCCACACGGGAGCCGCCGGGGTCGCGAAAAGTCCGCCGGTACGCGGCCGGGGTCGTCCCCAGCTCGCGGTGGAAGTGCTGCCGCAGCCCGTCGGCGGTGCCCAGGCCGGAGCGCTCGGCCACCGCGTCGATCGTCAGGTCGGTGGTTTCCAGCAGCTCGCGGGCCCGGGCCAGCCGCTGCTGGTTGAGCCAGCGCAGCGGGGTGGTGCCGATCTCCTGCGCGAAGTTCCGGCCGAAGGTGCGTAGGCTCATCCCCGCCCGCTGGGCCAGCTGCGCCATGGTCAGCGGCTCGTGCAGCCGGGCCAGCGCCCAGTCCAGCACCGGGGCGAGGGTCCGCGGGGCGGGGGCGGGCCGCACCGGCGCGTACTGGGTCTGGTCTCCCTCCCGGTGCGGGGCCACGACCATGCGGCGGCCCACCGCCGCGGCCGCCGCCGTGCCGTAGTCCGTACGCACGATGTGCAGGCACAGGTCGATGGCGGCGGCCGTGCCCGCGCTGGTGAGGATGGCGCCGTCGTCGATGTACAGCGCCTGGTCGTTGACCAGGACGCCGGGGTGGCGGCGGCGCAGCTCCTCGGCGTACATCCAGTGCGTGGCCGCCTCACGGCCGTCCAGCAGCCCCGCCGCGGCCAGGACGAAGGCGCCCGAGCACAGGGAGGCGATGCGGGTGCCACGGGCGTGCGCGGCGCGCAGCGCGTCCAGGAGTTCCACCGGTGGTTCGTAACCGACGTCCATCAGGCAGGCCGGCACCACGATCAGGTCCGCGTCCGCCAGCGCCTCCAGCCCGTGCTCGGCCTCCAGGCGCAGCCCGCCGAGCGCGCGCAGGGCGCCGCCGGGCGTGGTGGCGCACAGGACCAGCTCGTAGCCCTCGCCGCCGAAGACCGCGCACGGTACGGCGAGCTCGAAGAGCGCCGCCGGGTTGAGCACGGTGACGGCCACGCGGAGTGGCTTGATGCTCATGGCGTAAATCTAGCGCATCATGACTTTTTTGCCACTCGTCCATCATATCCGCAGGTCAGAGGATAGATGTCATGAGTCGACAGCTGATCCTGGGCGGCGTCGCCGCCGTTGGTGTGACCTTTGGCCTGGCCCGCTACGGCTACGGCCTCTTCCAGCCCGACCTGCGCCGGGAGTTCGACCTGTCCATGTCCGCGGTGGGGCTGATCGGCAGCGCGACCTACGTCGGCTACCTCCTCGCCCTGCTGCTCGTCGGCGCCCTGGTGACCCGCTTCGGTCCCCGTCCGCTGGTGATCGCGGGCGGCGTCTCCGCCACCGCCGGCATGGCCCTGGTGGCTTTCGCGCGTGAACCGGTGGCGCTGACGGCCGGGCTGATCCTGGCCGGGACCAGCTCCGGCTGGGCGTGGGCGCCGTACTCCGACGCGGTGGACCGGGCGGTGCCGCCGGGGCGGCGGGAGCGGGCCATGGGGATCATCTCGTCGGGCACGGCGTTCGGCGTGGTGGCGGCCGGGCCGCTCGCGCTGCTCGGGCAGGGCACGGGATGGCGGATGATCTGGCTGCTGTTCGCCGTGATCGCGCTCGCGACGACGCTGTACAACGCCTGGGTGCTTCCCGCCGGAGCACACCGCCCGGCGCGGAGCGGCTCACGGGTGGGCCTGCGGTGGTTCGCGCGCCGCACGGCGGTGCCGCTGTACGCGACGGCCGTGGCGTACGGCATGGTCGGCTCGGTCTACTGGCAGTACGCGGTGGCGGCCGTCGAGGACGGGATGGGCGACGGCCAGGCGACCGCGCCGCTGTTCTGGACGCTGATGGGATTCGCGGGCACGGCGGGCGTGTTCACCGGGCACGCCGTGGGCCGCTACGGGGCGCGGCGGGTGCACGCTGGGGTTTTCACCGGGCTGGCCGTGGCCGTGGCGCTGCTCGGGCTGGCGCCGGGGTCGCTGTTCGCGGTGATCACGTCGGCGGTGCTGTACGGCCCGCTGTTCATGGCCGGTTCCGGGCTGCTGGCGGCCGGGAGCTACCACCTCTTCCCCGAACGACCGGCCACCGGGTTCAGCGCCGCGGTGGCCTTCCTGGCGGTGGGCACGATCGCCGGGCCCGCGACGCTGGGGGCCGTGGCCGACGGGTACGGCCTGCGGACGGCGTTCCTGGCGACGGCGGCGGTCGCCGTGCTGGCCCTGCTCCTACGGCCACGCGCCACCGGCCAGGCGCGGAGCGTGCGCGCCCGTACCGGCGGCCGGGTCACGCACCCTTCCAGCGTCTCGAGCTGCACCTGACGCGCCCCTCGCCGGTCCTTCCCCCTTGTACAGGCCGCGACCGGCCGCGACCGGCCGCGACCATGCCCGCAGGCCAGGTTCGCGAGGCCGTTCGCTATGCGCGTGATCGCGGTGAGGACCGGCCGCGGTGACCTTGGCCGCTCGCGCTGAGCGATATTCTCCCTTCATGGGACGTGATGAACGCGGTGTGACCCCTCAAAGCGAGGACTTCTCTGCCTGGTACAACGAACTGGTGGCCAAGGCCCAGCTCGTGGACCGTGGACCAGCGAAGGGCACCATGGTCATCCGACCGTATGGCTACCGCCTCTGGGAGCTCATCCAGGGAGAGCTGGACCAGCGGATCAAGGACACCGGCCACGAGAACGCCTACTTCCCGCTGCTGATCCCGGAGAGTTACCTGCAGCGAGAGGCTCAGCACGTCGAGGGTTTCTCTCCTGAGCTCGCGGTCGTCACACACGCCGGCGGCAAGGAGCTGGAGGAGCCCCTGGTCGTCCGGCCCACCTCGGAAACGATCATCGGCGAGATGATGGCCAAGTGGGTCTCCTCCCACCGCGACCTGCCCCTGCTGCTCAACCAGTGGGCGAATGTCGTGCGCTGGGAGCTGCGGCCCCGGATGTTCCTGCGCACCACGGAGTTCCTCTGGCAGGAGGGCCACACCGCGCACGCCGACCAGGCCGACGCGATGCGCGAGACGATGCTCGCCCTCGACCTCTACACCGAAGTCGCACGCGACCTCGCGGCGATCCCCGTGGTGCCGGGTGAGAAAACGGCGGGGGAGCGGTTCGCCGGTGCGGCGCGCACCTTCACCATCGAGGGCATGATGCGCGACGGCAAGGCGCTTCAGGCCGGCACCTCCCATTACATGGGTACGAACTTCGCCAAGGCCTTCGAGATCCAATACACCTCAGAAGCCGGTCGGCTCGAGCTGTGCCACACCACGTCCTGGGGCATGTCCACCCGGATGATCGGTGGCGTCATCATGACCCATGGCGACGACAAGGGCCTGGTCCTGCCGCCCCGGGTCGCGCCGCACCAGGTCGTGATCGTCCCCATCGGCCGCGGCGACCAAGCCCTGGACGCCGCTCGCGACCTCGCGGGCCGGCTCAAGGCGGCTGGTGTCCGGGTGCACGTCGATGACCGCGCCCACCTCTCGCCCGGCTACCGCTTCAACGACTGGGAGCTCCGCGGCGTACCCGTCCGGCTCGAGCTCGGTCCGCGTGACCTGGAGTCCGGCACCGTGGTCATGGCCAAGCGGCTCGGCGACGAGGGCAAGCAATCGATCCCTCTCGATTCCGTGGCCGAGATCATGCCTGGTGTCCTGGAGGACTTCCAGGCCTTCCTCCTGCGGCGGGCCACCGACTTCCGCGACGCCCACACCCATACCGCCGACACCTGGGAGTCCTTCGCCGACGCCGTCACCCAGGGCTGGGCCTTGGCTCTGCACTGCGGCACCGCTGCCTGCGAGGATGAGATCAAGGCCGAGACCGCTGCGACGCCTCGGTGCGTTCCGCTCGACGGAGCCTCCGAGACCGGGGTCTGCGTGCGTTGCGGTCAGCCTGCCACCTACGGCAAGCGGGTCATCTTCGGCCGTTCTTACTGAGCCCGGCCCGCTCCTGGACAGGTGGCGCGCGTCACATCGCCGAGCTGTCACAAGGATCGGGCCCCAGGCCACCCAGAACCTGGTGATGTTGCGCGTCAGCCAGATCAACGGCTGCGGCTTCTGCGTCGACTACCACTCCAAGGACGCCACGGTGGCAGGGGGGCCGCGGTCCGGCTCCATCTGGTCGCCGCCTGGCGCGAGTCCACCGTGTTCACCGAGGCCGAGCAGGCCGCGCTGGCGCTGGCCGAGGAGGGCACCAGGCTCGCCGACGCCCACCACGGCGTGTCCGACGAGACCTGGGCGCAGGTGCGCAGGCACTACGACGACGACCAGATCGCGGCGCTGGTCTCCCTGGTCGCCATGATCAACGCGGCCAACCGGCTCGGCCGGGGAGGTCCTTAGCCGCCGATCCGGTAGCCGGCGCCGGTGACGGTCTCGATCAGCGGCGGGTCGCCGAGCTTGCGGCGCAGCGTGCCCACGGCGATCCGGATCGCGTTGGTGAACGGGTCCGCGTGCTCGTCCCACACCTTGTCCAGCAACATCTCCGCGCTGACCACGTCACCACCGGCGGCCAGCAGCTGCTCCAGCACGCCGAACTCCTTGGGCGTCAGGCGCAGCAGCCGTCCGTCCCGCTCGGCGCTCCGCCGGCCCGGATCCACGGCCACGCCGCCGGCCCGCAACACCGGCGGGCGGGCCGGGGCGCTGCGCCGTACCAGAGCATGAACCCGCGCGACGAGCTCGGAGAACGCGAACGGCTTGCCCAGGTAGTCGTCCGCGCCCAGCATCAGCCCACCGACCCGGTCCTCCACGGCGTCTGACGCGGTCAGCATCAGCACCCGCGACCTGCCCCGCTGGGCGAGCCGCCGGCACACCGTGTCGCCGTGCACGACCGGCAGGTCCCGGTCCAGGACCACCACGTCGTACGGGGTGAGCTCGCACTTGTCCAGGGCGGTGCGCCCGTCGAGGGCGACGTCGACGGTGAAGCCGTGCTTGCGCAACCCGGCTTCGATGTACCCGGCGAGAGGTTGCTCGTCTTCGACCAGGAGCACACGCATCCAGGCAGTATCGCAACGCCCGCATATGGAACGCGTATGGTCCGCCGATCGCTCTCCCATCGGCGCCGCCCGGTAAAAGTGTTCACCGTTCAAGTCCTGCCGGGAAAGGGTGACTGACCATGATGACCACGCACATCTCAGCGACGCGACGTGGGAGAACCGCAGGCATGGCCGTCGGGCTGGCATGCGCGGTGCTGGCGTTGAGCGTCCAGGTCCCGGCGGCCGCCGCCGGCCAGGTCGAGCTGGGAGACGTCCAGCGGGCGATGGAGAGTGTGGCGAAGGTCGACGGTGTGGTGGGGGCCATCGGCGAGGTGTACCTCGATGGCAGGCGGGTGGGCCGGGGAACGGCGGGTTCGCGTCTGCTCGGCGGGAAGGGCGGGCGCATCCCCTCGGTTTCGCGTTACCGCATCGCGTCCCAGACCAAGCTCATGGAGGCCGCGATCGTCCTGCAACTGGTCGGGGAGGGCAAGCTCAGCCTGGATGACAAGCTCAGTGACGTCCTGCCGGAGATGGCCGAGCACGACTATGTGGATCGGGCCGGCGAGATCACCGTGCAGCAGCTGATCCGGCACACCTCGGGCATCCCCGACTTCGTCGCCGGCGGGAAGTTCGACGTCTTCGACTTCACCACCGCCTACAAGCCGATCGACCTGGTGAAGGCCGCACGCACCGTGCCTCGCGAGGGCGAGCCGGGGGAGTACCTCTACTCCACCACCAACTACGTCCTGCTCGGCATGATCATCGAGAAGCTGACCGGCCATGATCGGGCCACCGAGTTCACGCGGCGCCTGTTCGCCCCGCTCGGCATGAAGCACACCTATCTGGCCACCAAGGTCTCCGACCAGATCAAGGGCCCGCACGGGCACGGCTACCACCCCGACGCCAAGGGCAGGCCGCGCGACGTCGACCGGCTCAACGCCACCAGCTGGGGTGTCGAAGGAGCGATCTCCACCGCGCACGACGTCAGCGCCTTCTACCGCGCGCTCAACCAGGGCCGGCTGGTGCCGGCGGACCTGCAGGGACAGATGCCCAGGCCGCGGCCCAGCCTGTGCGGCGAAACGGTCGCGTCGGCATCGGGCGGCATGCCCGGGGTCAGCTCCGTCACCTTCTCCTCGACCGACGGCCGGCTCCAGTTCGCGGTGGCCGCCACGCTGAAGATCGACAACGAGAAGGCCATGGCCGTCGGTGACGCCATCAACAAGGCCGCGGAGGCTGTCCTCTGCCCCGGCCGATAACGGGAGCCGTCCCCCCATTTGAGACCCATGTCGGGCCGCTGATCGGGTCGTGTACGTCGGGCATGGTGTCGGGAACGGCCCGGATGTTCGAGCTGGACGACGGGAGCACCCTGTCGCTGCCCTCGGCCCCTTCGGCGGTGCCGGTCGTGCTGGAGAACAGCACCGCGTCGCCGTCACGCAGGACCCACACGCCACGGAGGCGAGGGTTTCGGCGAAGGGCGGGACAAACCCGTGGCACGGCGATAGAACTGGGATCGAGCTTCAAAGGGGAGAGGCCCATATCGACGTGACCGATGCTTCGCACGCTCCGGACGGCGCTGATCCGAGGTCGTTCGCGGAGCCTCCAGCCGAGCAGGAATACACGCGTGAGGAGCTGTTGCGGCGGCGTACGATCGTGCTCGACGAGAGACTGGAGCACGACAACGCCGATCGGATCGCCAATGACCTGCGGGCGCTGGCGCGGCACGACCCTCTGACCGACGTCGTGCTGTTGATCGACTCCTCCGGGGGTTCGGTCCAGGCGGGTCTCGACCTCATCACCGTCATGGACGACGTCTCCTGTGACGTCGTGACGTATGTGATGGGGTCCGCCGAGGGCATGGCGCTCCTCGTTCTCGCCGCGGGGACCAAGGGAAGGCGCCACGCGCTGCCGTACGCCCGCGTCATGATGCGCCGGCCACCGGACACCCGCGTCATGACGCCCCGGCCGCCGGACGCGGATGAGGCCAGGAAGTTCCCGCATGACCGAGGCGTGCGCTCGGCACGGCACCAGGTGGCACGGGTGGCCGCCGAGCGGACCGGGCGCACCATGGAGCAGGTCCTCGCCGACATGGCGGCGGAGCGTTCGTTCAGTGCTGAGGAAGCCCGGGCGTACGGTGTCGTGGACGAGGTCGTCGACCAGTGCAAGCCGCTCACCCAAAGGCATCCCGACCGTGACCGGGACGTCGATGGCAACACCATGTTGCACCATGCGTACTTTTCCGGTAACACGAGCGTCGCCACATGGCTGCTCGGCTTGGGCGCGGACCCCGCTCTGCACAACCGGTTCGGGGTGACGCCGCCGCTGATGGCCAAAGTGTGGTTGGCCGAGTCGCAACTCTTCAAACTGGCGAGCCTGGTCGACCCCGGGCACAGTTGGGGCGGGAGCATGATCGGTCCGCCCAGCCCTCCTTCCGCGAGCCGGCGCGACCGCACGTGGACGAACCCCGGCGCCGCCGCCAGGCTCTGCACGCTGCTGCGCCGCCACGATCCGAGCGTGTACGCCTTCGCGCTGGCCAAAGCGGTGAAAAGAGGTGAGCCACGCGCGATCTTGAAGTCCGCGATCAAGATCGGCAGACCGGAGTCGCTCGTCCAGCTCGAAGCTCTGCTCGACCGGCACGGTACGGCGGAGATCGCGACCGACTATCTCAACAGCGGTTCGCCCGAGCTCGCCGACGCGGGGAGGGAGTGGGCGTACAAGCACTTCTTCGTGATCAGCATGGGTTACGGCGGCGGGGGCCAGAGTGGGTGGGGCACAGGCTGATCCCCGGCCTGACCGCGCCGGGCGGTCGCCCCGAGCGCGCCGATGAACCGGCCGCCGGCAATCGACTTCGCTGTCGAACGCCTTTCTAGAGAGCGCTCTCTTGACAGAGGGGTTGATGTTGCCGGAAGGTTTCGGTAATTCCACGTCCGTGAATCTGGTGAGGTAATCCGAATGGACCGCACCCCCCGCTCCAGAACGTTGCTCGCCATCGGCGCCGCTCTCGCCACCGTCATCGGGATGCTGCTCCCGATGGCCGGCGTCGCCAGTGCCGCTCCCGCCCCCGGTCCCCTGGTCTGGTCCGATGAGTTCAACGGATCCGCCGGCAGCGCCGTCGACCAGTCGAAGTGGCGCTTCGACCTCGGCGGCAGCGGCTGGGGCAACAACGAGCAGCAGTACTACACCAACAGCACCCGCAACGCCGCCATGGACGGCGGCGGGAATCTGGTGATCACCGCGCGCCGGGAGAATCCGTCCAACTTCCAGTGCCACTACGGCACCTGCCAGTACACCTCCGCCCGCCTGCTCACCTCCGCCACCTTCACCCGCGCGTACGGCCGGTTCGAGGCGCGCATGAAACTGCCCCGTGGCCAGGGCATCTGGCCGGCCTTCTGGATGCTGGGCAACGACATCGGGTCGGTCGGCTGGCCCAACAGCGGCGAGCTCGACATCATGGAGAACATCGGCCGCGAACCCAGCACCGTTCACGGCACCATCCACGGCCCGGGTTACTCCGGCGGCGCGGGCATCGGCGCCCCCTACTCGATCGGTGGCGCGTTCGCGGACGCGTTCCACACCTTCGCCGTCGACTGGTCGCCCAACCTGATCATCTGGTACGTCGACGGCAACGAGTACCAGCGCCGCACACCGGCCAGCCTCAACGGCAACCGATGGGTCTTCGACCACCCGTTCTTCATGATCATGAACTTGGCGGTCGGCGGATACTGGCCCGGCTACCCTGACGCGTCCACCACCTTCCCGCAGGCCCTGACCGTCGACTACGTCCGCGTCTACGCCTCGCCCACCGGCGGCGGGGGCGGCGGCCAGATCACCGGCCTCGGTGGCAAGTGCGCCGACGTGGCCGGCGCCAACCCCGCCAACGGCACGGCCGTGCAACTCTGGGACTGCAACAGCACCGCCGCGCAGAGCTGGGCGTGGAACAGCGACGGATCCGTGCGCGCGCTCGGCAAGTGCATGGACGTCACCGCCGGCGCCACCGCCAACGGCGCGAAGGTGCAGTTGTACGACTGCAACGGCAGCGCCGCCCAAAGGTGGACCTTCAACTCCGGCACCGGCCAGATCGTCAACCCTCAGGCCAACAGGTGCCTTGACGCGACCGGGGGAAGTTCCGCCAACGGCACCCGGCTGCAGATCTGGGACTGCACGGGCGGCGCCGCCCAGCGGTGGACCCGCGCCTGACGCCCGTACGTGATGAAGGGCTCTTCTCCGGCATGGAAGAGCCCTTCATCTTTTAGCGCGAAAGGCGAGAACGCGCTCTCCCGATCGCTCCGAACTTTCACTTTGCGGCGGCCCCGCTTTTATTGGGCGAACGTGGTTGTCGCGCCTGGGGCAGGCTGGTGAAACGCCGGGTCGAGGTGGCGACGAGGAGTCCGAGTGCGGCGTACGCCGCGCCGAGCAGGCTGGCGGCCGGCCATCCCGCGGCGCTGTAGGCCCAGGTGGTGGTGATCGCGCCGAGCGCGGAGCCGAGGGAGTAGAAGGCCATGTAGGCGCCGATGACGCTGCTGCTCTGGTCGGGGCGGGCGGTGGTGAGCAGGTGCTGGCTGCTGACGTGAACGGCCTGCACGGCGAAGTCCAGGACGATGACGCCGGCGATCAACAGCCACAACGATGACCCCGCTTGGGCGATCAGCAGCCACGAGGCCGTGAGCAGAGCGAGCGCCCAGCCGGTGACCGAGGGCGCCAGGCCGCGGTCGGCCCATCGACCGGCCCGGGCCGCGCCCAGCGCCCCGATGAGTCCGGCGAGTCCGAACAGTCCGATCTCGGTGGTGCCGAAGTGCCACGGCGCGTCGCCGAGCGGGAGCGCCAGCCCGCTCCACAGCGTGCCGAAGGAGGCGAACAGGAAGAACGCGACCAGCCCCCGGCTGAGAAAGAGCCGGTCGCCGGCGACCAGACGGCCCAGCGATGACAGCAGCTGCCCGTACCGGGCTCGGGGGCGGCGGACATCGGCCTCAAGGGTGAATCGGGCGGCGAGCGCGAGCATCGCGCAAAGCCCGGCGATGACGAGGTAGACCATGCGCCAGTCGGCCAGCTCGCCCAGTGTGCCCGCGACCACCCGCACTCCGAGGATCCCGATGACCACGCCCGAGGTGACCGCTCCGATGTTGCGGCCGCGCTCGCCGGCCGGTGAGACGGCGGCGACGTAGGCCACCGTGATCTGGACCACCACGGCGAACAGTCCAGCCAGAGCCAGACCCGCGATCGCGATGCCACCGCCGGGTGCGGCGGCGACCACCCCCGCACCTGCCGCTGTCAGCAGCAGGTGCACCGCGATGAGTCTGCGGCGGTCGAACAGGTCACCGAGCGGGACCAGCAGCACCAGCCCTGCGAGATAGCCGATCTGGCCGGCGGCGACCAGCCACCCCAGCGCTCCTTTCCCCAGCCCCAAATCCTCGCCCGCGGCCTCGAGGACCGGCTGGATGCCGTAGATGGTCGACACCGCCACCGCGCACACCAGCGCGAGCAGGGCCCGCTGCCTCCCGGTCAATCCTGACGACATATCACCCTCCAATGAGTTGCAAAATGCAACCTATTTGAGGCTAGGGCATAATGGTTTCAGATTGCAACTCATCATGGAGGGGTCAGTGGACGTCACACTCGCCGCGGGAAGCGCTTGGACCGACCCGGCCTGCCCGGTCGCACGGACCGTCGACCTGGTGGGCGACCGCTGGAGCCTGCTGATCGTCCGCGACGCGATGGACGGGGCGACGACCTTCACCGAGTTCCATCAGCGGCTGGGGATCGCCCGCAACATCCTCACCGACCGGCTCCGCAAGCTGGTCGAGCACGGAATCCTCGACAAGAGCGCCGCCACCGACGGCAGGCGGCACACCTACCGGCTCACCGAAGCCGGGCAGGATCTCTTCACGGCCGTCGTCGCCCTCCGCCAATGGGGTGAGCGCCACGCCTTCGCGCCGGACGAGCCGCACTCCATTCTCGTCGACGGCCAAGGGCGGGAGCTTCCCGAACTCCACTCGCTCGGCCAGGACGGCGCGCCGCTCTCCGCCGAGGCGTCGCACGTCCGGAAAACCGCCGGAACCCGTCCGGCTTAGGAAGGGGATGGGCTCGTGTCCAGGTCGACCAGGTTGCGATCCGGGTCGGCGGCGTCGTACAGCACGCGAACGCGGGTCCGGCCCCGCAGGCGAGGACCCGGGTCGTCGTGGAGGTGGTCACTGACCGCGGTGTAGGTCCGGCCCGTCCGCTCGTCCTGCCACGTCGCATGGACGACGTAGGGGTGCCGGTTGTTCACCTGCACGCTGAGGTCGCGTCCCACATGGTCGATCTCCGCCCACACCTGCCGGCCCTGCTTCCACAACCAGGCTCGCAGCCGGGCGATCCGCCGTCCCTTGACGAACAGGATCGCACCGATCGGGGTGAACACCACGCCCAGCCCGCCGACGATCAGCGGGGCGAGGAACGCCGACCAGAACGACGAGATCCGCGCGTCGGACGGATCGTCCGGGTCGTAGGCGACGGGTACGCCTTCGCCTTTCTCGTAGGACGGTGGGTTGCCACCGGTGGAGCTCTGGAAGGAGTACCGGCTGCCGTTGACGGTGAACTCCACGGTCGGGTACCACGAGGTGCTGCTGCGGGTATGGCCGTCGGAGCTCCGCGTCGTGGTGGTCCGTTCCGTCAGCGCGACCACGGTGCCGTCGGTCCGTTCGGCCGAGGCCAGGAAGCTCGCCGTGGAGACGGCCAGCGCGACGCCGACGCAGAGCAGTAGCAGGCCGATCAGCCCGAAGATCCCGCCGACCAGGGTGAAGAACCGTCCGTTGCGCATGGGACGAGTCTGCCCAACGCGGAGCACCATGTCGTGCGCCCCCCTGTCCGAGCAGCCCGCGGACGCAAATGTCAGGCGGTGCCGAAACTTCGGGCAACCAAGATCAATAACCAGGTGTGCGGATCTTGGGCGTTGGGATAGCGTGCGGCGATGAGTTTCCGGCTGGCGGCGTACGCCGTGTGCATCGAGGACGGACGCGCGCTGCTCGCCCATTACGTGGGACCGAAGGGCGATCGGCGGTGGACTCTTCCGGGCGGGAAGGTCGAGCACGGGGAGGATCCGTTCGACGCGGTCATCCGGGAGGTTGCCGAGGAGACCGGCTGCGACGGGGTGGTCGAACGCTTGCTGGGTGTCGATTCGAGAGTGATCCCCGCGGCCGACCGCCTGCCCGGCCTGCCAGAACACCAGAATGTCGGCATCTTCTACCAGGTTCGGATCACCGGTGGCCAACTGCGGCCTGAGCCGAACGGCGAAACCGCCGAGTCGGTCTGGACGCCGATTCCCGACGTCGCCCGCCTCCGCCGATCGTCATTGGTCGATGTCGGCCTCGCCCTGGCGCGGACCCTTCCGCCAACCGGTCATGTCGGTCCCGTCCCGGTCGGCGGCTTGATCGAGCACTGAGCATTGCGGACCTGGTGTTGTCCCGGCTCATCGCGTCATTCCTGTGGCGCCTCCTCGCCGGATCGGGGCACCAGCCGGATGATCGGTAGTTCCCTGTCGGTCTTGCGCTGGTACTCGGCGAAGCGGGGCGCGGCGGTGGTGATCTGCTCCCAGGCCTGTTGGCGTTCCGTCCCATGGAGCTGCTCGGCGATCACCGCCACCGTGCGGCCCTCGACCTCGACCTGGGCCTTGTCGGGATGGGCGGCGAGGTTGTAGTACCACGCCGGGTTGCCCGCCGCTCCGGCCGCCGACGCCACGATCAGCCAGCTACCGTCCTCGCCGGGGAAGTAGCCGACCGGCGTCGTACGCTGTTGTCCGCTCTTGCGGCCGACGCTCGTCAGGATCAGGGCCTTGAACCCCATGGGCGTGCGGCCGCCTGTGCGGCGGATCCGCCTGGTCATCACCTTGTTCAGCCATCGAAACGCCCGTCCGGCAGGCTGGCGGCTGCCGCGGGTTCCCGCTGGGGTGTCGAAGCTCATGGGACCTCTCCCTGGTGGCGTGGTTGCCGTTGCTGTCTGTCCGTACGCGGGTCATGTCCGGCCGGCGAGGCGAGCCGGGGGCACTTGATGAAGGGGGTGCGCCTCGGTTATGCGCCGGGCCCGGTATGGACGGTGCGCCGCACATCGATCTTCTGGTCGTGGCTGAAAGGCAGCCCCTCCAGGTTGAAGCTCCACGACACGTCCGGCGTGATCCGCATGTAGGGGGCGGGCCCGAACTGGCCCTGGCGTTCGACGAGTTCGGCCTCGCCGTAGATGCGCAGGTAGCGGGGCGTCCACGGTTCGGCGGACGCCAGGTCGTCGACGACGAGCGCGACCTTGGTGTTCCCGGCCTGCACGTTGCGGAACTTCCGGGTCCTGGCCGGATCGAGCCCGCCCACGTACACGAACGTCCCGTCGAACTCGAACCCCACCGGCACCACGTCCGGCTGCCCGTCGGCCGACACGGTGGCGATGCGGGCCAGTTGCTGGGACCGCAGATAGGCGATCTCCACCTCGTTGAACGACACCTCAGGTCTCCTCACATCAACAATCGTTAATGAAGCATACTGTACGCGTCATTAACTATATTCACCGTGTACCATAGCTTTGTGATCAAAACGGGGCAAACGATCGTGGGGGAGACTGCAGGGCATGAGCTGGACGTCGCCGCCGGGCTGGTCCAGCTCACCGGCCTCGTGCAGGGCATGTACGCGCGCGTCTCCGATCGCCACGATCTGACCCCCGTCCAGGCCAAACTGCTGTGCATCCTGCTCGACGGCCCCAGGGGCATGGCCGAGCTGGCCCGCTGCTTCGGCGTGGAGAAGGCCGCCCTCACCGGCCTCACGGACCGGGCCGAGCGGCGCGGCCTCGCCCAGCGTTCACCCGTGCCGGGCGACCGGCGCGCGACGCAGGTGACCCTGACCGAGACAGGCCGCCAGGCAGCAGTCGCCTTCCACGCCGAGGTGGGCGCGGAACTCGACCGCCTCATCTCGCCACTCACACCCGACAGCCGCGAGCACTTCCGCGGCGCGATGGCCGAGATCATCGCCGAGTGCAGGGCCGCGTCCGCCCGGGGCGAATGCTGACGCCGGGCCTCACCCGCTCGGCAACAGAGATCTCTCCCTCTTCACCTGCGTCATCCTCGCCCAGCTGAGCGGCCACGAGATAGGCAGACGATTTGCGGTTGTCCTTTCCGTCGGTCACGGCGATTCGTCGTCGGCCTGTGGTTTATTCGCATCCTTTTCGGCAGGGGCCTGATTTTCCTCGGCAGGCAGATAACTCACCATGAGCAGGTTGATCCGGCGGGCACTGACCGAAACAGCGCCGACTCCGCTGAGTACGGTTTCCGTGGTTCCCTTCGGTGGGCGATAGGTGATCGGGTCGGTAAGGACCAACTCCCGATCGGCTGACTCCTCGACCGACCAGTTGAACGACATCAGCCACCCGGCGACATACGAATCGTCATCCAGGAAGCAGCCGATGTGAACCCGCATATCCGGATACTGATTGAACAGCAGGACCCACGCGGACGCGGCCGAATCGTGCTGAGCCGAGGGAACGATCCGGCGCAGCACGGCTGACCGGTCCGATATCCTCCTGAGCCCGGTGGAAGCGCTGATCGACGCCAGGATGACGGCCAGGGCGAGCACTGCCAGGCTCCACCAGCCCAGCGAGGCGTAATGGACACGCGTATAGCCATCAGGGTCACGGACAAGAGCTCCGATGTCCGGTGTTCCAGTGGGCCACATGATGCGCAGGAGTGTGAAAAACAGGAGCGCCGCGCCATCGGCCAGCACGCTCACGTACGCGATGCCGATGACTTCACGGACGGGCGACAAGGGAGGCTTTGCTCTGTTTCGGTCGCGGATCACCGAGTGGGCGAATCCAGGCATGAGAAGGATGACGAACAGGAGTAAGCCGATGAACGTTGCGGGAAAAGGCATTCTGCACAAGCTTTCTGGGCTCATGTGTCCATGTCGCGGATCGCAGAGCTATTATCGTCACATTCACTCCTGGTGACGAGAGGAGGGCGGGATGGCGACGGAAGACGCAGACCACCCCGTGCCCGCCGAGCGGCAGGAAGATATCGCCGAGCGCGAGGAAAGACCCGGCAACGTCGAACCCGCCCCCGCACCTCGAACGCCACCCCGGTGGCGTGGTCACGTCAAGGCGCCGCGGGCGGTGAAGCCCTCGCCGGCCACGCAGAAGCCGGCCGCTCCGCCCGCCCAGCCACCGGAGGCTTCCGGGGGAGAGAAGACCAGCTGACAGCAGCCGACGAGACGGGTGGTCGCGGGGTGCTGACGGATGAGCGGTGAGTCGGAGGAAGAGCGGCGGCTGAGCGATGCGCTGGCCGACGGCGATCGCGCCTTCGAGCTCTATGAGATCTTCCGGGCCCGGGGCGACGCTCAGGCGCTGACGGAGTCGGTGGCACTGCTGCGCGACGTCGCGCGGCGCCTTCCTCATGGCCATCCCGAGCGCCCGGGAACGCTGGCGAACCTTGGAGCCGTTCTCGGCTACCGGTACAGCTCGACGGGCGACATCCGCTACTGGCATGAAGGCGTACGGGTGCTGCGCGAATCCGCCGCCGAGCCCGGGCGGTCCTCCGGGGACGAGGCCCGGGCACTCACCAACCTCAGCGGCCTTCTGCACACGGAGGGGGCGCGAAGCGGTTCGGTGGAGTTGCTGGGAGAGGCGGTGAGGACGGCTCGCGCGGCGCTGGAGGCCGCCGCCGAGGCAGGCCGTTCCGATGAGGACGCCCGGCGGGTTCTCGCCGTCGCCCTGGTGAGCACCTTCGACATGACCGGCGACGGAGACGCTCTGGACGAGGGGATCAGCGTCCTTGAGGAACTGGTCACGCGGACGGAGTCCGCCGGTGAGGCGGCGGCCATCCGGATGACGAGCCTGGGAACCGCTCTGGGCCACAGGTTCCGGCGCAGCGGCGACGAGGACGTTGCCCGGCGAGCGATAGAGGTCTTGCGGAACGCCATCGCCGCCACCCCGCCGCAGGGGCCCGGTCGTCCGGCCAGGTTGTGTTCCCTGAGCATCGCACTGGTCGAATGGTATGAGTTGCGCGGCGAGGAGGACGCATGGCAGGAGGCGGTCGCCGCGCTCAGGCAGGCGCGAGCGGACGCCATCGCACCCGACACCCCCTGGATCCTGTCGAACCTCGGAGGCGCCCTGCTGTCCAGGTACAACACCGCCGGCGATCCCGGCGTGCTGGTCGAGGCCGTGGAGGTGCTGGAGGAAGCGCTGGGCCTGTTGCGCCCCGATGACGCCCTCGCCTGTCTGGTGCTCACGAACCTCTGCTCGGCTCAGCTGCACCTGTTCCGCGTGACCGGTTCCCGAGACCTGCTCGCAAGGGCGCGGGAAACCGGCGAACGCGCTGTCGGGTGGACGCTGCCCGGTATGGCGGAAAGAGCCACTGTCCACGGAAACCTCGGCGCGATCCTGCTGGAGGAGTACGAGCAAACGGGTTCGGAGGAGACACTGACACGCGCGGTGGAACTGCTCGCGCAGGCGACCGCGACGGCCGAGGGAAGGGGGCTGGGACGTTGCCTGGCTAACCTCGCCACGGCGCACCTGGCACGCTATGAGGGCTACGGCGACGTGGCGGCGCTCGACGCCGCCGTCGAGGCCGCACGAGACGCGGTGGACGCCACGCCCGAGCCGGACCTGCCGCGGATCGTGCGACTGGCGAACCTGGGAACCATGTTGCACGCCCGCCATACGCGTCTCGACGACGCCGGCGATCTGAGGAGGGCCGCCGTGTCCCTGCGGCTCGCGGTGCGGCTCCTGGACGCTCGCGCCCCGCAGGCGACACAGTTGAAGGCCGGGCTGCTGTCCAACCTCGGCGAGTTGCTCAGGACCGAAGCCGACACCGTCTCCGATCCCCACGCACTCCTGACCGAGGCCGTCGAGGCCCTGTCACAGGCGGTGATCCTCGAGCCTGAGACGAGCCCGGCCAGGGGCATTCGCTTGACCAACCTCGGCTCCACCCAGCTCAGCCTCTTCCTGCGCACCGAGGAGCCCGCCCTTCTGGACGCGCTGCTGGAATCACTGCGCCTCGCCGTCGCCGCCATGCCGCCCGGCAATCCGACACGGGTCGTCTGCGAGGCCAACCTGGCCACCGGCCTGATCATTCGCAGTGAACGCGAAGGAGACGCCACGGCTCGTGCCGAAGCCCTGGGCCACCTGCGAGAAGCGGCGCTGGACAGGGCCGGGGCCGCCACCCACCGGGTGTGGGCCGCCTACACCTGGGCCCAGCTCGCCGCCGGGGATGGTCACCTCGACGAGGCGCTGGAAGCGTTCCAGACCGCTGTCGCCATGCTGCCGTACCTCACCCACCAGCGGCTGGGCGCTCCCGACCGCCGGCGCCACCTGGTCGACCTGTCCGGCCTGGCCTGCGATGCCGCGGCTTGCGCGTTGCAACGCGGGCGTCCTGGAGACGATCTGCTGGCACTGAGCCTGCTCGAACAGGGGAGAGGCGTGCTGTTCGAGCAATCGGTCGGCGGGCGGGACGAACTGGCGGTGTTACGCGAGCACAGGCGTGAGCTGGCGGATCGGTTCGAGCGGATCACCGCCGAACTCGAGCGGGACTTCACGACGCCCATGATCGAGGAGCGGCCTGGCCAAAGCGGGATCGTCTCGGCCGCGGCGCTGATCAACGAGCGCTACTCGCTCTCGGCGGCCCGGGACGAGGTAGTGGCCGACATCCGAGCCAGCGGGGTGCCCGGCTTCGAGCGCTTTCTCGCCCCGATCAGCAGCGCGGACGAACTACTCGAAACGCCTCCAGACGGTTGCGTCATCATGGTGAACCTGAGCGAGTACCGCTCCGACGCGCTCATCCTGACCGGCGGGCGGCTGCGTACCGTACCGCTTCCCCATCTGACCCCAGCGGCGGTGACCGCGCACATCGGCGCGTTCCGGGCAGCGCTGGACGAGCTCACAGAAGCAGAAACCGAGACCTACGCGGCTTGCCTGGCACGCACGCGTGACGCCTTTCACGACGTCGCGAGCTGGCTGTGGGAGGTCGCCGCCGGGCCGTCGCTGAGCGAACTGCGGTCCGGCGACGACGCCCGCGCCCTGCCGCACGTCTGGTGGATCCCGACCGGGATCCTCGCTCAGTTCCCGCTGCACGGGGCAGGCCGGCACACCGCCGACGGCAAGGCCTCCTCGACGGTACGGTCGGAGGCGTCGTCCTCGTACGCGTCCACCGTCCGCGGCCTGCGACGCGCTCAGAGGCTGGCCGCCTCGGCCGCGGAGTCCTCCGGCGGCCTGGCCGTGGCCATGGGTCACACGCCGCTGCTGGGCAAGGACGGCGATCTGCCGCAGGCACGGGAAGAAATGGGCATCGTACGGGAGATCCGCCCCGGTACTGTGACGCTGGCCGACGATACCGCCACTGTCCAGGCCGTTCTCGCGGCGCTGGCCGAGGGCGGCAGCAGTCACTTCGCCTGCCATGCCGTCTACGACGTCGAAGACCCCTCGCAGAGCCACCTGATGTTGTACGACGGCCCGCTCTCGGTCGCGGACATCTCGCGCCTGCGAGCCGGGGGCGGTGACCTGGCATACCTGTCGGCATGTCACAGCGCCCATGCCGGAGATCTGCTGCCCGACGAGGCCATCCATCTGACCTCGGCGTTCCAGATCATCGGCTACGCGCATGTCATCGCGGCGCTGTGGCCGATCGCGGACGAGGACGCCGTCGCGGTCGCCCGCAGGTTCTACACCGCGCTGCGTTCCGGCACAGGCGCTGCCGCGAAGCCCATTAGCGCCGCCCTCCACGAGGCGGTGGACGAGCTCTACACGCGTGACCCGCTGGACCCCCTGCAGTGGGGCATCATCCACGCTGGCCCGTAGATCTCCGTTCCCGAGGGCGAGGCGTCAGCCGCGGACGCCGTCGCCTTGTGGAGGTCATGCCGGGAACCACGCCGTACATCCCACATGGCCAGCTATTTCGCCGCAGGCACGAATGTGTCCTGGATCGATAAGGTATGCCCCTGTATGCGAGATGCCCAGGACGTCGCGTACGCCCAACCGCTGGGTCCGCGTGCGATCCAGCCACACCTCTGCGGGGATTCGTGGTCCGGTCATGAGAGCCCAGGCACAACGGGGTTCCGCGGTCCAGCGGAGGATGACGGTGGCCTCCCCGCGCGGAGAGATGATGGTCGTCCTCGCGCCTTCCCGGAGCACGCCGGCGTCGTTGCCCAGTTCGATGGCGCGCTGGCGGCGCCCAAGGTACCCGTCGCATGCGTCGACGGGAGACAGGGACCCCGCCAGGAATGGCACCGACATCGACAGGATGAGTACGGCGTACAGAACGCTCTGTACCCGACGCGATCGTGCGGGGACCGCGGCAGGCGGGCGCTCGGCGGAGCGGGTCATCAGCCACAGCCGGGCCATGAGGAATCTGGCCGCGGCACAGGTCAGCAGGTACCAGAGGCCCAGTTCCACGCCCACGGCGGGCCAGGCTTCGCGAACCATGCCGGTGAACTGGCTGTACAACTCCCCTGAGCCGGGCGTGTTCCGAAGAAACAGGCCGTCGAAGCCCGTCATGAGCAGGGCACTCATGAACGTCAGAGCGCCGGTCGCGTTTCCCGACAGAGCGAGGAGGAGGGCCGCCCCGGCCGAGGAGACCACAGCGTCCCGGCGGAGGCTCGGTCGCGTATCGGGTGTGGTGAGCGAGGGGGCGAGAACGCTCCACCAGGCCGCGGCGCCGGCGCCGCAGACGCCGACCACCACTCCGGCGATGACATGACCGGACAGGACGGCCAGTGCGAGCCCGCCCGCCGCGGTGAGACCGAAGCCGATGCCGCGCCTGGTCCATCCACGGGGGACCGGGCCCAGCTTGACGGGCAGCCGGCCGCGGGCGCAGATCCGGCGGTCGGCCGCGGCGCCGAGGACGAGAGCGGTGGTCAGGCCGTACCACCAACCGGACACAAGACCGGCGATCAGGCCGGTGGCGACGGCGCACAGCAGCGGCTGAAGCAGGGCGGGGGTTCGGAGGTGCGTTTCCCACCACCGGTCCGCGCCTGGGGAGGCGTGGCCGGCCCGGGTCGAGGCCGCGATCCGGCTGTAGATCGACAACAGCAGCCAGAGCGCCGAAATCGCCACCAGGGGCGGCACATACGCGGGTGCCGGAGAGGGGAATGCGAGCAGACCCCACAGCACGATCTGCGCGACCACCACGATGAGCAGCCCGATCGCGCCGACCGCGTACGTGGCACGTGACACCGCCTTCGGCCGGATGAGACTGCCCAGCGACTCCGCCGCTGAGGGGCGATCATCGGGCACTTTGCTCAGCGACTGGGCCACGAGGTCCCGCAGTTCCTGATCCAATCCGTGCAGGTCGGGCGGTTCACGCAGGATGGCATGGCGGAGCTCACGCTCGGTCCCGCCGGGAAACGGCCACCGGCCGGTGCCGGCGAAGGTGACGACGCAGCCCCAGGCGAAGATGTCCGTTGCGGCGTTCGGCGTGCGGCTGGTCCACTGCTCGGGCGCCATGAGCTGGGGAGTGCCGGGTTGCCGTTCGCCTCGGGTGACCTCTACCTGGTCGTCGAGGCAACGCGCGAGCCCCAGGTCGATGACGCGTGCTCCGGAGGCCGACAAGATGATGTTCGACGGCTTGATGTCACGGTGCACGATGCCTGCCCGGTGGAGGTCGGCGAGGCCCCGGAGCAGGTCCACGGCAAGCCGGCGCAGATGGGGAGCGGGTAGTGGCCCGTGGCGCTCGATCTCCTGGGCGAGGGTCGGACCCGGCACGTACTCGGTCACCAGATAGGGCCGGGTCCCGGTTTCCGCTGCCACCAGCGCGGGCGTGTAGGGGCTCCTGAGCCGCCAGGCGATGACGGACTCACGGGTGAAGCGCATCCGGAACTCGGGCCGAGCGGCCAGATGCTCGTGGATCATCTTCACCACGACCAGGCTCTCGTCCCGGGCCCCGGCCAGGTACGCCACCCCCATGCCGCCCGCGCCCAAGCGCCGCAGCAGACGGTACGGGCCGATGCTCTCCGGATCGTCCCGTTCCAACGGGGCACCCGGCCGGTCGTTCTCAGCTGTGGTCATCGGAGCTCATCGGGTCCTAGGGACACCGGCCGGGATAGGGGACATCAGGAAGATACTCGCGCCATACGCCTCGGGAGGGCGTGGCGAAGGACGGGGAGGCGCACAGCGCCGCTCGCAGGAGTGCGGGATCAGTTCCCCAAAGGCATACGGTAAGGTCGTCGCCGCCCGCCGCCAGAAGCTTTCCGTCGGGGCTGAACGCGGTGGCCCACACCGGGCGACGCTGCTCGAAGAGAGGTGTGGAGACGCTCGTGTCCGACAGAGTCCACAGTCGTACCCTCGCGTCGTGGTCATTGTCGTTACCGGTGGCGAACATGCTGCCGTCAGGACTGAACGCGGCCGAGTGATTGAGCTTGGCGAAGCTGCCGAAGTCGGTCTCAGGACGAACGTCGAGGGCGACCGACTCGGACACCCGCAGCCGCCGCACCATGTTGCTTCCGCCGAGCACGCCACTGACTATCGCGACGACGCCGTCGTCGACAGGGTTGCTGATCACGTCGCCTATGGACACGAACATGTCGGGGATGCGCATGGGTGGATCATGACGGCCGGGATCGGTGTCGCCGAGGCGCCACAGTTTGACCGTGGACTCATCCTCGCAATCTCCCGCCGTGACGAGCACTCGATCCTCTCCGCAGAAGGTCACTCCCCACACATACCGGAGGTGACGGGTGCGGACCGTATGGTCGAAGACCCGCAGCGGCTTGCGTGTGTCAGCCGGGTCCCAGATCTTGGCGAACCCGTCTGACCCCGACGTGGCCAGCAGGCGGCCGTTGCGACTGAAGCGAAGCCGGAGCACCTCTGACTCCGCGTCGTGTGCCCTGAATCGCGGCAGCTCTCTCCCGACGCTTCGCAGATCGCGGACCTTCGTGACGAAGCCATCCCCGTCGCCGAAGAACAACGTGCCGTCGGGGCCGAAAGCCGCGCTGAAGAGAGGCGACACGTTCGTGAATGCGACGACCGGAGCGCTGAAGTTCTGTCCGCGGACGTCCCACAGCCGCACGGTCGCATCGAGACCGGCACTGACCAGCATGCCGTTCAGCGGGTGGAAGGCGAGGCCCTTCACCGAACCGCCGTGTCCTCGCAGGGTCGCGATCCTGGCGTGCCGCAGCAGGTTGGCCCGGGCCGGCGGTGTCGGTCGTGTCACGTACGCGGCGAGGTCCAGCCTGCCCGCCAAGTCCGGGTCGCTGTCGCGCAGACGGTCGGCGACTGTGGCGATGGCATTCGCCTGATCAACGATCGGCAGGGGCGCGACACGAACGGAGTCACGCGACAGCGATACGCCCGCCAGCCCGGCCATCATCCCGACCGCGGTTCTGCGGCCGATCCGCTTCGCCGTTGTGGGGGTGCGGGGCGTCAGCACGTCCAGGGGTGGGTTCAGCCGGGTCCGCAGCACCCCGATGGTGGGACGCGCCGCGGGATTCCTGTCCAAGGCCTGCCGCACGAGAGGGCGCACGATGGCATCGAGGCCGGTCAGATCGGGGGCGTCCGCCAAGATCGCGCGGCGCAGCGCGAGTTCGCTCCCGCCGGCAAAGGGCCAGCGCCCCGTTGCGGCGTACATGATCAGGCATCCCCAGCCGAACACGTCGGTCGCCTCGGTGATCGGCTCGTCCCGCCACTGTTCGGGAGCGAGCAGTTGAGCGGTGCCGGTCGGCCGCCAGATCTGCTGGTCGCCGCTGGTACGGGAAGCGCCGAGATCGATCAGCCGTGGGCCGCTGCTGGAGAGGATGACATTGGCCGGGCTCAGATCTCCGTGCACGATCCCGGCCCGGTGCAGGTCACCGACGGCGGTGAGCACGTTGACGGCCAGGTGGCGCAGGCCGGGCCCGCCGAAGAGCCGGCGCCGAAGGATCTGTTCGTCCAGCGTGGGGCCGTGGACGAACTCGGTGACCAGATACGGCGGGGAGGTGTTCACGTCGGCTTCCAGCACAGCGGAGACATGGACGCTCCGGAAGGCGCGGCCATGCTGGGCCTCTCGTGCCAGACGCGCCCGCGCGTCCTTCCAGAGGTGCCGGTGTGGCACCTTCACCGCGCCCTTGCGGCCCTTACCGTCCTCTCCCAGGTACACCGTGCAGGCGTTTCCCAGACTGAGGCGGTGGCGTAGCGCGTAGCCGCCGATGATCTGAGGATCCGCCTTCGTCAGCGGCGTCGCCCGCTCGAACCGGTCGCGCCCCTCGAAGAGAACCATGCTCGTCGCCATCGAGCCGCCGGGTCCCGGGTACGACGGCGGCAGCGTGGGAGGGTTCACGTTCTGCCCGCCCACCCGGGTCGGGACGATCCCCGGGTAGATCGGGGTCCGCGAAGGCTTGGCGCGGCCCGAGTGCGCCTGTTCGATCCCGGCCAGTAGCCGGCGTCGCGCCTCGTCCTCGGTGGCTCCCATCAGGTCCACCCAGACGATCCCGGTGAGCATGCTGGGCGTGCGGCATTCGGCCACCTGGACAGGCACCAGCCGCCGCTCGCTCCCGTGCTGGTCCGCCCGCAGCGCGGTCGTCCATTCGAGCCGGCCGTAGACGGAATGCAGGTAGTCCTCCGACAGCACCACCAGCGTCCGCCGGGCCTTGCTGACTCCTTCTTCCATGGTCGCGGTCCAGTGCACTCCCGGAACGAAGTCCCATTCCTGCACCAGAACGCGGTAATCCGCCTTCTCCAACTGCCAGGCGATCCACACCGCCCACGCGGCATCGGACGCCGTGTAGGAGATGAAAAAATCGCGAGCGATATCAGACATCATCGCGTCCGGCTGCGATATGCAACGCAAAGCTCATTCCCGACCCTCTTCACCCCTCGCACGCCGAAAGCCGGGTCTCCCCGGGGCTTCGCGCCTCGGCGCGCGATCAACATTGGACCGCGGTCGTCACCTCGTCAAGCAGAAGAAACCATTCCCTATGGTGCCGGCGTTGGTCGTCGAGTTATTGATCTGTTTCCGATTCGCGGCGTTCATGGACAAGGAAGCCCGCCCGCATGATGTATGTGGGATGCTCGTCGTCCAGACGCGAGGAGAAGGGCGGCACGAATGGTACGTGGCGTCCTGGCGTTACTACTGGTGCTGGCAGGTTGCTGGTTCGGCACGGGAGCGCAAGCGGCTCAGGGGGAACCTGAGATCCTTACCACATTCACCCCTAATGGGGTTATTTCCGGCAAATGGCAATTGATCAGTCGGAATGCGTCGCCGCCGTCCTCCACCGGCTGTTCGGGGCTGGCCCGATCGTGGGAGCGTCCGGACGGTGTCACATTGGGTGTCGACTGGGTTCTGTGCCCGGAGCCTGTCATGCGGGAGATGGCCCAGGTCGATGCCCGCCTGCGAGCCGTGCAACCACAGGCATGGCTCGATCGGGGCGTTTTGGAGAATCACGCGGATCTCGTGGCGCCTCTTGATCGCGATCGTCTGGCCCGGACCTGGATTCAGGGGCGTTACCGGCTCGTCGTGGCCGCGAAATGCGGCGCCCTGGCCGTCGAGGACTGTGTACGGCTCACCGGTGCGGCCACTGTCCACATATCCCGGCGCATTCCCCTGGGTACCGTGGTCGCCGCACCTGCCGCTTCTCCTGGGATTCCGCTGTCGCTGCCGCCGCTCACCGGCTTGGTTCCTGGGCTGATCACGGTGTGGTTGTTGTTCGTGGGTATCCGGATGTGGGCACAGCGAGCAAGCCGCGAGGCTTTTCGCGTCGGGGTCGACGACGGCAGGCTCCGTAACGTCGATGCGAGCGCTCGGCGCCTGCGAAGCCGGAACAGAGGTCGTCGCTGGGGGCAGATCCTCATCGGGCTGTGCCTGATCACCGTCCTGGGAGAGATCCTGCTGGTGGCCCGGGAGGCCAGGGTGGACGTCGCCGGTCTCCTGACGGGGGTGGTTCTCGGCGCGGGCGGACTCCTGGTGCTGCGCCGTTGCGCGCACCCTTCGCTGACCGCGACGTGGTTGTTCCGTCATCGACGACGGATCGCCTCTCCGAGCCTGCGCCGCGTCGCGTCGGTGTCGCTCAGTATGATCCTCGGCATCCTCGTTACCGCGCTGCCGTTCGCCGGACTGATCGGAGTGCTCCTCATCAGCTTGGTCGAACCGGTGCAAGCCGTTGGGCGGTTTGTGGCTTATGGAGTGGTCCTTGCGGTCATGGCGGGGTTCCTTCTCGATCGTGCCGCGCAACGATTACGTGCTCGCAACACCCACGAGGTCTTGAAGTCGGATGACCGACCGCATTTTCTGTACTTGCGAAATTTCGGCGACGACGCGATGACGGTCCCAGTGAGCGGGCTGGCCAGAAGGGGGCCGTGGCAGATCTTGACCGGTTGGGTGAACCCCACCAGAACGGCCAGATTCGAGGAGACTCTGGCCAGAGCCCTGTCTCGCTATGGACCGGTCATCGCCGTGGACCCTCCGGGAAGCCGACTGCCGAAGCTGGGCGCGGCCAAGACGACGCTGCCGCACAACGATTGGCAGAACCAGGTGGAGAAATGGGCGGCGAACGCCTATGGCGTCGTGGTCTCAGGGACGCCCGCCGAGATCAATCCCGGTCTGAAATGGGAACTGCAGATGATCGCGGAGCACTTGCCGCACGACAGAATCCTCCTGGTTCTCGGCTCGTGGCGGAAGATCGAGCTCTACCACCGGTTCGCGGCCTTTCTCGGTGAAGTGTCGAAGTACAAAGTCTTCCGCTCCCTGGCCGACGGGTGGGTCACCGACGGAGTACTGATTCTGGCGCGCCTTCCTGCTCCGGGTGACGGTTCTTGGTGCGGCTGGGGCGCGACCTCTCGCACCGCATGGTCGTACACCGCGGCCATCGACGAGGCTTTCGCCTTGCTCGACTCACACTGGAGCAAGGCGCACCGGGCCGGCACCACGGATAACGGATATTCACCATGAGGCGCGCACTGCTGACAGGCATCGATCATTACGAGAACATGGAAGATCTCGCGGGCTGCGGAAATGACGCGACGGCGTTACATACCCTTCTCTCGCGTAACGAGGACAACTCGCCCAACATGAGCTGCCGGATGCTGGTGAGCGGAGCCCAGCGGCCCGTCACGCGGGATCAACTGCTCACCAATCTCGAGTCGCTGCTCGCCCCAGGCTCGGACCTCGCGCTCTTCTACTTCGCCGGTCATGGCCAGGCCGCGAGCAATGACGTCACCCTCGTGACCTCGGACGGCGCGGGACTGACGTGGGGAGTCCGCTTCGTCGAGATCCTGGAACAGATCCGGGCGTCCAAGGTCAACGAGACCATCGTCATCCTCGACTGCTGCTTCGCGGGTGCCGCGGGCGGGCTGGCCTTTCTCACCGAGAGCCTGTCGGCCATACCGACGGGCGTGTCCATTCTCGCCGCGACCCGGCACGATCAGCCGAGCCTGGAGACGGCCGCGGGCCGCGGCCAATTCTCCACCTACCTGGAGGGCGGTCTGGACGGCGGCGCCGCGGACGTCCTCGGACATGTGAACGTGGCAGGCCTGTACGCCTACCTGTCCGAATCGTTCGGATCCTGGGAGCAGCGACCGGCTTTCAAAGCCAACATCGATCGCCTGCACGACGTCCGGCTCTGCGAACCGAGCGTTCCTCCCTCGATCCTGCGCCGGCTGCCCGTCTGGTTCCCGGAGCCGAACGGGCGGCTCCCCCTCGATCCCAGCTACGAACCCGACGCGGAGCCTCATGAACCCGTGCACGAGGAGATCTTCGCTCAGCTCCAGAAATGCCGCGCGGCCAAGCTGGTCGAACCGGTAGGGACCGAGCACATGTATTACGCCGCCATGCACGGACACGGCTGCCGCCTCACGCCGCTGGGCCGACATTACTGGAGCATGGCCAAGGCCGGACGCATATGACGGTCCTGGTGGGTGACCGGTGGGCGGTCGGCTCGTGGACGTGGTGGACTGGGACGAGGTTCCGCATGACCTGGACCAGGGCGGGGACCGGGCGGATGGCAGGACCGATGAAGCCGAAATGAAGCAGTGGCATGCGAGACTCTGGCCACTTGGTCGCTCCGAGACGCTCAACGCGGCGGTCGTGGCCTTCAGGCACGGAAAGGAATGACGGCCGATGAGTCTTCTCAAGGATCGGGTGGCCCTGGTCACCGGCAGCTCGCGGGGGATCGGCGCGGCCATCGCGGTCACGTTCGCACAGGCCGGCGCCCGGGTCGCGCTGCACGGCCGGGACGAAGCCGCGCTCGCCGCGGTTCAAGCTCGCATCGCCGGCCTCGGCGGCGAGGCCACCAGCGTGACGGGCGATGTCACCGTCGCCGCCGACCTCGCCCTGATCCGCGAGCAGATCCTCGACCGCTACGGCCACCTCGACGTGCTGGTCGCCAACGCCGGCAGCTCGGACAGCCGCCCGACGCCCATCGAAGACATCACGGAGGAGAGCTGGCGAGCCGACGTCGACCGGAACCTGACCGGGACTTTCCTGACCGTGAAGACGTTCCTGCCCGACATGAAGCAGCGCCGTACCGGCAACATCATCACCCTGTCCTCCGCGGCGGGGCGCAAGCCGAGCGAACGGACGATTGTCGCGTACGCCGCGGCGAAGGCCGGTGTACAGGTCTTCACCCAGGATCTGGCCGCCCAGGTGGGCCCGTTCGGCATCCGCGCCAACTGCCTCGCCCCTGAGACGGTCCTCACCGAGACGAACCAACAGTGGATACCGGCCGACGTCCAGCGCTCGCTCGCCGACGCGCACCCGCTGCGGCGGCTCGGCACCCCCGAAGACGTCGCCCGGGCGGCGTTGTTCCTGGCATCCGACGACTCGAGCTGGATCACCGGCGTCATCATCGACATCGCCGGTGGCGCGGTGCTGGTGTGAGGGCGCCTTCCATCGCGAGCCGGTACGTGTGATCACCGGGTGACGCCCACATCGCGATCCGCCGGCCGATGGTGATGGACGTGTGACAAGACGCAGCGTGATCAGGCAGCGGGCACTGGTCGTCGCTTTCTCCCTGGGGACACTGACCGTGTCCGGGGTGGAGCCACGTTGCGCGGCCAGAATCAGGTGAGCGTGATGTGGACGTCGTGGTGCCCGGTGAGGGTGGCTGACACCAGATCCACCTCGCGCCCGTCGAGGCGGACACTTCCCACCGCCGTGCCGCCCCCTGACACCGTGATGTGCAGGGTCATGTCGCGGTAGCGCAGGCCGTTCAGTGTGGCGTCGCTCCAGTGCGCGGGTACGGCGGGGGAGAAGCGCATCCCTCCTGGCTCGAGCCTGATCCCGAACAGGCCGTGGTGGACCAGGCCGAGCATGGTCGTGGCGGACCAGGTCTGATCGGGCTCCGACGGCCACGGCCTGCCCTGCTGCCAGCCGCCGTCGGGCGTGCCGGTGATCGCGTTGTAGACCTCGGACAGTCCGTCGCCGCCGAACAGGCCGGCCAGGTCGTCCAGCGTTTCGAGGAACCGGTCCACGTGGCCGCTTCTCGCCATCGCGTCACCCCACACGCCCATCACCATCGGCCAGCAGATCGCGTTGTGGCGGCCGGGGCGCGCGGGGCCGTAACGGTCGAAGTGCGGCCACACGTTGACCACACCGCGAGGCTCCCGGTGCGTGTTCGCCGCGATCAGGGCGGCCCGCCGCTCGTCCGCCACGCCGAACAAGATCGCCATGGCCAGCCCTGACGCTTCCTGATGCGGATCCAGGCGGCCGTCCTCGTGCAGGAAGTAACCGTAGAGGCCGGCGTCCTCGCGCCACAGCCACTGGTTCACCGCGGCACTCGTGGCGTCGGCGCGCGCCAGGTGAGGTCGCTCGTCGTCCCCCAGCGCGGCCGCCATCCGGGCGAGCGCTCGATGCGCCCCGACGTAGACGGCGTTCGTGGACAGGCACATGATCGAGTGCGACTGGGGGTAGTCGAGCACGAAGCTGGAATCGATGTCAGGATCGTTGGGCGGCTCCGGGTAGCCGGAGATGCCGTCCTGCATGACGGCGCCGCCGCGATAGAGCCCGTACCTGCCGTCGAGTCGCTCCTTGTCCAGGATCTCCATCGTCGCCATGGCGATCGGGTACGCGCGCGCCAGAAAGTCCTCGTCGCCCGTCACCAGCACGTGGTTCCAGGCGGCGACGGCCCAGATGATCTGGTCCCACCACTGGTCGTCCTGCTGGACGAGCCTTCCTCCGGTGACGGCCAGGAGAGTGTCGCGTGCGGCGTCCGGCGACAGGAGGCTGGCCGCGTACCAGGCGTTGATCGAGGCGTCCCTGGTCCAGGGAGCCGGGTAGCCGCCGCCGGCGCGGATGATCCCGCCGACCGTGTTGATGTCGAGCAGGTTGTGCAGTGCGGCCTCGTAGACCGCCATGAGATCGGGCTGGGGGCAGGTCAGCACGGTCCTGTGAGCCATTCCCAGAGGATATCCATGACGCTTGTGCCGCCGATCGGCGATGGGAGACCAGGTCGAGATCTCCGGCGCCGAGGTGTCGATTTCCCGCCTCGTCGTTCGTCTTACTGCGTGACCATCAGGTAATGCCGAGGAGGAATCGATGAAGTACGCCATGCTGATCTATCAGGGCGCCGCGCTCGAGCGGCGGGCCGCGCTCCCCGAGGAGGAGCGGAAGCAGGTCCAGGCCGACTACCAAGGGATCACTGAGACGCCGGGCGTCACCCCCGGGCTGCCGATGGGCCTGCCCGGGAACGCGACCACCGTGCGGGTCGAAGGCGGCAAGACCCTGACGACCGACGGTCCCTTCGTCGGGATGAAGGAGGCCGTCGGCGGCTGGTTCATCCTTGAGGCCGACGACCTCGACGCGGCCATCGAGGTGGCCGCCCGCCACCCTGCGGCGCGCTACGGTGGCGCCATCGAGATCCGCCCCTCGGAGGTGTATTGGTAACGACGCTCGGACAGGTCTTCCGCGAGGAATGGGGCCGCGTCCTGGCCACCCTGATCGGCTTCCTCGGCGACTTCGACCTCGCCGAGGAAGCCGCGCAGGAGGCGTTCGCGACGGCCGCGGACCGATGGCCGCGCGACGGCGTCCCCAGTAACCCGCGCGCCTGGTTGATGAGGACGGCTCGGAACCGAGCGACGGATCGTATCCGCCGCGACCGCGCTCTCGCGACCAAGCTCGGCCTGCTCGTCGCGGGCGATCGTACTGAGGTGCCGATGAAGACCACCACGTTCCCTGACGAGCGCCTGGAGCTCATCTTCACCTGCTGTCACCCGGCGCTCGCGGTCGAGGCGCAGGTCGCGCTCACCCTGCGCACTCTCGGCGGGCTCAGCACCGACGAGATCGCCCGTGCCTTCCTGGTACCGGAGCGCACGATGGCGCAGCGGCTGGTGCGGGCCAAGCGCAAGATCAAGGCTGCCGGGATCCCGTTTCGCGTGCCACCGGTTCACCTGCTCCGCGAGCGAATCGACGCCGTTCTCGCCGTCGTGTACCTGATCTTCAATGAGGGCTACGGCGGTCGTGAAGAGCTGGCGGCGGAGGCACTGTGGCTGGGGCGCGCGCTGGCCCAGCTGCTTCCGGACCAGCCCGAGGTGCACGGGCTGCTGGCGATGATGCTCCTGCACGACTCCCGTCGCGAGGCGCGCTTCAACGACGGGGAGCTTGTGCTGCTCGGCGATCAGGACCGGTCACGGTGGAACACCGAGCAGATCGCCGCCGGCCGCGCCGAGCTCGACCGCGCGCTCGCCCTGCGCGGCCGCGGGCCCTATGTCCTGCAGGCCGCCATCGCTTCGTTGCACGCCGACGTGCCGTGCGACTGGCCGCAGATCGCCGCGCTGTACGGCGAGCTCACCCGCCTGACCGGCTCGCCCGTCGTGGAGCTCAACCGCGCCATCGCCGTCGCCGAGGCCGAGGGCCCCGAGGCCGGCCTGCGCATCGTCGACCGACTTGGCCTCGACGACTTCCGCTACCTGCATGCGACCAGGGCCGAACTCCTGCGACGTCTCGGGCGGACCGACGAGGCGCGCGACGCCTATCTCCGTGCGAGACAACTCACCGCCGACGGCGCCGAACAGCGCTTCCTCGAACGCCGGCTGACGGAACTCGCAGGCGAGCGCCGGGCGCTCCGGGAAGCGGGCATGGATCTCCCTCGCAGCAGTACGAGATCGCCGTAGGCGGGCCTGAGCTCAGAAATCGTTGTCCCAGGTCGGGGCGGTGTCGCGGGCGATGCGGATGTCGTCGTTGGACGCCCCGGCCGCGATCATCGGCCAGACCATCTCCTGCTGGTTCACGCGGAAGTCGATGACGACGGGGACGTCGTTGATCTCCATGGCTTTGCGGATGGTCGCATCGAGGTCCTCGGCCTTGTCGCAGCGCAGGCCGACGCAGCCGTACGCCTCGCCCAGAGCGGCGAAGTCCGGCAGCTGAGGGGTGCTGCAGTCGACACCGAAGTGACGGTCGTCGAAGAACAGGGACTGGAGCTGGCGGACCATGCCCAGGCCGGAGTTGTTGATGACCGCGACCTTGATGGCGATGCCCTCGATGGTGCAGGTGGCCAGGGTACGGCAGGTCATCTGGAAGCAGCCGTCACCGTCGATGGCCCACACGATGGTGTCGGGCTGGGCCAGCTTGGCGCCCATCGCGGCGGGCAGCGCGTACCCCATGGTGCCCGCGCCGCCGGAGTTCAGGAACGATCGGGGCCGCTCGAGGGGGAGGTAGTGGGCGGCCCACATCTGGTGCTGCCCGACGCCGGAGACGTAGAGCGCGTCGGGGCCGGCGAGTTGCCCGATCCGCTCGATGACCTGCTGCGGCGCCAGCGAGCCGTCAGCGGGCCGGTCGTAGGTCATCGGGTGGGCGGCGCGCAACGTCTCGATGGTGGCCCACCAGGGTGCGGAGGGCGGCCAGGGGGTGGGGCCGCCGAGTTGGTGGACCGCGTCCGTCAGGCCGGTCAGGACGTCGCGGGCGTCGCCGACGATGGAGATGTCCACCGCGCGGTTCTTGCCGATCTCGGCCGGGTCGATGTCGGCGTGCACGATCTTCGCGTGCCGGGCGAAGGTCTTCGGGTCGCCCGTGACGCGGTCGTCGAAGCGGGCCCCGACCGCGAGGACGAGGTCGGCCTGTTGCAACGCGGTGACCGCGGGCACGGTGCCGTGCATGCCCGGCATGCCCAGGTTCTGCGGGTGGCTGCGCGGGAACGCGCCGCGGGCCATCAGCGTGGTGACCACGGGGATGCCCGTGAGTTCGGCGAAGGTCATCAGCTCGCCGGCCGCGTCGGCTTTGATGATCCCGCCGCCGGCGTACAGGACCGGCCGTTTCGCCGCGCGCAGGGCGGTCGCCGCCTGCGTGAGGCTGCGCGGGTGCGGGCGCGGCGTCTGGGGCACTCCGGGCAGGTTGATCCGCTCGGGGCGCACGTAGGGCGCGTGTTCCTGCAGGACATCCTTGGGAATGTCGACCAGGACCGGGCCGGGGCGGCCGGTGGTGGCGACGTGGAAGGCCTCCGCGATCGCCCGCGGGATGTCCTCCGCCGCGCGCACCAGCCAGTTGTGCTTGGTGATGCCCTGCGTGATGCCGCAGATGTCGGCCTCCTGGAAGGCGTCGGTGCCCAGCATGGGGCGGGCCACCTGGCCTGTCACCGCCACCACCGGCACCGAATCCATCGCGGCGTCGCACAGCGGCGTCACCAGGTTCGTCGCACCGGGCCCTGACGTCGCCATGCACACCCCGGGCCGGCCCGTCGCGGTGGCGTAGCCGGCCGCCGCGTGCCCGGCGTCCTGCTCGTGCCGCACCAGAATGTGGCGCAACTTCGTGGAGTCCATCAGCGGGTCGTAGGCGGGCAGGATCGTCCCGCCCGGCAACCCGAACAAGATCTCCACGCCTGCTTCTTCCAGGGCCTGAACCAGGATCTGGGCACCCGTCATCGTCTCTGTCACAGCGTCTTCCTCATGTGCAGGTGGTGAGCGCGCGCCCGCACCAGCCCGATGGGCTCGCGGACGTCGCGTCGCTTGATTCGGACGGCTCTCACCACTTCGAGAAGTGGTGGATCGCGTACGGATCGAGCGACGCGATGGAGAGCCGGAGCAGACAACCGCACGAGGATCCACTCGAAGCAGTAACAACGGAACCAGCCCGCACCCCGCGATATCAGGGCATGCCAGGCTTATCCGCAGATTCCGTACCCCCCACTATAGGCGCCCGTGATCGCCGCGCGAAGCCGGGGTGACCGCGACGGTCGTTGCGCCGGTCAGCCCTTGGTCGCGCCCGCGGTGAGACCGGAGACCACGTACTTCTGCACGAACAGGGCGATCACCAGGATCGGCAGGGTGACCACGGTGGTCGCGGCCATCAGGCCGCCCCAGTCGATGCTGGCGTAACCGACGAAGTCGAAGATCGCCACGGGCAGGGTCTTGGTGTCCGCGTCGGACAGCACCAGCGCGAACATGAAGTTGTTCCAGGAGAAGATGAAGGACAGGATTCCCGCGGTGGCGATGCCCGGCACGGACAGCGGCAGCGTGATCCGCCGGAACGCGCCGACGTGGGTCAGCCCGTCGACCAGCGCCGCCTCCTCGAGCTCCTCGGGCAGGCTGTCGAAGTAGCCCATCATGATGTAGACCACCAGCGGCAGCGACACGAACATGTGGCTGATGATCAGCACCCCGAAGCCTCCGACCATCTTCAGGTTGGAGAAGACGTAGTACCAGGGCACCAGGAGCGAGACGCCGGGGATGACCCGCGCCATCAGCACCACCAGAGCGGACTTCTTCATGTTGAACCGGCTCATCGAGTACGCGGCCGGCACGCCGAGGACGAGCGAGGCCACGGTGGCGGCGAACGCCACCCAGAGGCTGTTGACGATGAACTCGACGTAGTTCGCCTGCTGGAGCACCTTGGCGTAGTTGGCCAGGGTGGGGGCGAAGGCCAGCGCCTTGCCGGGGTCGTAGATGTCGACGTTGGTCTTGAACGACGCGGCGATCATCCAGACCAGCGGCGCGACCAGCGCGACCACCACGACGGTGAGCGCCACCCTCCGGAAGATCCGGTACGCGGGCTGGGGCCTCATCGCTGCGCCTCCTTGCGCCGGGCGGTCAGGGCCCACATAGCCCCGATGATGATCAGGAAGAAGAGGATGAGAACGGTGGAGGAGACGCCGTACTCGTTGTAGTCGAAGCTGAGGCCGTAGGCGTACACGTTGAGCGTCTCCACCTCGTGGAACGAGCCGCCGCCGCGGCCCTTCGTGGCGTAGAGGATGTCGAAGGTCTTCAGCGCGTCGATGCCGCGCAACAGGATCGCCACGGTCAGCGTGGGCATCAGCAGCGGCAGGGTGACGTGCCGGAACCGCTGCCAGGTGCTGGCGCCGTCGATGCGCGCCGCCTCCTGCGGCTCCTCCGACAGCGAGGTGAGCCCGGCGAGCAGGATCAGCACCACCATCGGCGTCCACTGCCACACGTCGATGAAGATCGTGGTGGGCAGGGCCGAGTGCTGGCCGGCCAGCCAGGGCTGCGGCCCGATGCCGAACCAGCCGAGCATCTGGTTGGCCAGGCCGATGTTCGGGTCGAAGATGAGCCGCCACATCATGCCGACCGCGACCGGAGTGGCCACCAGCGGCAGCAGGATGGCGACCCGGACCCACCTCTCACCCTTGAACGGCCGCCACAGCAGCAGCGCGACCGCCATCCCGATGACCACCTCGAACAGCAGCGCCACGACGGTGAACGTGGCGGTCCGCCCGACGGCGGGCCAGAACCGCTCGGTGTCGGTGAGGACGTCGAGGTAGTTCTGGAGGCCCACGAACTCGCTCTCCGCGCGGACGGACCCCTCGGCGTCGGTCAGGCTGAGGTAGCCGGTCCAGGCCAGGGGGAACACGAGCAGCGCGGCCACGAACGTCATCGCGGGCGCGGCGAAGAGCCATTTGCGGTGGGCGTCCACCCAGCGCGCCCAGCCGGGCGTGGCGGGGGCGCTGCGCGGCGCCTCGGTGGTGATCGTTGACATGGGATCTCCAGAAAGGGGCGGGCCTGCGAGGTGCGCGGGTGACGGGCGGCCGGCCACCCGTCACCCCGCTTACCTGGCCTCGTCGTCCAGGAACTTCTGGAACGCGGTGTTGGCGGTGCCGGCGGCCGCCGCGGCGTCCTTGCCGGTGATCGCGTCCACGATCGGCTGGCCGACGATCTCGCGCGACTCGGCGACCTTCACGACCACCGGCCGGTCATGCCCCACCCCGGTCTTGGTGCTGGCCGCGATGGCGTCCGCCAGGTCCTTCGGGAAGGTCGAGATGCCCTCGGGATTGGCCCAGACGGAGCTGCGAGCACCCGGAACGCCGGACTTCTGCTGGGCGAGCGTCTGCTCCTTGCCGGTGGCCCACTCGATGAACTTCCAGGCGTTGCCGGCGTTCTCGGAGCTGGAGTTGATGCCCAGCGCCCACGACGGGATGTTGTACGGCTTGGAACCGGCCGGGCCGGCCGGGAACGGCGCGAAGCCGACCTGGTCCGCGACCTTGGACTTGGCCGGGTCGGTGGCGTTCTTGTAGAGGGAGTTCGCCTCGGTGTAGAAGGCGGCCTTGCCCTGGGTGAAGATGGCCATCGCCTCGGGCCAGCCCATGTCGGTGCTGACGTTCGCCGGGCCGGAGTCCTTGATCAGCCCGCCGTAGAAGGCGTACGCCTGCTTGGCCGCGTCGCTGCCGACCGCCGCCTTGCCGCCGCCGTCCACGAAGTCGCCGCCGAAGCTGTACAGGAAGCTGGAGAACTGGGTGACCGCCGCGGACTTGCCGGTGCGGGCGACGAAGCCGGCGACGTCCGGCTCGGCCGCCTTGACCTTGGCGGCGGCGGCCTTCAGCTCGTCGAGGGTCTTCGGCGGGGCGTCCAGGCCGGCCTTCTCCAGCAGGTCCTTGCGGTAATAGAGGACTTCCTGCTCGGTGATGATCGGGACGCCGACCGGCTTGCCCTCGTACGCGGTGGCCTCCAGCGAGCCGGCCTGGAAGTCGCCGAAGTCCCAGTTCGCGTTGGCCTTCACCTGGGTGGACAGGTCGGCCAGGTACTTGTTCTTGGCGAAGAGCTTCCCCTCCTGCAGAGGGCGGTACATCATCACGTCGATGTCGGACGAGCCGGCGTTCAGCTTGACGTTGTACTGGTCGGAGAGCTGGTCCTCGCCGAGCTGGGTGACCTCGACCTTGAGCCCGGTCTGCTTCTCGAACTCGGGCAGCGCCTTCTTGATGTTGTCCGTCCACACGTGGTTGGCCAGCGTGACCCGGACCGTGGTGGACGCGCTGTCGCCGTCGCCGCCGCCGCAGGCGGACAGGCTCATGGCCACAACCACGGCCAGAGATGTACCGATTACCGATCGATGCCGCACGTCATCTCGCCTTTCTGTCATGGTCGCCGCCCCCGGTAGAGCGCCACACTCCCGTAACATCTGTTTAATGCCGGGATGCTAGGACAAAAAAGCTGATTTATTCAAGTATCGTCTTTCAATTGATATGCTTTATTCGTGATCCAGTCCTCCCCCCGGGGCGCATCCACCCCACACGTCACCGCCGGGGCTGGGCTGCACGCTCGCGTCCTCGACCACCTCGGCACCGTCATCTGCAACGGCGACATGGCCGCCGGCTCCGTCCTCAGCATCGAAGACCTGGTCGACCGCTACCAGGTCTCCCGCTCGGTGATCCGCGAAGTGCTGCGGGTGCTCGCCTCCATGGGGCTCGTCGAGACCCGGCGCCGGGTCGGGATCATGATCCAGCCCGCCGGGGCGTGGAAGGTCTTCGACCCGCAGGTGATCCGGTGGCGGCTCGCCTCGGGCGGGCGGATGGCGCAGCTGCGCTCGATCACCGAGCTGCGGACGGCGATCGAGCCGTACGCGGCCTGGCTGGCCGCCGAGCGCGTCGACGACGACGAGGCGAGCGAGTTAGTGGGACTCGCGGCCAAGATGTGGGCCGCGGGGAAGGCGGGTGACGAGGCGCGCTTCCTCGACCTGGACATCGACTTCCACCGGCGGGTGCTGGCCGCCTCCGGCAACGAGATGTTCGAAGAGCTTCAGCTGATCGTCGCCGAGGTGCTCGCCGGCCGTCACCACTACCACCTGATGCCTCACTACCCCGACGAGCGGGCGCTGCGGCTGCACACCGACGTGGCACAGGCGATCCAGCGGCGCGACGGCGAGCGGGCCAGGCGCGCCATGGTGGGAATCATGGAACAGGGGTTCGCCGAGATGAAGTCGATGTGGGAGCGGGCCGCCGAGCCGGGCGGCCCGTCCTAGGGAGCGGGCCTCGGGCGGTCAGTTGTGCCGTCCCCACCCTCTCCTCCGCCGCCTTCTGCGCCTTGGGAGTGGGCGCGTCGTCCGCGGAGCCTCCTCGACCGAACCAGCCCCTGGCCTCCAGACGCCGGCCGCCGCGAGGTGCGGGGCCTTCCATCGACGGCCCTCGCCCGACGGGAGCCCGGCCGCCTGCCCCGGCATAGGGCGGTCGTTGCCGCTCCGCTGCCACTGGCCGGCGAGCGCCGTGCCGCCGTCACCGCGGTAGGCCTGCTGGGTCCGCCGCATCGTGGACTCGGCGTCCGGGGCGTCTTCAGGATCGGCCGCTCACCAGGTCGTGTGCGGCCTGGTTGAAGGCACGGACGCGGGCGGTGGCCCCGTCCGCGCGCCAGTGCAGGCCCCATCGCAGCGGCGGTGCGTCGCTGAAGGGGATGTAGGCGACGTCGGGGCGGGCGTAGTAGCGCCTGCTCTGCGCGCCGACGGGGAAGACGCCCTGGCCGGCGCCGATGAGCGTGAGCATCTCGTTGAACGTCGCGGTCGCGGGGCCGTGCTCGATCGGCCGCCCGCTGGGGGTGGTGCGGGGTGTGCGGTCCTCGCGCAGAGAGTCCGGCACGGTGTCGGGCAACTGCAGCACCCTCACCCTGGCCAGGTCCTCCAGGGAGACCGACGTCCGGCGGGCGAAGGGGTGCTGGGAGGGGACGGCGAGCATGCGCGTCTCGCTCACCAGGACGGGGCCGGAGACGATGCCGGGCTGGTCCACGGGGAAGGTGGCCAGCCCGATGTCGATCTCGCCGTCGTACAGCAAGGGGAACACCTCGGCCATCTGCGCCTCGCGGAGCCGTACCTCGCAGCCGGGCTCGCGGGCGCGGAACAGTTCGGTGGTGCCGATCAGCAGTTGCCCGGCCGCCGCGCCGACGAAGGCGACGCGTAGCGTGCCGGTGAGGCCGCGGCCGGTGTCGATGGCCCGTTCGAACGCGGTGGCGATCTGGGTCCAGGCGGGCCGGACCTCCTCATAGAGCTGCCGGCCCACCGTGGACAGCTCCACCCGGCGGCTGGTGCGGTTGAACAGCGGCACCCCGACCCGGCGCTCCAGCTTGGCGATGGTCTGGCTGACCCGGGAGGTGGAGACGCGCAGGTGTTCGGCGGTGCGGCCGAAATGCAGCTCCTCGGCCAGGGTGAGGAAGGCCTCCAGTTCGTGCCGTTCCAGCATGACGCTTCTCCACATCGTTAATCCAGACTTCACGATCCTTGCACAGACCCGCGTTGATACGCCCCGCGCCCCGGCCGAGAGTAGAGGAACTCAAACACCCCACCTGACATGGGAGTACACGATGTACGTCACCGACGAGCAGGCCCTGTCCGCTCCGGCCGCCGGCACCGAAGCGGCCGTCCGGGAACTGCGGGACCGCACGGAGATCATCGACGCGCTGTACCGGTTCGGCCTGGGACAGGATCTGAAGGACAGGGAACTGTTCGCCTCCGCCTTCGCCGCCGACGCCGAGCTGGACTTCGGTCCGGCGGCGGCCAAGTGGGGAGGCAAGCCGCCGCTGCTGGCCGGGCGGGACACGATCGTCACTACCATCCTGGGCATGTTCGCCGGCCGGGTGGACACCACCCACCAGGTCACCAACCCGCGCGTCGCCGTCGACGGGGACACCGCGCGCCTCACCGCGCTGGTGGAGGCCCAGCACCTGCTCACCACCGGCCACGCCACCTTCGCCCTGCTGAAGAACCCCTACGACGTCGACCTGATCCGCGACGGGGACCGCTGGGTGATCCGCCATCTCCGCATCGACAACGCCTGGTACACCGGCGACCCCGCCGCCATCTTCGCCGGTTGAGGCCGGGCCGGCGACCACGAAACCCTAAGGAGATCAAGATGAACGAACTGCTCGCCCTCGTACGGGGACGGGTTCTGCTGCCCGGGGACGACGGCTTCGACCAGGCCCGCCGGCCCTGGAACCTGGCCGTCGAACAGGCCGTGCCCGCGGTGGTCGAGGCGGCCGACGACGCCGACGTCGCAGCCCTGGTCCGCTACGCCCGCGCCCGCGGCCTGAGGGTGTCGGCCCAGCCCAGCGGCCACGGCGCCACCGGCGACCTGGACGGCGCGATCCTGCTGCGCACCGGCCTGCTGGACGAGGTGTCCGTGGATCCCGTCGCCCGCACCGCGCGCGTCGGCGCAGGCGTGCGCTGGGGCCGGATCCAGCGGGCCGCGGCCGGGCACGGCCTGACGGGGCTTCCCGGCAGCTCTCCCGTGGTGAGCGTGACCGGTTACACCCTGGGCGGTGGACTCAGCTGGTTCTCCCGCGCCTACGGCTGGGCGGCCGACAGTGTCACCGCCTTCGAGGTCGTCGGCGCCGACGGCGCCCAGGCCCGGGTGACCGCCGGCTCCGACCCCGACCTGTTCTGGGCCCTGCGCGGCGGAGGTGGCGACTTCGCCCTGGTCACCGCGCTGGAGTTCGGCCTGCACCCCGCCCCCGCCCTCTACGGCGGGCGGATGTCGTGGACCGCCGACCGGGCCGCCGACGTCCTGGACGCCTTCCGGGAGATCACCGCCGCGGCCCCCGACCGGCTCACCGTCTGGTTCGACCTGCTGAACTTCCCCGCGAGCCCGCCGATGGTCGCCGTGGACGCCACCTACCTGGGCGACCCGGCCGAGGGCCGCGCCCTCCTCCGGCCGCTGGAGCGCCTCGGCGCGGCGTCGTCCGACAGCCGTGGTGCGATGCCGCTCGCCGACCTCGGCTCCATCACCGCCGAACCCACCACACCCGGCCCCGGCCTGTCCCACGGCGACCTGCTCACCGCACTGGACGACCTCACGGCCAAGTCTCTCCTGGCCACACCGATCGACCCGCTGCTCAGCGTGCAGATCCGGCACCTCGGCGGCGCCCTGGCCCGCCCCTCCGACAGCCCGCACGGGCCTCTCGCCGAACCGTACGCCCTCTACCTGTTCGGAGTGCCGACCACCCCGGATGCCGCCACGGCCATCCAGGCCAGGCAGCGGCGGCTCCTCCAGGACCTCGCGCCCGCGATCAGCGGACGCAAGCCGTTCACCTATCTCAAGCCGGCGGAATCCGTGACCGCCGCCTTCGCCCCCGACGTCGTGGCCCGCCTGCGCGACATCAAGCTCCGCCGTGACCCGAACGGCACGATCCGGAGCAACTTCCCCGTCACCACCTGACCGCTCCGGATCACGGCTGGTGACGTCGCGGGTGTGAGGCGCAGGAAATCTCCAGGCCATATTTGCCGACAAAGGCGCTATTTAAGGCAACAAGTGCTTAATTATGCCGAAATCGGGCTTCGTATCCTGGATACAAAGTCCTGGAACTGCGAAAACACCCCAGAGGTGGTCGATGTACCCCACCTTCCAGCACGTCTGCGACCAGCTTCTCGAAGCGACCCGCGCCGACCGGATCACCCTGCGCCTCGACGGCGACGGACTGCACGTCGACCTCCCCGCCGCCGAGGCGCGCCGTACCGGCGTGCGGTCTTTACTCGGCGAGGCCGGCCTCGACCAGCGGGCGCTGGCCACCGTCAGGTGGCTTGACGCCGAACGCCGCCTCCTCGTCCAGCCCGGGTTCACCGGCGACCCGATGCCGCCGCAGGAGCTGATCGACGTGTACGGCGTGCGCGCCCAGATGCTCGGCCCCCTGGTCAAGGACGGCGAGATGTACGGCTGGCTGTCGGTGCACAGCCTCACCCCGCGCGAGTGGACGGCCGGTGACCAGGCGGCACTGGCTCAGGCGATCGAGGAGCTCTCATGAGCGAGAAGGACATCCAGATCTGCATCGGCGTCGACGTGGACGCCGTCGCCGGCTGGCTCGGCTCGTACGGCGGGCAGGACTCGCCCAACGACATCCAGCGCGGCGTGTTCGCCGGCGAGGTCGGCGCACCCAGGATGTTGCGGCTGTTCGACCGCTACGACATCCCGACCACCTGGTTCATCCCCGGTCACTCGATCGAGACCTTCCCCGCGCAGATGGCCGATGTGGCGGCCGCCGGGCACGAGATCGGCGCTCACGGCTACTGCCACGAGAACCCGGTGCAACTGACCCCCGCGCAGGAACGCGACGTGTTGCTCAAGAGCGTCGACCTGGTGGAGAAACTGTCAGGGGCGCGCCCGCGCGGCTATGTCGCCCCGTGGTGGGAGATGAGCGAGCACACCGCCGCGCTGCTGCTGGAGAACGGGTTCACCTACGACCACTCGCAGAACTACAACGACTTCCACCCCTTCTACGCCCGCGTCGGCGACGCCTGGACGAAGATCGACTTCGCCGAACGGGCCGAGCACTGGATGCGGCCGCTCCAGCACGGGCACGAGGTGGACCTGGTGGAGTTCTGCGGCAACTGGTACGTGGACGACCTGCCGCCGATGATGTTCAACAAGCACGCGGCCAACAGCCATGGATTCGTCAGCCCGTACGACATCGAGCGGCTGTGGAACGACCAGTTCGACTGGGTCCACCGTGAGTACGACTACGCCGTCTTCCCCGTCACCCTGCACCCGGACGTGTCCGGCCGCCCGCAGGTCCTGCTGATGCTCGAACGGCTCCTCGACTACTGGCGGAGCAAGCCTGGCGTGCGATTCGTGACCTTCGAGCAGGCCGCCGCCGACTTCCGCGCCCGCTATCCCTTCGACCGGGCAGAACGCCCTCAGCCCTAGGAGCACCCCGATGGCCCGATCCCTCCGCAGGGTGGTCGGCGCGAGCCTCGCAGGCACCACGCTGGAGTGGTACGACCACTTCATCTACGGCTCGGCCGCCGCCCTCGTCTTCCCCCGGCTGTTCTTCCCCGACGCCGACCCCTTCGCCGCCACGCTGCTGTCCCTGGTGACGTACTCGGTCGCGTTCGTCACCCGCCCGCTCGGCGCCGCCCTCTTCGGTCACCTCGGCGACAGGCACGGGCGCAAGTCGGTGCTGGTCGTGACGCTCGTGCTGATGGGCGCGGCCACCGCGCTGATCGGCCTGCTGCCCACCTACACCCAGGTGGGCGTGCTCGCCCCGCTCCTGCTCGCGCTGCTCCGCTTCATCCAGGGCATCGGCCTGGGCGGCGAGTGGGGCGGCGCCGCCCTGCTGGTCGGCGAGCACGGCGACGGGCGGCGGCGCGGCGTCCTCGGCGCGCTCGTCCAGATCGCGAGCCCGCTCGGCCTGCTGCTGGCCAACGGGGTGTTCTCCCTCACCACCTGGCTGATCGCGGAGGACGCGTTCTTCGCGTGGGGCTGGCGGGTGCCGTTCCTGGCCAGCGCGCTGCTCGTCGCGCTCGGCCTGTGGATCAGGCTCCAGGTGAGCGAGTCGCCGCTGTTCGCCGAGATGGAGCCCGAGCCGCGCACCCCGCTGCGCGAGGTCGTCACCGACCACCGCCGCAACCTCCTGCTCGCCATCGGCTCGCGCGTCGGCAGCGACACGGCGTTCTACGTCTGCAACATCCTCATCCTCGTGTACGGCACGTCGCTCGGGATCGAACGCCAGCTCCTGCTCAACGCCGTGCTCTGCGGTGCGGTGACCCAGGCGGCCGCCATTCCGTGGTTCGGCCACCTGGCCGACAGGTACGGCCGCCGCCCGGTGCTCATGGGCGGTGCGATCGCCGCGGCGGTCTGGGTGTTCGCGTTCTTCCCGATGCTGGGCGGCGGCTCGACTGCCCTCGTGCTGCTCGCGCCGATGCTGGGCAACTTCTGCATCGCCGCGATGTGGGCGCCGCTCGCGGCGTACGTGCCCGAGCTGTTCCCGACCAGGGTGCGGTACACGGGCGCCGGGCTCGGCTTCCAGTCGGCCGGGATCTTCGGCGGTGCGCTCGCCCCGATCATCTGCACCTACCTGCTCAGCGCGTTCGGCACCTGGATCCCGGTCGCCGTCTACCTGACCGCCCTGCTCGCGCTGCTCGTCGCCTGCGTACGCGCCGCACGCGAGACCGCCCACGTCGAGCTGCGCGCCATCGACGAGCCCGCGCACGCGTAGAAGGAACAGACAGATGGACCACACCACATTCATGCGGGAAGCACTGGCCGAGGCCGTGCGCGCCGCCGAGCGAGGCGACGTCGGCGTGGGCGCGGTCGTCGTGCTGGACGGCGCGATCGTCGCCAGGGGCGGCAACCGCGCCAACACCACCGGCGACCCGTTCGCCCACGCGGAGACCGACGCCATGCGTCAGGTGCCCAGGCTCGACCTGTCCGCGGCCACCCTCTACACGAGCTTCGACCCCTGTCCGATGTGCTTCGGCGCCCTCCTCGTCCGCCGCGTCGGCACCGTCGTCATCGGCGCCCGCCGGCCACGGGGCACCTCGACGTACGCGGGCCTGAACGCGGAGGCCATGGCCGAGCTGGCCGGCCGTACGGACGTCGTGCCGGGGCCGCTGGCGGCGGAATGCCTGAAGGTACGGGCGCCGGCCCGATGACCAGAGATCTCATCGGGTACGGCAGGGCGGGCCGCACGGTCCGCTGGCCGGGTGGCGCACGGGTGGCGGTGTGCCTGGTCGTCAACTACGAGGAGGGCGCCGAGCAGTCCTTCTGGGCGGGGGACCGGCGCAACGAGATCCCGCAGGAGTTCGACTACCCGCCACTCGGCGTGCGGGACCTGGGCAACGAGTCCATCTTCGAGTACGGGGCGCGAGCCGGGATCTGGCGGCTGCAGCGGTTGTTCGACACGTTGCGCCTGCCGGTCACCATCCAGGGATGTGCCCAGGCGTTCGAGCTGAACCCCGAGGTCGGGGCGTGGATCGAGGAGGCAGGGCACGACGTGTGCTGCCACGGGTACCGCTGGGAGAACGTCAGCGTGCTGCCCCGGGAGGTGGAGCGCGAGCGGCTCGCCATGGCGATCGAGTCGATCACGAGCACGTGCGGCCGCCGGCCACGCGGCTGGTACAGCCGCCAGCCCGCCTCGGTCAACACCCGCGAACTGCTCGTGGAGGAGGGCGGCTTCCTCTACGACAGCGACTCCTTCGCCGACGACCTGCCGTACTACACCGAGGTGCTCGGCAGACGCCACCTGATCATCCCGTACTCCTTCACCCTGAACGACGGCCGTTTCCTGCCCGGGCAGAGCTACAGCGGGCCCGAGGTGTTCCTCGATCACTGCCGCCGCGCCTTCGACCAGCTCTGGGAGGAGGGCGGCGCCGGGCAGCCGAAGATGATGACCATCGGGCTGCACCCGCGGTTCGTCGGCCAGCCAGCCAGGGCGCACGCGCTGGGCGAGTTCCTGCGCTACGCACAGGACAGGGGCGAGGTCTGGTTCGCCGGGCGGGAGGACATCGCCAGGCTCTGGCTCGGCCGGTCGTGGGCCTTCGAGCTGTGCGACTCGCTGCTGGCCGCGACCGGCGCGAGCCGTACCACGGTCAGGCTCGGGGAGGCGGAACTGGCCGCCGAGTCCCGCGCGCCCGGGGTGCGCGGCATGGACGCGGGGCCCGCGATCGACCCCCGCGCGTTTCCCACTTATCAGTACCTGCGTGACGAGCGGCGGCTGCTGATCCAGGACGACTGCAGGACCGGCGACCCGCGGCCACCGGCCTCCCTGGTGGAGCACCACCGGGTGTACGCCCAGATGCTCGCCCCGATCGTGGTGCGCGGGGAACTGGCCGGGACGATCTCCGTACACCAGCAGGACACGACACGCACGTGGACGGACGCCGAGGTCGCCGCGCTCGCGGCCGCCCGCGCCCGCGCGGAGAAGGAGCTCGGATGAGCATGAAAGTGATCACCGGGGCGACCGTCGTCACGATGGACGCGGAACGCAGGGTGCTCGCCGGTGAGGTGGCGATCGAGGGGAACCGGATCGTCGCCGTGGGCGACCGCCTCGACCTGCCCGGCGAGCGTATCGACGCCGGCGGCAAGCTGCTGCTGCCCGGGTTCGTCAATCTGCACGTCCACGCCGCGCTCGCGGTCACGAGGGGCCTGGGCGACGACCTCGGCGGCGCCCCCGTGTACCGGAGGGACATCCCGCAGGGTGTGCTGCTGTCGCCCTCGGACACCGAGGTGATGTCCCGGCTCGGCGGGTTGCAGGCGCTGCGGTTCGGCTCGACCACGGTGGTGGAGAACTACATCCACGCGGGCACGAACGTACGGGCGCTGGCCGAACTGGGGCTGCGTGCGGTGGTGAGCGAGAGGGTGCACGACGCGGACCTGTTCTCGGTACGCGACGGGGAGTACTCCTTCGACGCCGGCCTGGGCAAGCGGCTCCTGGAGGCCAACGCCGAGCTGATCGAGGAGTGGCACGGCCACGACGGCGGCCGGATCACCTGCCAGGTCGGCCCGCACGGCCCGGACACCGCCTCGGCCGGGCTGCTGGAGCAGGCGGCGGAGCTGGCGGACTCCTATGGCGTCGGCATGTTCATTCACCTGGCCCAGACCAGGGGAGAGGTGGCGGAGGTACGGCGGCGCACCGGCAAGGGCTCGGTACGCCACCTGGCCGACCTCGGCCTGCTGCGGCCCGGGCTGATCGCGGGGCACTGCGCCTTCCTCGACGAGGGCGAGGCGGAGCTGCTGGCCGCCTCCGGCGCCGGGATCTGCCAGCTGCCGACCGTCAACGCCAAGAGCGGCTGGATCGCGCCCGCCCAGCGGTTGCGCGGCCTGGGCGCGACCGTCGGCCTGGGCACCGACCACATGGTGCACGACATGATCGAGGCCGTGCGGATGGCTCTGGTCGTGAACCGCGTGGCCGACGGCGGCCCCGGCGGCATCAAGGCCATGGACGCGCTGGCCATGGCCACCATCGAAGGCGCCCGCGCGCTCGGCCGCGCGGACGAGCTCGGCTCCATCGAGGCGGGCAAGCTCGCCGACCTGGTCTTCGTCGACCTCTCGGGCGCCCACCTGGCTCCTGTGCTCGACCCGGTGGCCAACCTGGTCTACGCGGGCCAGTCCGCCGACATCTCCGACGTCATGGTCGGCGGTGGCTTCGTCGTCCGCGACCGCCAGGTGCTCACCGCCGACGAGCGCGAGATCGTCGCCCAGGCCCAGGAGCGGGCCGAACACCTCTGGCACGTCGTGGCGGGCTGGTCATGCGCGGCCCAGGGCTGACGCTGCGGGCGGCGGCCGGCGCGCTCGCTCGCGGGGAACTGCGCGCCGAGGAGCTGATGGCCTCGGTGCTCGGCCGGGCGCGGGAGACCGAACCCGTCCACCACGCCTACGTCCATCTCGACGAGGAGAACGCGATGGCCGCCGCTCGCGCCGCCGATCGGGCGGCGCGCCGGGGCCCGTTGCACGGGATACCGATCGGGGTCAAGGACCTGATCGCCACCGCGGGACAGCCGACCGAGGCGGGCTCCCCGGCGTTCGCCGGGCACCGGCCGGCGGCCGACGCGTGGGTGGTCGGGCGGCTGCGCGCGGCGGGGGCCATCGTGGTCGGCAAGCACCACACCCACGAGTTCGGCTTCGGCCTGGACGAACCGCCGACGCGCAACGCGGTGGACCCGGACCGCTACCCCGGCGGCTCCACGGCCGGCGGCGGCGTGTCCGTCGCGCTCGGGTCCAGCCTGGCGGCCATCGGCACCGACGGCGGCGGCTCGATTCGCAAGCCCGCCGCGCTCAACGGCGTCGCCGGGTTCAAACCCACCCACGGCCTGGTCAGCACGGCCGGCGTCCTGCCTGGCGTGACCGACCTGGACCACATCGGCTGGATCACCCCGACCGCCGGCGACGCGGCACTGCTGCTCGAAGTCCTGACCGGAAGAACCGCCACGCCACCGCGAGGGCTGCGGCTCGGCTGCCCGGCCGGCTTCCTGGACGGGCTTGATCCCGAGGTGGAGCAGTGTTTTCGCGCCGCCGTCGACGTGGTCGAGATCGACATTCCCCGTATGGCGGCGGCAGCGGAGATCCACGGCGTGATCGCCGCCGCCCAGTCGGTGACCGTGCACGCGGCCACGCCGCTGGACCTGGTGCACCCCGGCGTCCGGGCGTTCCTCGAGTCGGCCAGGTCCTCGCGCACGGAGACCGGGCTGGCCGCCGCGCTGCGGGACAGGGACCGGCTGCGGGGAGCGGTGGAGCGGGCTTTCTGCGATCATGAGGTGGACTTTCTCTGCTCACCGACAGTCGCGTTGCCCGCCGTGCCCATGGCGGAGATGGATCCCGAGCGTATGCTGTCCGCCTACTGCCGGTTGACCTTGCCGTACAACCTGACCGGGCATCCGGCGCTCAGCGTGCCCTGCGGAACGACAGCGGCAGGCCTGCCGGTCGGGCTCCAGCTCGCCGGGCGGCTGGGGCAGGACGCGGCGGTGCTGCGGGGCGGGGAGATGCTGGAGAACACGCTGGCGGGGAGGGACTGATGGGCGGAGTGCTGGGGGCCAGGCACGCGCCGCTGCGCGACCAGGTACGCGACGAGGTGCGCAGACGCATCGTCGAGGGGCTCGCCGCGCCCGGGGAGCGGTTGATCGAACAGGATCTGGCCGACGAGTTCGGGGTGTCGAGGATCCCGGTGCGCGAGGCGCTGCGCATGCTGGAGACCGAGGGCTTCGTCGAGGCCGTCCCCAGGCGCGGCGTCGTGGTCCGCGGGCTGACCAGGGAGGACCTGCAGCACCTGTACGACGTGCGGGAGGCGCTGGAGGTTCTCGCCTTCCGCCTGGCCGCCGAACGGTCGAAGCCGTCCGACGTGGCGGTGCTGCGCGACCACCTCGACCGAGCCGGCCGGGCCGGCGAGCACGAGGAGATCAGCGCCGCCAACACCGCCTTCCACGAAGCCGTGGTCGAGATGGCGGGCAACCCGGTGCTCACCTCGCTCCTCGAACCGCTCACCGGGCGGCTGCGCTGGCTGATCAGCAACAGCCACGAGCACGAACGCCAGGCCCAGGAGCACGGCGCGCTGCTGGACGCGCTCGCCGACCGGGACACCGAACGCGCCGCGGCCCTGGCCCTGGCCCACATCCGCGTCAGCCGCGCGCACGCCCTCGCCGCCTACGACAACCGCGACTAGCGCGCCCTCCGCCCCGCACCACCGGACCGAGCCCTGACGCACAGCACCTTGGCCACGGCAGGTCTTGGAATGTGACCCCGTCGGCCGGCGTTCAGCCGCGCAGGAGGAGAAGCGGCACCGGTTGACCGGCCTCGTGGCCGGGCGGGACCGCCGCCAGAGCGTCTCCGAGGGCCGCCCCGTTCAGGAACGCCGGGCGGTCACCGCCGAGAGCTCGCACGCCGGAGCCGTCCCAGACGACCGGGACGATGCGGGTACAGCCGGCGGGCGCCGGGACCTGGGTGATCAGCGGGGCCTGCGGCAGGGTGCCGAGCGCCCGGCCGGACAGCCCGGCGAGGAGCGGGCCGAGCAGCGTGTACGCCGCAGTCAGCGCGGCGAACGGGTTGCCGGGAAGGCCGATGACGTACGGGCCGCCGCGCGGCCGGGCGAGCAACTGGGGATGGCCGGGCCGGCACGCGACCGCATCGACGATCCAGCGGGCGTCGCGCTCGGTGAGCAGGCGGCGCAACCCGTCGGTGACGCCGACCGACGTCGATCCGGTGACCACGATGACATCGGTGCCGGCGGCGGCCTCCAGCGCCTCGCCCAGTGCCGAAACGGGCTGATCGGACACATGGACGAGCGTGTCCAGGCGACCGCCGAGATCCGCGATCAGCGGCGGCAGCAGCGGCCCGAGGGCGTCGCGGATCCGGCCCGGTCCCGGCAGCCCTTGATGGGCCAGCTCGTCGCCGGTGACGATCGCCCGGACGGTGGGCGTACGACGGACCAGCAGCTCGTCATATCCGCAGGACGCGGCCAAACCCAGGAGCGCGGGGCCTGCCGGGGTCCCCGCGGGCGCCAGCCGCGCACCTGCGGCCGTGTCCTCGCCCGCGTACCGGATGTGCTTCCCGCTCGGCAGGTCGGGTCCGGTCAGGACGCCGTCACCGGGAACGGCCTCCTCGATCGGGAGCACCGCCCGCGCCCCCGGAGGGACAACGGCCCCTGTCGAGATCTCCACCGCGTGACCGGCTTCCAGCTGCGTGCCCGTCCACGGCCGGCCGGGGCGGGCGCTGCCGACGATCGTCCACGGACCGGCACCCGCCACGGCGAACCCGTCCATCGCGGCTGTGTCGAAGGCCGGCAGCGGCGTCGCCGCGACGAGGTCCTCGGCGAGCGCCAGCCCCGCGGCCCGGCCGAGCGCCACTCGCACGGGCGGTGCCGGCTCGGCCGCCGCGTGCGCGAATTGCCGCGCGGTCGCCCAGGCGACGTCCCGACATGTTTCTTGATCGGCTGCCGTGACCACGCCTCACAGTCCCATCTGCGGCTTCCACCTGCAAGTAGCGGCGCTCCCACCTGCCGGCTTGATGGACGCCACCAACCGCACACCATCGGCCTCCAACTCCACATTCGCCATTGCCATACCATACGGTATAGTACGGCTTGAGAACATCGCGAGCCAGGGGAGAGACATGTCAGCACTGCCCGATCCGATTTGGCCGATTATCGTGCTGGCGATCATCCAGGCCGGTGACGCCGTCATGTGCATCAAGCCCGTTCCGTTCATCGCCCAGTGCTTCGAAAACGTGAACTGGCCGCGACGTTATTGGTGGATCATGCCACCGCTGAAGTTCGCCGCCGCGGCCGGTCTGATCCTGGGCATCTGGCTGCCGTATCTCGGCGCCGTGACCTGTGCCGCGCTCGTCCTCTACTTCATGGTCGCCATCGCGATGCACATCGCGGCCAGGGACTTCGGCCGCAACCTCTTCCTCAACGCCACCGTCATGCTGCTGATCTGCGTCGCGGCCGGCTTCTACAGCTTCCTGGCATGAAGCTCGCAAGCGCGGACCGCTCCATACCCGATGGTACGTTTGCCGGATGAGCACGGCACGAGAGCGGTGGCTGAAGGAAGGCTTGAAGGTCCTCGCGGAAGAAGGTGCGGCAGGGATTCGCATCGACCGGATCGCCGCTCGGCTCAACCTGTCGAAAGGGTCGTTCCACCATCACTTCGATGGCGCCGAGGGATACAAGAAAGCGCTTCTCGCCCATTTCGAGAAGCTATCGATCGAAACGCTCGAGAATGCGATTTCCGAGGTCGGGGAATCGGCCGGCGCCCGTGTCATCCTGGCGCGGCTGACGAAACTCGTCCGCCCCGGGGGCACAGGGCTCTATCGTCCGGAACTCGATGTCGCGTTGCGGGCGTGGGCGACCTGGGACGCGGATGTGCGTGCCGTACAGACTCGCCTTGACGAGGCCAGGCTGTCCGCGCTCCAGCGGGTGTGGCGATCAGCCGTCGCCAGCGACGAGGAGGCCAGGACGGCCGCCCTGCTGCCCTACCTGCTCGCGGTCGGAGCCACTGTCGTCTTTCCCCCGGTCGACGCCGACCAGCTTCGCGACCTCTATGAGCTCCTCCTGCCACTCGTACCGGATGGCCTCGGCCAGGCGTCAGGACATGGGGAGGGGCCGGAGGCGAACCTCCGGCCCCGATGACCCGAGTGGTCAGCGTCCGCTGTTCGTCTTGCGCCAGTGGAAGCCGCCGGGCAGGTTGACCGACACGGTCCTGCGCCCGTCCGCCCCCCGGGTGACCCGGAACAGCCGGTTGCCCCAGCTGTGCCCCACGCCACGACGGGACAGGTTCAGCCGGAACGGGCCGAACTTGATCGACTTTCGGTAGCTCCAGCCCATATTCGCCTTTCCTCCATTGAGATCGCGAGAACCTCCCGCTACCCAATCGCGCGCGATATATCGGGTTCAGTAAAACTTCGTCAGGCCCCGGGGGTGGGCGGCACGCCGGCGAGTTCGTCCTCGAAGCGCTTGCGCAGCGCGTCCTTCTCAGGCTCCGGCAGCCAGCACGCCTCCACCCCGGCCATCGCCATCGCACGCAACCGCTCATCCGGTACGGCGAGTCGATCGGAGAGGATCCGATACTCGTTCGCCAGCGACGTCGGGAACATCCCCGGGTCGTCGGAGGCGGGAATGACGTTGAGCCCGGCATCGAGCATCGCCGCGATCGACGCCCGCCGCCACGGCCGCCACGAGCGCCGCGAGGTGGTCGAGATGACGGTGAACGGGATCCGCTCGTCCCTGACCCTGGCGACGACCTCGTCGTCCTCGAGTACGAAGTAGCCGTGGTCGATCCGGTCGCACCCGAGAACGTCGAGGCAGGTGATCGTGTTGGCGGCGACGGGCGCGTGCTCGGAGGAGTGAGCGGTACGGCGAAGCCCGGCCTCGCCGGCGAGCCGGAAGGCGGCCTCGAACCGCTCGGGCGGCCCGGCCGTCTCCAGATTGTCCAGCCCGATCCCCGCCACGTAATCGTGCGGGTTGCCGACAACCGTGCGTATCCAGGAGAGCGCATCCTCGCCCGACCTGCTCCGGTCGACGGCCGCGATGAGCCTGCCCGACATGCCGAAGTCGCGCTCCGCCATCCTGATGCCCTCGGCGTACGCCTCGACCACCGTGGCGTAGCCGAGTTTCTCCTGATGTTCGGTCAGCGCGTCGAAGGAGAGCTCCAGATGCCTGGTCGCGCTGGTCCGGTGGGCGTCCTCGAACGCCTCGTAGGTGATCCTGGTGAGATCGTCAGCGTCGCGCAGGACCTGGAGAACCCACGAGGACAGCTGGAACAGCGAGTGGGAGACCTCGGGCTCGTCGGCGCTCCTGCCCTGCGGAACCGGGATCCGGGTGTTCAGGTAGAGCGCCGGGTCCGGGGGAAGCGAGTTCACGTTCGCGTAGATCCGCTCGGGCGCGTCTGGGAGGTCGAGCCCCTCCCGCCTGGCCAGTTCGGCGAAGGTCGACGAGCGAACGGTGCCGATGAGGTGGCAGTGCAGATCCACCTTGGGCATCAGGTCAAGGTTCACTTGCCGGCCACCTCGCGGGTGAAGCGGTCGACCCAGGTGGCGCGGGTGTCCACGAGCTGGGCGGGATCGAGGGTCTTGAACCCGGCGGCCACGGGGTCCTTCGCCGCCTCGCCCGTGACCTTGGCGATGTCGGCCGGGATCTCGGCCTTCGGGTTCGTGGGCAGGTCACCGACGGCCTTCGCCATGGCGCTCTGCGCCTCGGCCGACAGCATGTAGTCGATCAACTTCGCCGCTCCCTGCTGGTTGCGCGCGCCCTTGGGGATCATCGCCCGGTTGGTGGCCATGTAGCGGCCCTTGGCGGGAGCCGTCCAGGCGATCGGCTCGCCCGAGGTGACGAGCTTGGTGGCGAAGCCGCTCAGCGCGTCGGCGGCGACGATCTCGCCTTGGGTCAGCAGGTTCGTGACCTCGGTCGAGGAGGTGTAGAACTGCAGGACGTTGGGCGCCCAGCCGGACAGGGTCCGCAACGAGGTGTCGATGTCGTAGGCGCCCTTGCCGTACGACTCACCCACCCCCGAGATCATGAGTTGTCCGGCGGTCACCGAGATATCGGGAAGCGCGACCTTGCCCTTGCTGGCCGGGCTCGCGAACAGCCCCCAGTCGGCGGCCTGCTTCTGGCTGAGCTTGCCGGTGTTGTAGATGATCCCGTTGAGCTGGTGCGTGTAGGCCGGTCCCTCGTAGGCGCTCTCGGTCGCGAACGGCGCGAGTTCCTTGATGTTGGGCACGTCGACCTTCTGGAAGAGGCCGTCCTTCTGCCCGAGCGCGGCGAAGTAGTCGGAGATCAGCACCACGTCCGCATCCGGCTCGCCCTTGGCGAGCTTCAGCTTCGACAGCCGGTCGGCGTTGGACCCGGTGTCCAGCTCGACCTTGATTCCCGTCTGCTTGGTGAACGGAGCGATGACCGCCTGCTCGAACTCCTTCACACCGAAGGGGAAGGTGCTGACGACGATGGTGTTCTGATCGGCCTGCTCCTCACCGGAGCCGGAGCCGGAGCCGGAACATCCCGCCGCGGCGAGTACGGTCAGAGCAGCGGCCAGTACGGCACGGCGCGTGGGCATGGGGGTTCCTTCTTTCAGGGGCTTCAGCGGGTGAGTGAGACCAGACGGTCGTCCGGCGCGATCACCGAGACGCTCGATCCGGGTGTCAGGGTCGCGCCGCCGCGTACGTCGGCCAGCATCCGGACGGTCGCGCCCGACGGGTCGACCACGTCGAGCGAGACCAGCAGGTCGACGCCGCGGAAGGCCATGTCGACCACCGTCGCGTCAAGGCCGTGACCTTTCTCGGCGATGCGCAGATGCTCGGGCCGGATGGTCAGAGGGGTGCCGTCGGCCGCGGTGAGGAAGTTCTCGTAGCCGAGGAACTCGGCGACGAAGCGGTCGGCGGGACGGGGGAAGACCTGCTGAGGAGAGCCCTGCTGCACGATCCTGCCCTCGTTCATGATGACCATCTCGTCGGACATCTCCAGCGCCTCGTCCTGGTCGTGCGTGACGAGGATGACGGTCAGCTCGGTCTCCGCCTGGATGCGCCTGAGCTCGGCCCGCATCTGGACGCGCAGGCGGGCGTCGAGGTTGGACAGCGGCTCGTCCAGCAGCAGGAGCTTGGGCCTGATCGCGATCGCCCTGGCCAGTGCCACCCGCTGCTGCTGCCCGCCGGAGAGCTTCTTCGGCTTGCGGTCGGCCAGGTGCGCGAGCCCGACGAGCTCGAGCGTCTCCATGACCCGCGACCGTCTTTCCGCGGACGATACCTTGCGCAGCTTGAGCCCGTAACCGACGTTGTCGGCCACCGTCATGTGCGGAAACAGCGCGTACGACTGGAAGACCATCCCCAGATTCCGCTTCTCCGGCGGCATGCGCGTGCTGTCGACCCCGTCGATGCGGATCGTCCCCGACGTCGGTGCCGAGTAGCCCGCGATCATCCTGAGCGTGGTGGTCTTGCCGCAGCCGCTCGGGCCCAGCAGCGTCGTCAGCTTCCCCGAGGGTACGGCGAGGTCGATCTCATCGACGGCGGTGAAGGAGCCGAACCTCTGGGTGACTCCGATCAACTCGGCGGCGGCGGTCATTGGTTGATCCCTCCGAAGATCTTGGCGAAACCGACCGTGCGCTCGGCGATCACCGCGACGACCACGGTGGCGGCCAGCACGAGAGTGGAAGCGGCGGCGACCATCGGGTCATAGGACTGCTGCACGTAGTCGAGCATCGTCACCGGCAGCGTCCGGAAGTCGCGTCCTTGCAGCAGCAGCGACAACGGCACGTTGTTGACGGACGTGACCACGCTGAGCAGCGCGGCAGAGAAGATTCCCGGACGCAGGACGGGCAACGTCACGTTGAAGAACGCGCGCAGCGGCGAGGCGCCGAGCCCTCGGGCGGCCTCCTCCAGCGCGGGGTCGGCCAGCGCGAGCGAGGCGCCGGTCACGCGTACCGCATAGGGCAGCATGAGCGCCGTGTGCCCGACCATCAGGGCGGTGAAGTTGTTCAGGTCCATGCCGATCATCAGCTGCTGGAACAGCGCGAGGCCGACGACCAGCTCAGGGACGATGAGCGGCGACAGGAACAACCCCTCGACCAGGCCCTTGCCAGGGAGCTTCCCACGGTGGACGGCGAGCGTGACGGGCACGCCGATCAGCAGCGCGAGCGCGGTGGCGAGCACGGCGAGCTCCAGGCTGGAGATCGCGGCCTCGATGAACGGCTCGTAACCGAGCGCCTCGTCGAACCAGCGCAGCGAGATCCCGTCAGGCGGAAACCTCAGGGTGCTCCCCGCCGTGAAGGCGGTGGCGACCACGAAGATGATCGGCACGATCATGATGACGTAGCCGATGACCGCGAGCGCCGCCGTGATCGGCCGCTTCATGAGGTGGCCCCCTTCCGCCCGATCAGCGAGGACAGCCCGGAGACCAGGAAGACCAGGACCGTCATGATGAGCGCCGTCGCCGAGGCGGAGGCCCAGTCGACCGTGGTGCTCGCGTAGTTGAAGAGCTGCGTGGAGAGCATCCGCTGACTGGACCCGCCGAGCAGATAGGGCGTGGTGTAGGCAGTGACGGACCCCGCGAAGACCAGGGTGGCGGCCACCACGATGCCCGGCATGGTCAGCGGGATGACGACGTTCCACATCGTGCGGACCCTGCTCCCGCCGAGCCCGCGCGAGGCGTCGTCCAGGCTGGGATCGACCTGGGCGACGGCCGAGTAGCAGGAGATGATCGCCAGCGGCAGGAACAGCTGGGTGAGGCCGAGGACGATCGCCAGTTTGGTGTAGAGCAGTTGCGGCGCCACGTCGACGATGCCGAGTTGGACGAGCAGTTGGCCGAGCGCCCCCTTCGAGCCGAGAATCACCAGCCAGCCGAACGTCCGCACCACATTGCTCAGCATCAATGGGAAGATCGCCACTGCCAGGAAGACCCCGCTCCAGCGAGACGGCGAGCGGGCGAGCCAGTAGGCGATGGGAAAGCCGAGGACGACGCAGATGATCGTGACAGCCAGGGCCAGCCCGACCGTGCGCCCGATCACCTCCAGATCGTAGGGATCCGTGAGCATCTCGCCCAGGCGCGCGAAGATCTCGCTGGTCGCCACGTCCGGCGGCGCGAAGAGCATCGCGGCGGAGGGGACGAGGAAACCCGCGACGAGGAAGGCGAGACCAGGCACCAGCAGAAAGGCCGTATTGCGGGAGATGTCGGCGTCCTTTCTCGGGGGGCGTACGCTTGCTTGGAACCGGTTGCGGAACCGGTTCCAAGAGCCTGACCATAGATTATGGGCCGCCTCGCGCACAAACCCCTGTGTGAATCCCGTGTAACGACTCAAGGAGGATCAGTGCCGACACTCGCGGACGTCGCCGCGATGGCCGGGGTTTCCAAGGCGACGGCCTCCCGCGCCCTGGGCCGGCCGGACCTGGCCGCCCCGGAAACGGTGGCCCGCGTCCGCGCAGCCGCTGAGCAGCTCGGATTCGTCCCCAACCGGGCGGCCACCCAGCTGGCCCGCGGGAGAACCGGAGTGGTCGCCGTCGTGGTGCCCACGCTCGACAACACCTTCTTCACCCCGATCATCGGCGGTGCCCAGGCGCGCGCGGCCGACTCGGGCATGCAGCTGACCATCGCGGTGCATTCACTGGAGCACGAAGCCCAGCTCACCGCGGTCGGACAACTCGCGCACCAGGTCGACGGCTTCCTGCTCACCGCGCCCCGAGGCTCGGACGAGATCGTCCGCGCCGCCGCGTCGTTCAAGCCGACCGTGCTCATCGACCGCGAGATCGAGGGCATGACCTCGGCGGTCGCCGACACGGCCACCGCCTTCGGCGCGCTCGTCACCTGGTTCGTCGAGAAGGGCCACGAGCGCATCGCCTACATCGGCGGCCCCGCGGGCTCCTGGCAGGATCGCCAGCGCCAGGCGGCCATCCGCGCCTCGGCCGAGTCGAGCGGCGCGACGCTGACCATGCTCGGGCCCTATCCCTCGACGTTCGCCGCCGGAGTGGGAACGGCGGAGGCCGTGGTGGCCGCCCGGGCCACCGCCGTGGTCCCCTACTCGACCTCGATCGGCCTTGGCCTCATGTTCGCCCTGCTCAGCCGCGGCATCCGCGATGTCGTGGTCAGCTCGGAGCGCATGATCGTCGAAAGCCTCGGCCTGGGTGACGTCCCCTCGATCGACGTGGACGGCGAAAAGCTCGGCGAGGTGGCCATGGACCAGCTCATGACCCTCCTCGGCGAGCGCAGGGAGGCACCACCCACCAGACACCGCCTCACCGTCCCGATCAGCTAGGCGGATGGTCGCCGGGCTGGAGGCGATCACCGCGCTCTGGCGGCTCGGCGAGCCCGAGGACGTCGCCGACGTGGCCGGCTTCCTGGCAGGCCCGCAGAGCGGGTGGGTGACCGGCCAGACCGTCGACGTCTCGGGCGGGACCTGCCTCGGCCCCATCGTGTGACCCCCGCCGGTGGATAATCACCGGCATGCGGTTCGCGATCCTTGGACAGACCCGGGCGTGGCGCGACGACGGGGCCGAGGTGCCGCTGGGCGGCCCGGCCCGGCGCGCGCTGCTGGCCCTGCTGCTGGTACGCCCCGGGGAGGTGGTGTCGGCCGACCGGCTGGCCGAGGAGATCGATCCTGGCGCGGCGCCGTCGCCGCACGCGTTGCAGTCCCAGGTGTCCAGGTTGCGTACGGCCCTGGGTCCGGCGGCCGCGATCGAGCGGACCGGGGCCGGCTACCGGATCGTGGTGCCGTACGACGACGTGGACGCCGGCCGGTTCGAGCGGCTGGCCGGGGAGGGCCGCGCCGCGCTGCGCGACGGCGACGCCGCACGGGCGGTCACGCTGCTGCGCGAGGCGCTGGAGCTGTGGCGGGGGCCGGCGCTGGCCGACCTCGCCGAGAGCCCGGCCGCCCAGCCCGCCGCCGTACGGCTGGAGGAGCAGAGGTTCGGCGCCCTCGAAGACCGGATCGAGGGCGAGCTGCGGGTCGGGGAACATCGCGCGGCCGTGCCCGAGTTGCGCGAGCTGGTCGGCCGCAACCCGCTCAGGGAACGGCTCGCGGGGCTGCTGATCCGGGCGCTGTTCGCCGAGGGCGGGCAGGCCGCGGCGCTGGTGGTGTTCGAGGAGACCAGGCGGCACCTGGCCGAGGAGCTGGGCGCCGACCCCTCGGCCGAGCTCGTCGCGCTCCACCGGGAGCTGCTGAACGCCGGCCCGTCGCCATCGCCCGCCGCCCCGCCCGCCCAGCTGACGGCCTTCGTCGGCCGTGCCGGGGAGATGGCCGAGGTCACCGAGCTGTTGCGGGTGGCCCGGCTGGTCACGCTGATCGGCCCCGGCGGCGTCGGCAAGACCCGGCTGTCGGTCGAGGTCGCGTCGGCCGCGGCCGACGAGGTGTGCTTCGTGGAGCTGGCCCCGCTGCGCGACGGCGGCGGCCTGCCGCAGGCGCTCCTGGGTGCGCTCGGGCTGCGTGAGAACGGGCTCCAGATCGGCGGAGGCGGGCAGACCCCGGTCGACCGCCTGACGGCGGCGCTGTCGGACCGGGTGCTCCTGCTCGTCCTGGACAACTGCGAGCACGTCATCGACGAGGCCGCCGCGCTCGTGGCACGGCTGCTGGCCGCCTGCCCGCGGCTACGTGTCCTGGCGACGAGCCGGGAGCCGCTCGGCATCATAGGCGAGAGCCTGTGGCAGGTGCGCCCCCTCGATGACGAGGCGGCGGCACAACTGTTCACCGACCGGGCCCGCGCCGTGCGGCGCGGTCTCTCCGCCGGCCCGCAGGCGGTGCGGCGGATCTGCGCGGCACTCGACAACCTGCCGCTGGCCATCGAGCTCGCGGCCGCGCGGCTGCGCACCTTGGACCTCGACGACCTCGCGGGACGGCTGGACGACCGGCTCGGGGTCACGGCCCGCGGCAGCCGTACGGCCGACGAGCGGCACCGGACCCTGCGCTCGGTGGTCGCGTGGAGCTGGGACCTGCTGTCCGAGCCCGAGCAACGGGCCGCCCGCCGGTTCACCGTCTTCGCCGGTGGCGCGACGGCCGAGTCCGCGCTGCGAGTGTGCGGCACCGACGGGCAGACGCTGGAGTCGCTCGTCGACAAGTCGCTCCTCGAGGTCGCGGGCGGCCGATACAGGATGCTGGAGACGATCCGCGCGTACGGTGCGGAACGGCTGACGGCGGCGGACGAGAGCGAGCCGGTACGGCGCGCCCACGCCCGGCATGTCCTGGACCTGATGCGGACCGCCGACCCGCACCTGCGGCGGGCCGAGCAACTGACGTGGCTGCCGGTCCTCACCGCCGAGCACGGCAACCTCCTGGCGGCCGTACGCTGGGCCGTCGAGGCGCCGGAGGTGGGGACGGCCCTCGAACTGCTCGCCCCGGCCGCGGCCTACCTGTGGATCCGGGGCATGTCCGCCTCGATCGCGCCGCAGGCGATCGCGCTGCTGTCGGCGATGGGCGAAGCGCCCCCGGCCGGGCTCGGCGAGGAGTACGCGATGTGCGTGCTGCTGGCCGCGTCCGGCGCCGTGGGGCGGCCGGTGTGGCAGCGGCACCGCGCGCCGGCCGGGAAGGCGCTGGCCGCCGCCTGGTCGGGCGATCAACCGGGCCGTTACCCGGCCGTCCTGCTGCTGTGGATGTTGCGCAACGCCACCGAGCCCGACCGGGAGAGCGCCTACCTGCTCGTGTCGTCCCAGGGCGACCGCTCCGAGCCGTGGGTGCGGGCGGTCGCCCGGTACGTGTCGGGCTTCGGGTCTCTCGGCGAGGGGGACATCGCGCGGGCCGCGCGGGACTTCGGCGCGGCCATCGAGGGATTCCGCTCGCTCGGTGACCGCTGGGGCACCGCGCTGGCCCTGGACATGCTCGCCGGCCTGGCGGGCGTGCGGGGCGACCGTACGGAGGCGATCGCACTGACCGACGAGGCGCTCACCCTCACCGAGCAGCTCGGCGCCCTGGAGGACAGCGCCGACCTGCTGGTCAACCGGGGCGATCACCTCGTCGGCGCCGACGAGGCGGCGGCCGGCGCCGACTACGCGAAGGCCGCCGCTCTCACCCGCCACGCCGGCGGCTCCGACTCCCTGGCGGCGGCCCTGCGCGGCCTCGGCGACATCGCCCTGCTGCGGGGCGACCTGACCGAGGCGGAGCGCCTGTACGGCGAAGCCCTGGAACACCTCGACCCGCACTGGGTCAAGAGCGTCGGCAACCGAGTACGCACACTCGCCGGGCTCGGCCGCGTCTCCGCGGCCCGTGGCGAGCACGCCGAGGCCAGGACGCGATACCGGCAGGCCGCCCAGGCGGCGGCCGTGATGGGCGCCGCCACCCCGGAGGTCCTCCAGCTGATGGGCCTGCCCGAGTCCGTCGTCGAGGTGGTGGGCTCTCCCGTACAGCAGCGGCCCTAGGATGACCAGGACGAGGCGTAACTAGCCGCCCGCGGTCGACGGCGGTGCCTCGACGACGAAGACCAGGAAGCCGAGCTTGCCCGCGAAGTTCGGGAAGTCGTCGGGGAACAGCTCACGGGCGGCCGGGTCGGCCTGCGGCTCGCTGAGGACGGCAAGGCGGAAGCCGGCGGCGGTGAAGGCATCGGTCATCGCGTGCAAGGGCCTGCACCAGAAGGTCATCGGGAAGGACCGCCCGTCGAACGTCCACTCGTCGGTATAGCTGGTGTTCTCGAAATAGCTGGGCCGAGGATCCTGTGTCAAATGCTCCACGAACGGGTGGTTGACCGACGCGATCAGCCGGCCGCCGGGCCTGAGCACGCGCCGCATCTCGGCCAGCGTCGGCCCCCAGTCCTCCAGGTAGTGCAGCACCAGCGACGCGACCACGTCGTCGAACGCGCCGTCGGCGAACGGCAGCGGATCACGCACGTCGACCACGTGCAGGTCCGCGTCGTCACCGAGCCGCCGCCTGGCCACCGCCAGCATCCCGGCGCTGGCGTCGATGCCGGTGACGGCGGCACCGCGCTCGCGTAGCGCGGCGGACAGGGGGCCTGAGCCGCAGCCGGCGTCCAGGATCCGGCGCCCGGCCACGTCGCCGACGAGGGCCATGATCGAGGACCGCGCCCAGTACTCGTTCAAGATGTTGTTCTCGGTCTCCGCCGAGTACGCCTCGGCGAAGCTGTCGTAGTCGTTCACCTGGTCCGGATCCACAGGCTGGGTTGCGCGCGAAACCCAGGCAGGATGCCCTGCGGGGAAATTCTCGGGCTTGTCGGTTACGCCTTCCATCGTCGCAGCCTAACGATCTCGGCACGCCCCCGACTGCGATCTACGTCTTGCGGCCGGCTTGAGTGGCGTGCCTATCATCCCCCCATGCCTCCCCTCACACTTCCCCGCCAGCACGCCCGCACGGCCCGTTTCAAGCTCGGAATCCCGAGGGACTTCACGATCTCCCCGGATGGCGCCCGGGTGGTCTTTCTCAGGTCCTCGGCCGGTGACGACCGGGTGAACCGGCTGTGGACGCTGACCGTGGCCACGGGGCTTGAGCGTCTGCTCGTGGACCCCGGCACGCCGTCGGGTGAGACGTTGCCGGAGGCGGAGCGCGCACGCAGGGAACGCACTCGCGAACGCGCGAGCGGCATCGTCGCCTACGCCACCGACTCCGCGGTCACCAAGGCCGTCTACGCGCTCGACGGCGCGCTCCACACCGTTGACCTGCTGACCGGCGCGATCACCCCGCTCGGCACGACCGGGTCCGACCCGAGACTCGACCCGGCCGGGCACCACGTCGCCCACCTGTGCGACGGCGCCCTGCACGTCGACGGCAGGCCGCTGCTGACGCCCGACGGCCCCGAGGTGACCTGGGGGCTGCCCGAGCACGTGGCGGCCGAGTCGATGGCCAGGCACCGGGGCTACTGGTGGGCGCCCGACGGCACGCGCCTGCTGGTGGCGCGGGTGGACAACGCCCGGGTGAGCAAGTGGCACCTGTCCGAGCCCGCCGATCCCGGCAGGCCGCCCAGGACCATGTCCTATCCGGCGGCCGGCACCGACAACGCCGACGTGACGCTCTGGCTGACCACACTGGCGGGGGAGCGTACCGAGGTGGTCTGGGACAGAGCGGCGTTCGAGTATCTCGCGGCGGTGTCGTGGACGGGACAGGGCCTGCTGATGCTGGTCCAGAGCCGCGACCAGCGCACCACCCGGGTCCTGGAGGCCGATCCCGAGACGGGCGCCACCACGCTGCTGCGCGAGGACACCGACGGCGCCTGGCTGGAGCTGGTGCCCGGCACACCCGTCCGCACGGCGGGCGGGGAGCTGGTCTGGACGGTGGACCGCGACGATACCCGCCGCCTGATGGTGGGGGACGACCTGGTCACGCCGCCGGGTCTGCAGGTGCTGCGGATCCTGGCGGTGGACGGCGACACCGTGCTCGCGCAGTGCTGCGAGGAGCCGACCGAACGGCACCTGTACAGCTACTCCAGGAGCGAAGGGCTGATCAGGCTCACCTCCGAGCCGGGGGTGCACACCGGAACGCGCGGCGGCGGCCGCACGCTGATCGTCACCCGCACCCTGGCGGCGCACGGAGCCCGGGTCACGCTGACCGACGGGCGGGCGACCACGCCGATCGCCTCGAAGGGCGCGATCCCGGTCGTGCGCCCGCAGGTGGAACTGGTGTCGCTGGGCAAGCGTGAGCTGCGCGGCGCGATCATGTTCCCGGCCGGACACGTGCCGGGCTCGCGGCGGCTGCCGGTGTTGCTCAACCCGTACGCCGGGCCGGGCGGCGCCATGGTCCTGTCCGGGCTGGACGACTTCGCGCTCTCGCAGTGGTTCGCCGACCAGGGTTTCGCCGTGCTGGTCGTGGACGGGCGCGGCACACCGGGCCGGGGACCTGCCTGGGAGCGGGCCATCCACCTGGACAAGCTGAGCGCGGCGCTGCAGGACCAGGCCGACGCGCTGCACGCCGCCGCCGGCCGCTTCCCCGATCTGGACCTGGGCCGGGTGGCGATCCGCGGCTGGTCATACGGCGGTTACCTGGCGGCCGCGGCCGTACTGCGGCACCCCGACGTCTTCCACGCCGCCGTCGCGGGCGCGCCGGTCACCGACGCCCGGCTCTACGACACCCACTGGCAGGAACGCTACCTGGGCCATCCCGACCGGCACCCCGAAGCCTACGACCGCAGCTCCATCGTCGCCGACGCCCCGAACCTGCGCCGCCCGCTCATGCTCATGCACGGCCTGGCCGACGACAACGTCTTCGCCGCCCACACGCTGAGACTGTCCTCCGCGCTGCTGGCCGCAGGCCGCCCGCACACCGTCCTGCCGCTGTCGGGCGTCTCGCACATGACCGCCCAAGAGGAGGTGGCCGAGAACCTGCTCCTGCTCGAACTGGACTTCCTGCGCCGTACTCTCCTCCAGGACTAGCGAGCGGGCACCTGGTTGTCACCCGCGAGGCGATGTCACGTTCCGTGTTGGATGTCTAGAGTCCTACATATGGATGGTCCGCGGATGACCCTGCAGACGATGCTCGTGCTGCGAGAGATGTTGTCCGACCCGGCCAGGCGCCGCTACGGGTTGGAACTGTGCGAGAAGACCTGCCAGCCCAGCGGCACCATCTATCCGATCCTGGCCCGGCTGGAGCGTGAATTCGGTTGGATCGAGCGCCGTAAGGAGTCCGCGGCCGAACATCTGGCCCAGGGGCGTCGCGCCCGGTACTACTACACGCTGACCGAGCAGGGCGCGCTCCGGGCTCGCGCCGCCCTCGAGCGAGCCGAGCGGTCCCGCGGACCGGCCGTGAACCTTCGGACGGCGACGTCATGACCGGCCTGCTGGAGCCGCTGCTGGCCCGGCTGCCCGCCGACCTGACGGCCGCGGAGCGTGACAGGATCCAGCGTGCTTACGAGTTCGCCGACCGTTGTCATGCGGGCCAGGTGCGCAAGAGTGGCGACCCGTACATCACCCACCCCGTCGCCGTGGCGGAGATCGTGCTCGACGTCGGCCTGGACTGTGCCACTGTCTGCGCCGCCCTGCTCCACGACGTTATGAGGGACACCGAATGCGACGCCGCACAACTCCGCGCGGAGTTCGGCGACGAGATCACCACGCTGGTCCAGAGCATGACCGAGCTCGACTACAGCGACGGCCTGCCGGCCGTCGCGGACGAACTCGTGTCGATCGCCCGCGGCCGCCTGACCCACCTGCCCCGGGACACCGGTGCGACGTTCCGGGTGCTCGTCCTCGGCGCGCTGCTTCTCCCGGCGGCGGTCAGAGCGAGCTATCTGGACGAATGGCTCGGCGAGCTCGACGTGCTGCGGGACCGGCGGGCCCGCACCCGCTTCGCGTTCAGGCTGGCCCTCGGCATGCCCGCGCTGGCTCTGACCCTGCGCCGGCCGGCACGGTCTGGCCTGATCGGCCATCTCCTGGCCGTTCTCCGCTGGATCCTATGTACGGACCTGCGCACCTGGACCCCGCTGACCGTGCTGCTCGGCTGGATGATCGTGGAGGCCGCATCGCACAGCCTCGGCGACGCCGCGGTCATCGTGATCACCGTGCCTCCCATTCTCCACGCCGGCGTCACCCGCCTGCGTGCCAAGCTCGGACTCGATCAACCAGACGAGTGCACCTGAGGGGCTGGATCTGACCTGGAACGCCGACTTTTCCGGCATCGCGCCGGCGGCATGCGGCTCGCCCGGGCACGTGCGAACGTCCCGTCATCGCCACGAGCCGAGCCCCGTCTGCCCTGTTCATCGCGGCTGCGCCTGGAGCGCAAAGGCCGCAATTCATAATCAATTCTGAAATAGCTGTTTTGCGATGTTTGGCAACAGTTGCGTGATTGAGGGGTACAGCGGCCGGGCTGGATCGGCAGAGGGCGGCGATTTAGTGTGAAAGCGATCCGCTGGTACTCGTCACGGAGCGAGGAGTGTTATGGCCGCGGCTGTGAACACACCTGACATTCTTTCCGACGCCTTCGCCGCCGATCCCTATTCGGCCTATCGCGTCATGCGCAACGAGGCGCCGCTCATCTGGCATGAAGGCACGCGAAGCTACATCATCTCCCGATACGACGACGTCGAGCGCGCCTTCAAGGACGAGGTGTTCACCACCGCCAACTATGACTGGCAACTGGAACCCGTCCACGGCCGTACGTTCCTGCAGATGAGCGGGCGCGAGCACGCGGTGAGACGGGCGCTGGTGGCCCCGGCCTTCCGCGGCGGCGAGCTGCAGGAGAAGTTCCTGCCGGTGATCGAGCGCAACTGCCGCGAACTCATCGACGCCTTCCGGCACGCCGGGCAGGTGGACCTGGTGACGCAGTTCGCCACCCGCTTCCCGATCAACGTCATCGTCGACATGCTCGGCCTGGACACGGCCGATCACGCCCGCTTCCACTCCTGGTACACCGCCATCATCGCCTTCCTCGGCAACCTGAGCCAGGACCCCGAGGTCACCGGGCGCGGGCTGCGTACCCGTGAGGAGTTCGCCGCCTACATGATCCCCATCATCCGGCGCCGCCGTGCCGAGCTCGGCGACGATCTGCTGTCGGCGCTGTGCCGGGCGGAGATCGACGGCACGCGGATGAGCGATGAGGACATCAAGGCGTTCTGCAGCCTGCTGCTGACCGCGGGCGGGGAGACGACCGACAAGGGCATCGCCAGCCTGTTCGCCAACCTGCTGCGGCATCCCGGCCAACTGGAGGCGGTGCGCCAGGACCGGAGCCTGATCCCGCGCGCGTTCGCCGAGACGCTGCGCCTCACCCCGCCGGTGCACATGATCATGCGACAGCCGGCCGAGGACGTGAAGCTGAGCGGCGGGGTGGTGCCCGCGGGCAGCACCGTCACCTGCCTGATCGCCGCCGCCAACCGGGACGAGCGGCGCTACGCCGACCCCGGCACCTTCGACATCTTCCGCGCCGAACTGAAGGAGTCGACCTCCTTCTCCGCCGCCGCGGGGCATCTGGCCTTCGCGCTGGGCCGGCACTTCTGCGTGGGCGCCCTGCTGGCCAGGACCGAGGTCGACGTGGCCGTCAACCAGCTCTTGGACGCCATGCCGAACCTGCGGCTGCTCGAAGGGTTCCTCCCACGGGAGAAGGGCGTCTTCACCCGCGGCCCCGACGCGTTGCCGGTGTCCTTCACCCCCGCGCGGTGACGGCGCCCGGGGCGGGGGAGTGGCTCCGCGGCCCGGCGGTGATCAGGTGGCGGGCCGGTTGAGCGGAAGCGTGGGCGTGAACGCAACCGGCAGCTCGTACAGGCCGCGCATCCACACCGACGGCCGCCAGCGCAGCGTCGAGACCGGCAGGGCCAGCGCCACGTCGGGAAGCCGGTCGATCAGCACCTCCACCGCCGTCTTGGCGATGGTCTCGGCGAGTTCGGGTGCCGGGAAGGGGCATCCGTGCTCGCCGTGCCCGAAGGACATGTGAGCGCGGTTGGCGCCGCTGCCGCTGTGGGAGCGCGGCAGGACCTGCGGGTCGGTGTTGGCCGCGGCGAACCCGAGAACCAGCAGGTCACCCTTGCGGATGAGCCGTCCGCCCAGATGGCAGTCCTGTACCGCCCAGCGACCGATGAAGTTCTGCGTGGGGGTGTCCTTCCACAACACCTCGTTCAGCGCCTCGGCGGCGCTGCTGCGGCCGCCCTGCAGCGTGACGGAGAAGTCGTCGTCGACGAGCATCAGCCGCAGCGCGTTGCCGATCCAGTTGCCGGTGGGCGCCTGGGCGGCGGCCATCACCACCAGCAGATCGATGACGATCTCGTCGTCGACGAGCCGCGCGGAGTGGGCCAGCAGCCTGGAGGGCACGTCAGAGCCGGGATGGGCGTGTTTGTCGGCCACCAGCTGCCGCATCCTGGCGTGCAGCCGCTGATGCGCCTGGGCGGCGTTGTCGTCGACGTCGAGCGAGTCGAAGACGTCGTTGACCAGCGCGGGGATGTCGGCCTCCGGCAGGCCGAACAGCCTGGCCATGACCCGCGCCGGGATCTGGTAGGCGTACTGGGTGAGCAGGTCGGCGTGTCCGTCGCCGGCGAAGGCGTCGATCACCCGGTCGGCGATCTGCGCGCAGGTGGCGGCCAGCTCGGTGCGGTTGAGCGCGTCCAGCGCGTCGCCGATCGCTCCGGCCCGCCGCAGGTGCTCCGCTCCCTCGGCGAACATCACCGACGGCGTCCAGCCGACGTACGGCAGCAGCGGCCAGTCGGCCGGCAGCTGGTCGTAGAGGTTCCAGCGGCGGCAGTCGCGGGCGAACCATTGGGGGTTGGCGGTGATGTGATGCACCTCGCGATAGCCCAGGACGAACCAGGCGGGCACATCGCCATCCAGCAGGATGGGCACGACGGGTCCTCGCCGTCGCATCAGCGCGTACAGCGAAGGCGGATCTTCGGCGATCTGGGGGCCGTAGAAGCGGATGGCGTCGGCAGGGGAGGGACAGCGCGCATCCGGCGACAGGGCGTGCTCGGATGCGGGGGAAACGTCGGTCACGAGGTCTTCTCCCTGAGCAGGACGGTATGCACGCTCACGACGTGCTCGACGAGGGCGATCAGCACGCGTTTGCACGAGTCGCGGTCGCGGGCGTCGCAGTCCAGCAGCGGCACCTGCGGCGGCAGCGACAGCGCGTCACCGATGCGGCCGAGTTCTGGCCCGTGGCCGAAACGGTTGACGGCGACGACGAACGGGGTGCGATGGTGCTCCAGCCGGTCGATGGAGTACCAGGAGTCTTCGAGGCGGCGGGTGTCGACCAGCACGACCGCTCCCAGGCTGCCGGCGAACAGCTGATCCCACACGAACCAGAAGCGTTCCTGGCCGGGGGCGCCGAACAGGTAGAGCACCCGGCGCTCGTCCAGTGTGATCCGGCCGAAGTCGAAGGCCACCGTGGTGGTGCGCTTGGCGACCACCCGGCTGATGTCGTCGACCCCCGCCGCGACCTGCGTCATGACCTCTTCGGTGCTCAGCGGCCGGATTTCGCTGACAGCGCTCACCATGGTGGTCTTGCCCACGCCGAACCCGCCCACGACCACGATCTTCAACGCATCGGTGGCGGTCGCCGGCAACGGCGTGTGGTCAGAGGTTGCGAAGTCCAATGAGCACCTTCTCCAGAGTTTCGAGGTCAGGGAGGGACGCTCGCGTGGGCACGGGGTGGCGGGCGGTGATGTGACCGCTGTCCAGCAGATCGCACAGCAGGATCTTCACCACGCTGACGGGCAGCCGCAGTCGCGCGGAGATCTCCACCACGGACAGCGGCCGCCGGGTCATCCGCAGGATCCGCGCGTGCTCGGACTGCTGTCCCGGCTGGGGATCGCTCTCGGCGACGATGAGCGTGACCGTGTCGAAGGTCCGGTCGCCGGCGCGGGAACGTCCACCCGTGACGGTGTAGAGCCGGTCCGGGTTCTCCCGGTCCAGTGGCCGCCGGCCGTCGCCGCGCGGCTGCGGGTTGTTCCGGTGAGGAGCCGGCTCTCCGATCATGGCAGGGTGTCGTACTGGTCGGTTGTACGCGGCGGCGCGGTGAGGAACGCTCCGATCTGTTCCACCAACTCGTTCATGTTGTGCGCGACGGTCCCGACGTCGGCGTCCTCATCGGCCACCACGGCCAGATGCGCGCCTTCACCGGCCGGCACCATCAGCAGCAGCCCGCCGCCGAACTCCACCATGGCCTGGCCTGATCCGGTGCGATCGCCGAACTCGCCCGAGGCGGCCAGCGCCAGGCTCTGGATTCCGGCGGTGATGGCCGCGAGCTGGTCGGCCTTGTCGGCATGCAGGCCGGAGGCCCAGCACATCTTCAGCCCGTCCCGGGACAACACCAGCACGTGCACGACTCCCGGCGTATTGCCGCGCAGGTTGTTCAGCAGCCAACCGAGATCACGGTCAGCGGCGCTCACTGCATGCGTGGGGTTCATCGAAACGACGGGGCGCACCTTGTCACCCCTTGCCTCCCATCGGCGATCGGATCTACTGCGGGACGGCGTCCTACCGGCCGTCCTCGTGCGGAGGCGGGGAGTCCTGGGATGGTGCTCCCGCATCCGGGTGGACGCTGCTCGCCTGCCGGAACGCCGCCAGCCGCTCCGCGGCGCCGTCCCGTGTCCGCGGTCCCGGCGCCTTCACAGCCGCCGCGGGCGGTTGCGAGGCCGCCAGCAGCGTCTGCCCGCGAGGCCGCTTCGGCAGCGCGGCCTGCTCGATGTCACCGGAGGCCGAGTCGTGCCGGGGAACGACCGTCGTCACGGCGTCGGCGCGCGGCCGCGGTGGAGCCTGGTCGGCCGGCGGTTCCTCCACCCGCGGATACATGATCAGCTGGCGGGGGATCAGCAGCACGACACCGATGCCGCCACGCGCGGAAGGCCGGAGGCTGACCGTCAGGCCGTACTTGCCACAGAGCCGCCCCACCGCGGCCAGCCCCAGGCGGGTGCCGGGCAACATGGTCAGATCCAGCGGCCGGCTGATCAACGTCTCCGCCAGGCGGCGCTCGCGGGAGCGCATGCCCAGGCCGCTGTCCTCGACGGTGACCACCAGGCCGGCGTCCTCGTCCTCCACGTAGAGGTGCACTCTCGTGTTGTCGGCGGAGAACTTGGTGGCGTTGTCGACCAGTTCGGCCAGGGCGTGCATGACGCCCTCGGCGGCGTACCCGGCGATCGCGGCGGTGCTGGCGCAGTGCAGCTGGACGCGCCGGTAGGCGCCGATGCGGCCGATCGCGCCCCGCAGTACGCTCTCCATCACGATGGGCTTGGTCCAGCGGCGGCCGGAACGCCCGCCGCTCAGCAGCGCGATGTTGTCCGCGATCCGGCCCATCTGCGAGACGCGGTGGTCGGCCTCCAGCAGCTGCCCGAAGATCTCCTCCTGCTCTCCGCAGGCGTCCTGCAGCTCCCGCAGCCAGCCGAGCAGGCTGGTCACCTGGGCCTGGATGCGGGCGGCGGCGTCCGCGCAGGCCGCCATGGCGGCCGCCCCCTGGCGGTTGCCGCTCTCCAGCTCACGTGTGATCTGTGCCCACAGGTGTCGTACGGACGGCTGGCTCGGCCGCATCACCTCCGCCAGCGCGAGGTCCGTCGCACCCTGCCCCGCGCGCACACCTTTGACCAGAATTGGAAGCTGCTGCTCGGCCAGCCGGCGCAGCTCGCTGTCCATGGCCGAACAGGCGGTCACCGCCTCCGCCCGCGTACGCCTCTCCGTCTCCAGCGCCTGCCCGAAAACCTGCCGCAACCGCTGAGCGACCGGATGGGACGGCTGCGCCACCGTGGCCAGCGCGTCGGGGACGGTGGCGCCGTGGTGAAGGCGGCGCCCGAGTGCCGGCAGCAGGTCCTCGGCCAGCCATCGCACCTCCTGCTCCAGGAGCTCCGCCGAGGTCTCGACCTGGCGCGTGCGCTGGCGTGCGAGGCGAGCGGCCGTCGCGTGAAAGGCGGCGACGCCGATCGCCGCGGCCGCGAGGGCCGCCATACCGCCGACGCCGGCCGCGGCCCTTTCCGCTGGGGAGATCTGCGCGACGAGCCACACGCAGACGCCGCCCAGGACCAGCGCTGCGACGGCGAAGAAGAGCAATGCTCGTTTTACGGGTGACCGCGAGCGTTGAGGGGCATGTGCTGACATCAATCAGATCCTCATGCTGATATGGGAGATGGCAAGCAAATGTCAGGGAGCGCGTCCCGGTGTGACTGTCCGGCCGGAATCAAGTCCAAACCGTAGCATCACATCAAATGCCAAGGAATGCACTTGCGGCATTCTCGTGATGACAGTGACGGCCATTCGAAAATGTCGCTAGCGAGGTCGTCCCAATTCCGACAAGCTGGACAATTTCTGCATTCAAGGACATGAGTTGACATATGTTATTTGTAATCGTAAATAGAGATCGCTCCCTCAGCTTCCATCCGCTGATCGCCGACATCCAGGAGCACGGACATCAGCCTTCCTCGCCCATGAGCGGCCAGCCACCGGATGTTGATCTAAAGGAAGGCAGCGTGGCTGATCCGGGCGGTCTACCGAGGTAAGCGGCAGGCGTCATGTGGACCAGGCGCCGGCGTTGCGGAGACCCCGCCTCGGCTGACGAATAGAGGGTGTGCGCCACGGATAGGCGTGGAGGAATCGACGAAGGAAGTGATTCATGGCCGGTGGCGCCGAAGGAGGTTGACGGCTTGAGTCGTATCCATTCCCGCCTGCCGCTGAGTGAGGGTTGGTTTGGGATAGACGCGCCGGTTTCCGCTGAATACAGGGATCTTGGGACGGGTGAGCTGGTGGCCCCCGATCCCGCGAGTTGGAGTCGTGAGGAACTGCTGGCTGCGCCGGCCGAGCGAGATGCTGTGTTCGATGGGCCCAGCTCCGGCAGGATCGTGGGATGGCTCCGCGGCTGCTGTACCTGATTGTCTAACGAGCATCCGGCTGGATTGCGCTGCTCGCCCGATCACAGGCGTCCAAAGACGTAGAGATCCTGGTGTTGCGGCATCAATTGGCTGTGCTCCGCCGTCAGGTCGCTGCTCCCCGGCCGTCCTGGGCGGACCGGGCGATCCTCTCCGCGCTTGCGCGGCTCCTTCCTCGATGCCGTCGATGTCACCTGTTCGTCACACCGCGGACGCTCCTGAGCTGGCACGCCGACCTGGTGAAGCGACGTTGGACCTACTCCAAGAATGGGCCGGGACGGCCATCGATCCGACCTGCCATTCGCGCCCTGGTGCTGCGCCTGGCCGCCGAGAATCCGGACTGGGGATATCGGCGCATCGCTGGGCAGATCGCCGGTCTGGGCCGGAGGGTGTCCCCGCCACCGTGTGGGCGATCTTGAAGAGGGCGGGCTTCGATCCAGCGCCTCGGCGCGGCGGTCCGACCTGGGCTCAGTTCCTCAAGACTCAGGCGTCCGGGATTCTTGCCCGCGACTTCTTCAGCGTGGAGACGGTCATGCTCGCGCGGCTGTACTGCTTCGCTGTGGCCGAGCACGCCACGCGGCGGGTGCACGTGCTGGGGGTCACGGCGAACCCAACCGCCGGCTGGGTCGCCCAGCAAGCCCGTAACCTGATGCTCGACCTGGGCAATCGAATCGGTGACTTCCGATTCCTGATCAGAGTACCGGGACAGCAAGTTCACCGCTCTGTTCGACGTGAGCCCTTGCCATTGCCGCCAGTGATCGCCTGCCTGCGATCACTGGCGAAGTCGGGAACGGTACTCGCCCGGGGCCATGCCTCGGGCCCGTCGGAAGGCACGGCTGAAGGCGTGCGGAGAGGCGTAGCCGACCGCGCCGGAGATCGACTCGACCGGCTCATCGGTATCGCGGAGCCGGATGGACGCCAGGTCGATGCGCCACCGTGTCACGTACGCGCCCGGCGTCTGCCCGAGAGCGGACCGGAAACGCCTGGACAGCGTCGCCCGGGAGACGCTCGTCGCGGCGGCCAGGGTCTCCGTGGTCCAGGGGTGTCCCGGTTGGGCGTGGACACACGCCAGGGCGTCGCGCACGACCGGATCACGCATCGCGCCCAGCCATGAGCCGGACTGCTCCTCCGGGTGGCGGGCCAGCCAGGCGCGTACGAACTGGACGAGCAGAAGGTCGACGATGCTGTTGACGGCGGCGGTGGTGCCGATCTGCGGCTGTGCGAGCTCTGCAGCGAGAAGTTCGACGGTCCTTCTGAGCTGCGCGTTCTGGCGGGCTGTGACGTGCATCGGCCGGGCGAGGGAGGTAAGCACCGGTGTGCTCACCTCCGTGTCCTGCTCATAGTGCAGGACGATCACTTCCGTCCGCACCGGCGCCGAGCCCAGCCGCAGGGCTCGGCCATCAGCAAAAGCCCGGGCCGCCGCCTCACGGTCGCAGGAACCCATCGTCACGCCGGCGCCGCCGGATATCCCGTGTGCGGTGCCCGGCGGCATCAGGACGGCGTCTCCGGCCTGCACCTGAATCGGTTTCTCGCCTGTGACGCGGAGCCACATCGTGCCGCGGGACACCACGTGCAGTGCCGCTCCCGGATAGGAGTCCAGCCACAGGCCCCAGGTTCCTCCGGCCTTCAGCATGACCCCGAGCGCCCCACGCGCACCCGAAACACGCAAGACCTCCGCCAGCACATCCATGGGTCCATTCTCGTCCACCGCCGCCGGCCGCCCACTGGCGGGCGGCGGCGCACGTGCCCTCGTTCACAGCTTCAGGCCACGTCAAGAACGACCTTTCCGTGCACCTTCCGCGCGAACAGCGCCTGGACGGCGTCGTCCACGTCCTGCCAGTCGCCTCGCAGCCCGACCGGTGCCGAGAGCCTCCCGGCGGCCATAAGGCCCAGCAGGTCCGTCAGCTCCCCGCTGGTCGGCGCCATGTCGCCGTAGGTGGCGATGCTGCGGGGTTCGCCGAAGCCGAACAAGGCCCCGGACGGGAACGTGGTCTCCTGCCCCGAGGAGTAACCGACCAGGTGGATGGTGCCGCCCTCGGCGAGGGAACTCCACGCCTGGGCCACCAGCGGCCCGCCGACCGTGTCCAGGACGAGGTCGAACCGGTTCTCGGTCTCGGCCAGGTCGGTCAGGACCTCGTCCGCGCCGAGTTCGCGGAGTCCGGCGGCCCGGTCCGGGGAACCGACGAGTGCCGTCACCCGGGCGCCCGCCAACGCCGCCAGCTGGACGGCGAAGTGCCCCACGCCCCCGCTGGCGCCGGTGACCAGGACGTTGCGCGCCAGCAGGGAACGCTTGCGCAGCACCCGGAGTGCGGTGACTCCGGCGATCCCCAGCGCGGCGGCGTCGGCCAGGTCCACGCCCTCGGGGACGGTGCCGAGCGAGGCGGAGCTGACTGCCGCCCGCTGCGCCCACGCGTGGGGAGCCATTCCCACTGAGACGCGCGTACCTTCGGGCGGCCCCGAGCCGTCGGATGCGGCGCGCACCACGACGCCTGCCGCGTCGTGACCGTGCACGGCGCCGGCCGGCCACTGGTGCACGTAATTCAGCTCTCCGAAGTTGAGACCGATGTGCCGTATCTCCACCAACGCCTCACCGGCGGACGGTACGGGCTCATCGACATCGGCGAACCGGATGGGCCCGGCGTCGCCGTGAGCGACCACAAGGGCGCGCATATGGTGTGCTTCCTTCTCTTGTGAATACGCCGGAACACCCGGCGCGGCAGCGGATGAAGTGCGCGAATGCCGCACTGCCGCCTTCTTGGAACCCTACGCAGGACCGGAACGGCGACCCAGTCCCGCGAGAATCAATAAGTTGACGATCTGTGTCAGCGCGACTCGCGGCGTGTCGCCCTCGCACCCATCCGATGAATGACGCTGTGACGGGCGAGGGCCTGCCCGACAGTGCCATGATCTTGAGGCGTCAGCGCTTCCGGCCGCGGGGTCGCGTTCGGCGACGTGCCGGGCGACCGCATCGACGCCGGGGCGGGCGTACCGCTCCAGGGAGCGGACAGAGACGTGGCGGGAGCGGGCCAGAAGTATCGCCGCTGCCGGTGGGCGTTTGATGGTGTCCTCGACCGCCAGCGGCGTGTTCCCGGACAATCGACCGCCTCCGCTCTTGCGGTACCCTGCCGCCTACTCGGACCGTCTCCTACGCCGCTTCCTTGCCTTTCACGGGGTGCGGCGCAGGTTCCGAGGCGGCGGGCACCCTTGGCGCGCAGGGCCTGGATCGCCTCCTCGTCGTCTCGTCGAACAGCGTCGCCGATCGCCGTAACTCCGTCGCGCCCGCGGGAAGGGCTGGGCCGAGTGCGGCAGCCAACGACGCCGCGGCGACTTCGAGGCCGAAGGCTCTGCGTCCGATGAGGAGTGATGGGAGTCTGGTTGTGACATGTGCTACCACAGGAGTGGGGGAATCGGGGCAGGGGCCGGCGATCAGTGATGAGCGGGTGCGGGCGAAAACGTGACGTCCGCCGCACTTGGGAGATCATTTCACTGGACGGATCATGTGCAAGATCCAATCGAGCAGTGGCGATGGGGACGGTTGAGGAGTTCCTGTCGTGGTGCCTGGCCGCGTTCGGTGCTGGGCTGCGAAGCCGGGGGAGCGCTGCCGCCTGACGAGCGCCCGGCCCGAGTGCTATACATGGATCTGCCACAAAGATCGCGGTTGTTGAGGCAGGTATATGGCTTCCGAGGACGAGGGTCTCCGTGGTTTCGGGGAGGCGGCCCGCGGGCTGGTGGGTGCCACGGTCGGCGCTGACGGCCTGCTTGAGCGCGTGCGCATCGCCCCGCGGGCGCTCCGGCTCGATTCCCAGGAACTGGAGGAGCAGGTGCTGGCCGCCGTGCGGGCCGCGCAGCAGGACCGGCTCGCGCGAGGCGGGGAGCCCGCGGACGACCTGCCACCTGCCCTCGCGCCGGAGACCATGGCGAAGCGGCTTGACGAATTCGAGGCCGAGGCACTGGGCCGCTTCTCCCAGATGAACGCCTCACTCGACGATCTGCTGCGGCGACTGGAGGGACCGTGAGCGAGATCCCGGACTACGTAGTGCACAACAACGACGGGCGGACCAGGTCTGGGCACGCGGGGCAGGTGCTGGCCGAGGAGCACGAGGAGTTCAACCGGTCGCTGGGCTCCGCTGTGGCTGCCGCCGGGCTGCTGCCGTACGTCGGGATCGCGCTGGAGGCGCTGATGCGGAACATGCTGGAGGAGTCCGAGGACCTGCACGGTCGCACCCGCCTGACGGCCGACGGGCAGATCGTGATGGCCAGGAGCAACGCCGACGTCGAGCTGGCCAGCATCCAGCGCGCCGAGGCCGTGCGCCGGATGCTGGCATGAGCGACGACCCACTGGTCGCGATGGGCGCGCCCCTGCTGCCGGTCGAGCAGCCGCGCGACGTGCCGGCTGACGACCATCTCACGCTGCTGGCGCGGGGCGCGGGCTTCCATCGCGGCCGAGGGGCCGAGATGGCGATTGCCCAGCGGCCCGCCCGCGACGAGGCCGGCCCGGCTGCGCAGGCGTTCGGCGCGCACACGGCGGACACCGCCACACGGGCCGCTGACCTGGGCCGGCGGATGGATATCGCGTCCGGCGGAGTCGAGGCGGCGGCGCTGGTCGCGGCGGCGGGCGGGGCGGCCTACCTGTTCTACGCCGCTTACGCCGGCATCGCCCGCCAGGTGGCTCCCCAGTCGGTGCCCGCCGTGCAGGCCGCTGCCCTGCGTACCGACGGCCAGATGCAGCTGGCCATGCGTAAGATCGCCGAGGCGTTCGACCGGCTGAAGAAGCAACCGTCACGGTCGGGCGGGTCGGCCCGCCTGGGTGGTGGGCCGGCCTCCGAGAACATCGTCCGGCTGCACCTCGACGCGGTGCGCGGCTCACTGGGGGCCGCGCAGCGCGCTGCCAAGCAGGCACGCGGGACCCTGGAGGTGAGCCACGTCCGCATCAGGAACGCGATCGTCACCGCGCAGTCCCGCCACCCGCACAGCGTGGGCGACTACACCGTCCGCTACACCGGCGACTGGAACCGGCATCCCTTTCTGTCGCCCGCCGACCGGGAGGCCATGGTGGCTGCCCGCGACGGCCTGCGCGAGCAGACCGAGCTGGTCGGCCACGCGGGAGAGCGACTCGGGGTGGCCCGCCGCCAGATCGACGACAATCTCGCCGTGACGCGTGGAGAAGAGGCCACGCGCTTCCGCCAACTCCGGTTCGAGGCCGACGGCCTGGCCGGCGAACACGAACGGCTGGGCGAGCGCCTGCGGGTGCTCGCCCAGCGCTACGACGGCCGGGAAGGCTCCCCCGGCTAAGCGTGTTCTTATCGTCCTGTGGGGTTCAATTACAGGATTCGTGAGCTTGTCACTTGAAGTGACAAGCTCACGCGGTGTGGAGGTATTCGCCCATCATGCCGAGAACTACCGGTTTCCGGCGGATGGATTGCTGGTCGTCGAGGTCGGTCACATCACAATTTTCGAGCAGGACATCACGTGCCAGGAGATCGGCGTGGTGCCCGCTCGTGACCGCCCCGCCAGCTCCCGGTTGCTCTCCATCGCCTTGAACGCCGGGCTCTCCTGCATCTTCAGCCGGATCACGAGCGCCACGGCGATCAGCACCACGCTGAACAGGAACGGGACGCGCCACAGCCAGCTGTGCACGAGATCCTGGTCGAGCGCGCTGAGCACGGCGAAGATCCCGGCGCCGAGGAGCGTGCCGCCCTGGATGCCGACGTACGGCAGCGCGGCGAACATTCCGCGGCGCGCCCGGGGGGCGAACTCTGAGACCAGCGTCATCGCGCCCGCCTGTTCGGCTCCCGCGCCGAGTCCTTGGAGGATGCGCAGGCAGATCAGCAGGATGGGGGCGGCCACGCCGATCGACTCGTACGTCGGCAGGCATCCGACCAGGAAGCTCGCCGCACCACGAGGGTACGATGCCAACGCAGGATCGTCGCCGGGGTGACCGGGAACACCTCCGCCCACCGGCGGCGGCGACAACGCCGCCAGCCAGAGCCGGTCGGCGTGATCCCACCGCGGCCGGCCGCCGAGCTGACGGCGGAGCACCTGATTCTCGTGACGAAGCACCAGCAGCTCAACGTCCTTCGGCAGATCAGCGCGGATCAGAACCGCCAGCAGGCCGAACAAGCCCCTCACCAACCGGTGGACAAGCGATGACAACACCTTGGGATGGTCGCAGCAGCCGTTCCGAGCGCGCAGCAATCCCAGCTCACAGTACGAAACCGGATTTCCGAGCGGGACACGGTGGCGCTCCATGCGGAGGCCATACAGCAGGTCGGGCCCGACTGCGCCGAGGGCCAGACGTCTCGTAGCGCTGCTTTATGGGTTTTGTCTAGAGTGTCCCGCACCTGAGCGTGTCAGACGGGGGGAAGCGTGCAGTTCTATCTGGCTCGCTTGCTGGCCCAGATCACGTTGCTGGGGACCTGGTGGACGCCGGTCCTCGTCCTCAGCCTCGTGTTCGTGACCAGTTGGCCGCTGATGGCCCTCGCGGAGCCGGCGGGCAGCGCGATCGCCGACCCGGCCAATTACTGGTGGTATTTCGTGGTCACCGCCGCGACCGTCGGCTACGGCGACCTGTACCCGGAGTCGGCGGCGGGCCATGCCGTCGGCGTGTACGTCATCGTCGGCGGCATCGCGACGCTGACGACCGTGTTCGCCAGGCTCTCGACGTCACTGGAGAAGGCGAAGGGACGAAGGATGCGGGGTGTGGTCACCGTGGAGATGTCAGGTCACGTCGTGCTGCTCGGCTACACGCCGGGACGTACCGAGCAGATGGTGGACGAGTTGCTCGCCGACGGTTCGAGCCGCCTCGTGCTCTGCGCGTGGGACGACGTGGCGACGCACCCGATGTCGGACCGCGACGTCGCGTTCGTCCGCGGTGACCTGGCCGACGAGGGCGTGCTGCGCAGGGCTGGGGTCCATCGGGCGTACAGCGTGCTGATCGACGTCCGCGACGACAACGAGGCGCTGACGGTCGCGATCACCGCCGACCACGTCGCCGGCAGCGCCCATCTCGTCGTGGCGTTGCGCGACCTCAGCAGGGTCCGGCACCTCCGCTACCTCGATGAGGCCGTCCGCTGTGTCCAGTGGCACAACGCGCACATGATCACCGAGGAGCTGAAGGACCCCGGCATCACCGAGATCTACACGCAGCTGATGACCCACGGCGGTGCCGACACCTACTCGGTGCGGCTGCCGGAGTCTCTGGGACCGGTGCTGGTCGACCGCTGCCAGACCGTGCTCGGCCGGCGCTACGGCGCCACGATGCTCGCCGCCCGGGCCGGCGACGTGCTGACGGTCAACCCGGGCTGGGGAACCGAACTGCCTGCGGGGGCCTTGCTCTATTACGTCGGCTCCCGCCGCCTCGCCGCCGCGGAGATCGCGAGCGCCCTGCGCGACGGTTCTTCCTAGGGCCCCCTGGTGCCGTGATTCGAAGAGCGTGTAGAGCGCACCCGCTCGGCCGGCGCGATGCCACCATGATGCTTCAGCACCGTGAAAACCGACCCCGGAGGCTTGCCCAGTGCCCGGGAGAGATCGGGGGTTGAGCCGATCGTCCTGGCCGGCTTTGCCCTGCCACGCCGGTCAGGCCGGTGATGCGGGCGGATGCGCCATGAGCGGGTGCCCGTCAGCGCGGGGAAACGATCGTCGTGGTGCCGTGCGGGCCGCGAGCGTGGTCCAGGAGCGTTCGCTGGGCGAACCGGGCGAGTTCGAGCGTGGCCGGTGACAGGGTGTGGCCACGGCGGGTGACGAGCGCGATCGTGTCGTACATCGGTTCGGCGAAAGAGGTCACGTGCAGCCCGGCCGGGAAGGTGTGGCTGGCGACCGCCGCCCGGCACGCGAAGGTGTCACCTACGCCGGCCCGGACCAGGGTCAGGGCTGAGGCGAGATGCTCGACCTCGATGAGGGGCTCGACGGTGACGCCCGCGAGCCGGGCCCGGGTGGCCAGCTGGCGGCGGGCCGGGTCGGTGTCGCCGTAGTGGGCGTCGTAGAAGATCATGGGGGCGGCCGCCACGTCGGCGACGGTGCGCGGGCAGGCGGCGCGGCCGGCGTCCGCGGTGATGTAAACGACCTCGTCGCGCACCAGCGGCGCCACGGACAGGCCCTCGTTGTCCACCGGCAGCGTCACCAGCCCGGCCTCGATCTCGCCTCTCTGGACGGCGGCGGCGGTCTCGGCGGAGTTCTGGCCCACGAGCCGCACCCGGACCGAGGGGTGGCGGCGGTGGAAGTGCAGGGCCAGCTCCGACAGAGCGTAGAACTCCGCGTTGCGCAACAGGCCGAAGGTCGCCGTGCCGCCCTCCAGGTCGCGCAGCGCGCGCACGGCCGTGGCGCCCTGATGGGCGGCGGCCAGGGCGCGCTCGGCGAAGGGCGCGAGCTCGTCGCCCGCGTGCGTGCTGACCAGGCCCCGGCCCACTCTGCGGAACAGTTCCATGCCGAGCTCGTCCTCCAGCCGGCGCACCAGCTCCGAGACGGACGGCTGGGTGAGCTGGAGGCTGCGGGCCGCGGCGGTGAACGAGCCACCTCTGCGTGCTTCCAGGAACGCCTGCAGCTGTTGCAACGTCATAGGGAAACCCTATCGATCGGACTGGATTCGTCCCCGTTGTGCGATGGCTTGCCGGCCCCTAAACTCCGTGGAAATCACCTCTGACCAGCAGCAATGGTGCCATTACGGGTAAAGGAGAGGCATGCGGAGGATAGTCAAGGGTGCGCCGGCGAGCGTCTCCATGGCGGCGGGCGTGGATCCCCGTACGGTGGCCGCCGAGATCATCGACGACGTGCGGCGGAACGGGGATGCTGCGGTCCGCGCCCACTCCGAGCGGCTGGACAAGTGGGCGCCGGAGGAGTTCCGGCTGAGCGAGCGGCAGATCGAGGAGTCGCTGCGCCGCGTGGACCGGCAGACCCTCGCCGACATCAGACAGGTGCAGGCGAACGTGCGCGGGTTCGCCGAGCGGCAACGGGCCTCGCTGCGCGACTTCGAGGAGGAGACCCAGCCCGGTGTGCTGCTCGGGCAGCGGTGCATCCCGGTGGGGGCCGTGGGCGCGTACGTGCCGGGCGGCCGGTATCCGCTGCTGGCCTCGGCGCACATGACGATCGTGCCGGCCAAGGTCGCCGGTGTGCCGAGGGTGGCCGCCTGCACGCCGGCCACCGGCGGCGACCTCCCGCACGCCACGATCGCCGCCATTCACCTGGCGGGAGCCGATGAGATCTACCTGCTGGGCGGTGTGCAGGCGGTGGCGGCGCTGGCGCTCGGGACGGAGTCGATCCAGCGGGTGGACATGTTGGTGGGGCCCGGCAACGCGTACGTCGCCGAGGCGAAGCGCCAGTTGTTCGGAGAGGTCGGCATCGACCTGTTCGCCGGGCCGACAGAGGTGCTGATCGTGGCCGACGAGAGCGCCGACCCGTTCGTGGTGGCGGTGGACCTGCTGAGCCAGGCCGAGCACGGCCCCGACTCGCCGGCGGTCCTCGTCACGACCTCGGCCGGCCTCGCCGAGGCGACGCTGCGCGAGGTGGACGATCAGCTGGGGAAACTGCCCACCCGCGACGTGGCCGGGCCGGCCTGGCGGGACCACGGCGAGGTCATCGTGGTGGACGACCTGGAGGAGGCGTTCGCCGTGGCGGACGAGTACGCCAGCGAGCACGTCCAGGTGCTGACCAGGGAGCCGCGCCTGGCCCTGGACCGGCTGCGCAACTACGGGTCGCTCTTCCTCGGCGATCGGACGTGCGTCTCCTTCGGCGACAAGGTCATCGGCACCAACCACGTGCTGCCCACCAGGGGAGCCGCCCGCTACACGGGCGGGCTGTGGGTCGGCATGTACGTCAAGACCGTCACCTACCAGGAGGTGACCACCGACGCCGCCAGCGCCTATCTCGGCGAACTGTGCGGCCGTGCCGCCCGGGCCGAGCGCTTCGAGGGACACGCACGCTCGGGCGACCTGCGGGCCCAGCCCCGGGGACATCGCCCGGCCTGGGCTTGACCGGCTGGAGGATCCATGTCGCAGACCATCGTCCGTACCGTACTCGGTGACATCGACCCGGCCACGCTCGGGCACACACAGCCGCACGAGCACCTGCTGAGCGACTTGTCCCGGCCGCTCCCGTCCCGCTCCACGGTCGGGGAGCGGGCGATCGACAACGCGCCGATCACCCTGGAGAACCACTACCGGGTACGTCGCCGGCACACTTCCGAGGATCTCCGTCTCGACAGCGTGGGCGTGGCCGTGGACGAGCTACGGCACTACGCGGAGGCGGGCGGGAGCGCCGTCGTGGACGCCACCAGCATCGGGCTCGGCCGCGATCCCCATGGGCTGGCCGCCGTGTCCCGGCGCAGCGGCGTGCACGTCGTCATGGGCTGCGGCTTCTACTACCGCGACTACCACCCGGCCGACGTGACGACCAGGGACCGGGACGACCTGGCCGCGGAGATCGTCTCCGACGTCCGTACCGGCGTGGGCGGCACGTCGATCAGGGCGGGGATCATCGGGGAGATCGGGCTCAGCCACCCGCTGCACCCTCAGGAGGAGAAGGTGCTGCGGGCCGCGTGCGCGGCACAGAGGGAGACCGGCGCGGCCCTGATGATCCATCCCGGTCGCGATCCGCGCTCGCCGGGGCGGGCGCTCGACATCTTGGTAGCCGAGGACGTCGACCCGGCTCGGGTCATCATGAGCCACGTCGAACGCACCGTGTTCTCCGCGCCCGAGATGCGGGCCATCGCAAGCAGCGGGTGTTACGTCGCGTTCGACCTCTTCGGGCAGGAGTCCAGCTACTACTCGCTGGCGCCGATCGACATGCCGAACGACGCCACCCGCGTGGATCACATCGTGGATCTGATCGACGGCGGCTACGCGTCTCAGATCCTCATCTCGCAGGACATCTGCCACAAGACCAACCTGGTGCGTTACGGCGGTGAAGGATACGCCCACATCCTGGAGCACGTCCTGCCGCTGATGCGGCGAAAGGCCGTCAGCGAGGCCCAAATCGCGCAGATCACCGTGGCCAACCCCGCTCACGCGCTCGCCTTCGCGGGCTGATCGCCAGCCGAAAGGATTCACCCCCTCCATGATCCGCGACTTCATCAGCCCGGGTGGCACGACCGCCGCCCAGCGGCGTGTGCTGCTCGGTGCCGGCACGGGCCAGTTCGTCGAGTTCTACGACTTCGCCATCTACGGCTTCTCGGCTGTAGCCATCGCCAAGGCCTTCTTCCCCAGCGAGAACCCGGTCGCCGGCCTGCTGTCGGTCTTCGCCGCGTACGGTGTCGCGTTCGTCGCCCGTCCGCTGGGCGGGCTGTTCTTCGGAGTGCTCGCCGACCGGGCCGGTCGGCGGACCGTCCTGTACGCCACGCTCCTGTGCATGGGCGTGGCCACCGCGCTCATCGGGCTGCTGCCCACGCACGCCGCGGCCGGGATCATCGCCCCCGTCCTGCTCGTGGTGTGCAGGCTGGCGCAGGGCTTCTCGGCGGGTGGCGAGGCGGTCGGCGCGCCGTCGTTCGTGCTCGAACACGCGCCGTTCGAACGCCGCGGCACGTGGATCGGCATCACGATCGCCGCCTCCGCCGCGACGTCCGTGATCGCCCTGGTCATCATCATGGCCATCTCCGAGGCGGTGTCGGACACGGCCTACGCCTCGTGGGGGTGGCGCGTCCCCTTCCTGCTGGCCCTGCCACTCTCGCTGATCGGCATCTACATCCGCCGCCGCACCGAGGAAAGCCCGGTGTTCCAGGAGCTCCAGCGGGACAACGCGGTCGAGGCCAGCCCGGTGCGGGGCAGCCTGCGCGGCAACGGCGTCCGGCTGGGGCAGATCTTCGCCGTCATGGCGCTGTCCGGTCTGGGCTTCTACGTCCTCGTCGGCTACTTCGTCACCTATCTGCAGACCGTCGTCGGGATGAGCCTGCTGCAGTCGCTGGCGGCCAACGCCGTGGCGCTGCTGTCGTTCTCTGTTCTGCTGCCGATCGGCGGCCGGTTGTCCGACAGGTTCGGCCGCAAGCCGATGCTGATCATTGGCGCGGCGGCGGTCGCGGTCGTGGGGCTGCCCGCGTTCATGCTCGTCACCAGCGGCTCGTTCGGCACCGCGGTGATCGGGCAGCTGTTGCTGGCCGCGGCGCTGTGCACCTACGGTGGCGGCAGCTACACCTTCTTCGTCGAGTTGCTGCCCGCCGCGACCCGCGTGACGGGCGCCGCCATCAGCTACAACGTGGCCTTCGCCCTCTTCGGTGGCACGGCGCCGTTCGTGGGCACCTGGCTGGTCGACATCACCGGGACCGCCGTGGCGCCCGGCTACTACCTCGTCGTGGTGGCCCTCGCGGCCCTCGCGGTGGCGGCGACGACTCCCGAGACGCGCGTCGAAGGGCGGTCCGGCGTGAGTGCCGGACACCGGCGATGATGGCGGTATCCGCGCCATATATCGGGAGATAGCGGGGAATCGACGCGAGGCGTCGATCGTGATCGATAACGTGCTGGGATGAGTGAAGCGTTTCCCCGGCATGTGCTGTGCGTGCTCGCCTCCGGGCTGGGCCTTTCGGAGATGGAGCGGGTCGCGGCCGGCTTCGGCGGGTTCGTCCTCGACCGCGAATACTCCGAGGCCGAACCCGACCCGCGGATGCCGGAGGCGTTCGAGGCCGGCCTGGCGGCGGCCTCGTTCGACGAGGCGGACCGGGCCGCGGTGGAGTCCCACGACACCGTCGGCTACCTGTTGTCCGCGCCGATGATGCGGGAGCTGGCGGCCGACACTTCGCGGCGGCTGCTGGCGGCGACGGCCGCTCTGCTGCGGTCCGGCGCCGCGGCGGTGAAGAACGAGAGCAGCGGGATCGCGCACGGCCGGGACCGCTGGCTCGCGCTGGCCGATCGAGCGGCCGGCGCCGAGGACGAGGACCTGGCCGACGCGCTCGTCGCCGCCTGGGTGAAACGGCCGATCTACGACGGCCAGGTGCTCTACAGCTGCGGCATGCACCTGCTCGGCGCGCCCGAGGTGGAGATCGAGGTCGGCGGGGAGCCTCCGGCGAAGGACGAGCTGCCTGAGCTGGTCGCGCACCTGGACACGCTGGCGATCTACCTCCTGACCGATCCGCGCGCGGAGGAGATCGAGGACGGCGCCGGCTTCCGGATGACCGAGGACGCACCACGCTGGGTGCTGCGCACCGGCACATGCGACCGCTATGACGAGGACGATCTGTTCTTCAATCCGTACGGATATGTCCGGCTGACTCACGCCGGGTGAAGCCAACCGTTTCCTCATGAATTTGCCGGTCGCGGCGACGAGGGCTAAACGCGGTATCAGTCACGGTCACGGGTTCACATGTGATCTCGCAAAGTTTCTTGATTGTCCGTGTCGGGGTGGCGCACGGTGCCGTGGCGGATTCGGACTTACTTTCAATCTTGCTTCCTGTTAGGGGCGCGATCGAAAGGAATTATCATGCTTCGTCGTACTGTGTCAGGCGCGTTCGCACTGACAGTCGCCGGTCTCATCGCGGCAGCGGTTTCTCCCGCGCACGCTGAAATCCGGGGCGCGCACACGCGCGCGGCGACGTTCTCCGCCACCGCCGCCGCCATCATCAACTCCGACGGCAGCCTGAACAAGGGCCTGAACGTCGTCAGCTCCTGGCGGGCGGCCACCGGCCGGTACTGCGTTCGGCTCGCCTCTTCCGTGCAGGCGCCCAGCGCGCTCGTCCTGCTCACTCCACGTGAGCCGCGGCGAGTGCCGCACATCGCCTACCGCAACCCGTCCGCGACCTGCTCGGGGCAGAACAACACCATCACCGTCCACGTCTACGACACCAATACGGGACACCTGGCCAACGGCGGATTCGATCTGCTGGCACTCTGATCAGTAGGCGCATCGCCAGGCGAACCGCCGGAGGCCATACCAGTTATGACCTCCGGCTCAGCCGTCGTGGGAGATGAGCATGAGCTGCCGCCACAGCAGCACCACGAACACCGCGGAGCCGGCGAAGGCGAACCAGAACGGCGCCGCGACACCGAAGTGGGTGGCCAGGACACCGCCGATCAGTGAGCCGATCACCAGACCGGCGTAGACGCAGATGGTGTTGACGCTGCCCACCCGGCCCTGGAGCTCGCGCGGGACCGCGCGCTGGCGGACGGTGACCGAGGTCGTGCCCCAGATGAAGGCGTGCGCGCCGAAGGCCAGGAAGATGCCCCCGGCGACCCACGGCGAATGGGTCAGGGCCAGGCCCAGGTGGGTGAAGGTCTCGATGATGAGCCCGATCCGCATCAGGGCGCCGAGGCTCACCTTGCGGGTGATGGCCCCGTACAGGCCGGTGCCGATCAGGCCGCCGATCCCGCCGATGGTGGTCATCAGGCCGAACCCCATGGCGCCGAGGCCGAGCTGCTCCTGGGTGTAGAGGACGAGAACCGACCAGGCCGCGCCGAACGTGAAGTTGAAGATCAGGATCGTGAGCGCGAGCGTGCGGACCGCCGCGTGCCGGATGGTCCAGCTGAGCCCGGCGACGAGTTCCCGTACGATGTTCGGCTTGAGATCGTCGGCCTGCCGGCCGTGCGGGGGCAACGTGATCCGGGAGACCAGGACGATTCCCGCCACCACCAGGAGAAGCTGGCCCGCGAACGGCCAGGTGAAGCCCAGGCCGAACAGTGCCGCGCCGATCGGCGGTCCGGCGAGCTGATTGAGCGTGATGAATCCCGTGCCCAGGCGGGCGTTGGCGATGACGAGATCGTCCCTGCTGACCATCATGGGCGTCAGCGTGGACGTGGCGCTGTCGGCGAACACCTCGGTGATGGACCGGAGCGTGAGCGCCACCAGCGCCGTCGCCACGGTCACTGTGCCGGTCACCATGAGCGTGACGAGCGCGGCCAGCACCACGGCCCGCATCGCGTTCGCGATGAGCACGATCCTGCGCCGGTCGTGCCGATCCGACAGCACACCGGCATACAGGCTGAACAGCAGCGGCGGCGCCCAGCCCACCAGCGCCGACAGCGAGATCAGCAGCGGATCTCGGGTCAGCGTCGCGATCAGCAGCGGGCCCGCGGCGGCCGCGACCCCGTCACCGAGGTTCGTCAGCCAGCTCGAGGCCAGCAACCGCCGGAATCCTGTCCCCAGCCGGGCAGGCAGGACTCGCTCCACTAATGTGATCACGAGCGCAAAACCATACGTTTCGCACGGATATACGGCAACGCGTTTTTGGCGTCCACCCGCCTGCTCGTACGGTCGCGGCGGAAAGCGCGCTTACCTGGGCAGGATGTCGGCGTCGAAGATGTCGATCGGCAGATAGAGCGTCACGGTCGGATTCGGGATCGTCACGATGCAGCTGATGCGGAACTCCACCGGCGCGACACTGAGGATCACATAGGCCTGCTCCCCGCTGTAGCCCAGCCCCATCAGGTAGTCCACGGCCCGGCTCATCGCCTCGCGCGCGGCGAAGCTCGCGTCCTGGTAGCCCTGCTTCTCGCCGCTGAAGCAGAAGCCGTTGAAGCCGAGGTAGCGGCCGGCCGAAGCGCGCGCCCAGGGGGGCCGGTCGCACCACCGGCGTCGTGATCCGGTGGCGCGCCATACCGTCCTTGATCACGTTGAGCCGAAGCCACGTCCTGCCGTCCATCTCCATGGCGTTGAAGCTGCACTCACCATCGCCCGCGGAAAGATGGTGATCGCCGAGCGACAGCAGCGCGCCCTCCACGAAGACCGGGAAGTAGACGACCGCTCCCGGGCCGAGCGTGTTGATGTCCATGTTGCCGCCGTTCTCGCGCGGCGGCTGGGTACGGGCGGCGACCTGCGCGGCCCCTTCGCCCAGACCGCGCAGCAGCGCGTTGCGCGGGTCGGGCGCGAGTGCGGCGGGTACGGCGTCGGGGTCCAGGGCGCGGGCGATGAAGGACGCCAGCGTGGGCATGTCGTCCTCGCCCATCCCAATGCGGGCGACCGCCGCGGATCCTGCCGTGGTCCCAGGCGGGGCCCTACCGCATACTCCGGCGGATGGCGGCGCACGAACTCGACCCCGTGCTCACCCCGCTGGAACGGGCAGACGGTTCGGGCCGGATCCTGACCCTGGAGGCCTACCTCGACCTGGGATGCGACGCCCAGCGGACGGCCGCGCTGCTGCACCTGCACAGGACCACGGTGTACTACCGGCTGGGCCGGATAGCCGAGATCCTCGGCGTGGACCTCGGCGACGGACTCGTCCGCTCGCACCTGCACCTCGCGCTGAAGGATCGCAGCCTCGCGGTCCGCCCCAGGCTGTGAGCGGACTCACAGGCGCTCAGGAGAGGCGCGTCGCCTTCTCCGCGGTCATGCGCAGGCTCGTGCCCTTCCACTTGTAGGTCTGGCTGACGATCAGATCCGGACAGCAGTTGGGGGCTCGGTCGCTGACCACCTTGCCGCGCAGGTGCACGAGCCCGCCGTGGACCGTGACCTTCATGGACTTGAAGTAGCGGTTCTTGCCGAGCTTTCCGAGCAGGTGGGGGGCCGAGGGCTTGGCGGCTCCGTCGTAGAGAAAGGCGATCAGGGGATTGCTCGACGTCGGGCTCGGGCACGACGACACGACGACGGTCTCACGCCGTCCGTCACGGGTAAGGTCGCCGACGGCCGCGACGCGGGCGCGCACGACGTACCAGGCGGCATTTCGCCCCGGCTTGGGGCAGTGCAGCGCCGGCTCCACCACAGACGCCCAGTCGACCCGGTCCAGCCGGTTGGCGGCCTGGCCGGCATTCTCCGCTACGGCCGCGTTGGCGATGCCGCCGCCCAGGACCGTCGTCAGGGAGGCGCCCAGCGCGGCGGCGCTCGCCCAGGCTCCGAACCGGCGGACTCGGTGACGGCTCACGTGCTCGGTAGTTGAGTTCATAGTCGCTTGGACGCATGGAAACTTGGAGATGTTCTCGATTGCCTTGTTCACGCTGTCAGCGGCGTGATCACGACAACGGGTGCGTGCCGCTCGATCGCCACGCCGCGGGCATCACTTCGGGTGCGGGCCTGTTTCCGCAGGTCAGCGCGGTACGTGTTACAGCAGGGAGTTGGCGAGCGGGATGTTCTGCGTGCGCAGGGCGCCGGTGACCAGCCGGGCGATCCGCCGGGCGCCGTACGCCTCGAAGTGGGTGTGGTCGTTGCAGAAGAACTGTCCGACCAGCCCGGAGGTGTAGTCGCCGTTGTTGGGGCACAGGCCCAGGGAGTTGTAGTAGTCGACGCTGAGGGTCTGCAGGTCGATGACCGGTGAGCCGGTGGCGGCGCCGGCGGCGGTGGTCTGGGAGACGAAGCCGCGGTTCCTGACCGCGGTGCTGCCCGAGCAGGTGATGGCGGCGACGGCGGTGAGCAGGACCGGGTGGGCGCCGCGGGCCTGCGCCGCCTGCGCCATCATCGTCATCAGCTGCTGGTACCGCGCGGTCCCGACATGGCGCGGGCAGGTGGTCGAGCCGTCGTTGATGCCGAACTGGATGAACAGGTAGTCACCGGCCTTCATGTTGGTGAGCATCTGCTGCCATCGGGACGAGTAGGTGGTGGAGCTGAGGACGCACTCGCCGTTCGAGCCGATCGTGGAGGTCACGTTGCCCTCGTAGAGCCAGGTCTGGATGCTGCGTCCGGCGACGGCGAGGTTGCTGACCACGATGTTGCTGTGGAACAGCGAGTCGAATTCGGTGGCCCAGCCCACAGGGCAGGCGGTACCGGGGTTGGCCATGGTCGAGTCGCCGGCCATCCAGACGGTGGTCGTCGCCAGGGCCGCGCCGGCGACCCGGGCGGTGCACCCGGCCGCGCCGGTCGCCGTGGCCGAGGCGGGGCCCGGGGCGACCAGCGACAGGGCCATCGCCAGGGCAGAGACGATCAATAAGTGGACTTTACGCATGGTTTCTCCTGCCAACCCGATGGCGAAAGGGACCGCGCCGGCAGCCGCAGCGGACTGCGGACCGCGGGCGCGGCTGAGTCAGCACCAGGACAGCGTCGAGTTGACACGGGTCACGTTGCTGATCGTGTTGTTGCTGCCGGTGCAGGGGCTCCACCGGACATTGGTGTTGGTGACCGTCAGGTTCTGGAACCTGATGCCCGACGACGGGGCGAATTCCGTACGGGCCGCGATGCGGACCTCGCCGCCGCCGCTGATCGTGCCCGACGCTCCAGCGATGACGACGTTGTAGCAGTTCTCCACCAGAACCGAGTTGTTGCCGGTGTTGGCGATGTCGACCCGATCGATGGTGGCGCCGCCGCTCTCCGAGACGCAGAAGATGCCCCGGCCGCCTCCGCGCGCCTTGACCGTGCCCACCCGGATGTTGTTCGGGTAGGCGCTGCCGACCCGGCCGTTGCGGTTGGCCATGCGGAAGGCCGCGTACCCGGTGCCGGCGCCGGCGTTGTCGGCGTCCACGGTGCCGACCGTCGCGTTGATGGTCTGGTTGAGCAGCAGACCGGACTCGCCGACGCTGCGTGCGGTCACGGTGCCGACGGTGAGACCGTCGACGCCGTAGGTCTCCATCGCGTGCGAACTGGCTCCTTGTACGTACACATTGTCGACCCGTACGTTGCGGGTCCACTGACTGGTGTCGCCGCGGTTGTCGATGCGCACGCCGAGGCCCGCGCCGAGCCGCATGTCGATCTGGCCGAGCCAGACGTTCGTGACGTTGCGCAGGAAGATGCCGTAGATCGGGGTGCCGGTGACGTTGAGGTACGGGACCTCGATGTTCGTGGTGCCCCGGGAATAGATCGGCGCGTAGTCGCCCGAGCCGGAGCCGGTCACGTTGATCGTGCCGCAGACCGACAGGGAGGTGTAGCTCGGCAGCGAGATCCGGGCGCCGGCGCTCATCGTGCCGTTGCCGCGCACCACGACGCGCTGGATCGAGGTGCGCCCGGCCGTGAGACTGCCGATGCCGGCCTGGGCCGCCGCCCGGAAGTCGGTGCCGGTGTAGACGCTGCTGCCGGCGCTGTTGCGGGCGGTCCAGGTGCTACCGCTGACCGTCACCTGCGACTGGAAGGTGCCATCTCCGCAGGCGGCGGCGGATGCCTGGGGGAGGCCGAGCACGACGCCGGCTCCGGCGCCGGCCATCAGGACGGCGAGTGCTGCCACTATCCGGGTGGTCCGTCGCCGCCGTCCCTTGGGCCGGCATGGCGCTGTGGTGGTGACTGCTGTCATGAGATCCCCCTCGGGGATGATCGTCTTCGGTCCTCTTCGGGGAGCGGCCTGCTTGCGGCGCGGGGCGATGCCGCCAGCCGGCGTCGCATGGTCGCGGTATCGCTCCCGCCCCATGCCGGCGGCGCCGCGTCACCTGAGATGCCAGTCGCAGTTGATAGCGCTAACATTCAACGGATCATCCCTTCGCGGTGCCATTGAGGGATAGCGGTGATGCCCCAGAGCAAATATGAAGCCGCCGAAGCCTGTCAATTCCGGTGTCAGCTCTCCGGTCCCCGCTGATCACGAAAGTCTTCTTGCCGGGCATGGCCTGATCGGCGTGCTGGTGCAGGGAAATCTCGTCGGGGTTCAACGCAATTGCCTTGGTAGAACGCGGTTAACGTACCGGCATGGGTTCGCCTGCGCGACAGGGGATGTGACAGTGGTCGAGGCCGCCGGATCGCCTGCCCATGCGGGTTGTATTCGATGAAAATTTCAGAAGGGTCGGTTGCTTGTCAGGACAACGTCGCGCGTTATTCAGTGCGCCACACCGCCACCCGTGGAGCTCCCGGCCTCCTGGCTCAAGGTCCTTCCCCATCGGCTGGACCGCCACCGCTGACAGCCCCGGGCTGCTCGGTTAAGTGCACATCCCGGTGGACGCGGGCCGGCACGCATATCGTCGCGTGGTCCGGTCAGAAGAGTGCCATGAGTCAGCCGATCGAGCCCCGGGAGTCCCGTCCCGAGGGTGCCCCTCCGGTCCAGGTGCTTCTCTCGGCCTCCAATGTGTGGCGGGTCGGGTTCGTCATCGTCGCGATCGTCGTCGTGGTGTACTTCATCCGCTTCATCCTCACAGACGCGGGTTCGCTGGTCGTCACCGTGGTGATGGCCTGGTTCCTGTCGCTGGCGATGGAGCCCGCGGTGGGCCGGTTGGCCCGGCACATGCGCCGCGGCGCCGCGGCCGTCCTCGTGATGATCGGGATCGCCCTGCTCACGGCGGTCTTCCTCTTCCTGTTCGGCAACCTGTTCGTTGAGCAGGCCGCGTTACTCGTGCGGGCGCTGCCCGAGGTGGTCACCGGCGCCATCGACTGGGTCAACGCCAGGTTCGGCACGAAGTATGAGATATCCAGCATCCTCAGCTCCATCAACCTGACCCCTCAACAGGCCGCCACGTACGCCCAGGACTTGGTCGGCGGCGTGCTCGGCCTGCTCGGCACGATCACCGCGGCGGTGTTCAACACCTTCGCCCTGCTGCTGCTGACCTTCTACTTCTCCGCCGACGGCCCCCGGCTGCGGCGCCGGCTCGCCCAGCTCCTGCCTGGCCGCATCCAGCAGATCTTCCTCACCGTGTGGGACGTGTCGCTGGTCAAGACCGGCGGTTACGTCTCCGCCCGCCTCATCCTGGCCACGATCAACGGCGCCACCTCGGCCATCGTGTTCCTGCTGATCGGCATGCCCTCGTGGCTGGCGCTGGGCGTGTGGACGGGCATCGTGGCCCAGTTCGTGCCGACGATCGGCACGTACATCGCGATCGCGCTGCCCACCGTCGTGGGCCTGGTCTCGCCCCGGCCCTGGATCGGGGTGGCAGCGCTGGCCTGGGCGATCCTGTATCAACAGGTGGAGAACCTGACGCTGGAGCCGCGCATCAGCGGGCGGGCGGTGAACATGCATCCGGGTGTCGCGTTCGCGGGCGTGATCCTGGGGGCGCAGCTCTTCGGAGCGGTGGGCGCGCTGCTGGCGGTGCCGGTGCTGGCCATGCTGCTCTCGCTGCTCGACACGTTCGTGGCCCGCAAGGAACTGCTGCCGACCCCGTCCGAGGTTCCGGAGGCGTACCTCAAGGATGACGAGGACGGTCAGGGCGGCGAGAGCCCGGCGGCGACGAAGGCTGAGCTCTCGAACGACCAGAGCGCAGGGTGACCGTGGTTGCGTCACCTGCTTCTGGCCGGTCATCAGGAGGGCACCACCATCGGTGTGCCGGCGACCGGGCCGGGCAGCACGACGCAGGCGAGGCCGAAGACCAACTCGGCGGTGATCACCGTGGTCGGGGCGCCCTCGGCGACGATGGAGCCCTCCGCCATCGCGATGATCCGCGTCGGCGTCTTGTCCGCCTTGACGACCTTGCCGGTCCCGTCGGGGAACGACCAGGGGCCGGAGGGTGCGGCGGAGACGGACATGATCGGGCCTATGGGTGGGGCGTCCCCGCGACCGCACGGATCGGTCAGTGCACGATGCGTGCCCGGGCTCCGAGCAGGGCGGCCACGATCTCCTGTTCGCGGTCGGGGCTGAGGCGCACCACGGGGACGGAGCAGCTGAGCGCCTCGTTCGGGGCGGTCCCGAAGTCGAGGGGCACGGCGAAGCAGCGCAGGCCGATGGTTGACTCCTGCTCGTCCACGGCGTGGCCGCGGCGCCGGATCTCCTCGAGTTCGGCGCGCAACGCCGGCCGGTCGGTGATGGTGTTGGCGGTGCGCGGCTCCAGGGTCTCCGGGAGGAGTTCGTCGACCTCCTCCCAGGAGCGCCAGGCGAGAATCACCTTGCCGAGCCCGGTCGCCCAGGACGACAGGCGCCGGCCGGGCCGGGAGACGACGGCGAGCGAGTGCCGGGAGATGTTGGTGGCGAGGTAGACGATCTCCGCGCCGTCGAGGCGCGCCAGGTGGATGGTCTCGCCGAGTTCGATGTTCAGCTCGTTCATCACCGGTTGTGCCCGCTGGACGACGTCGTCGCGCTCGACGTACGCGGCCCCGGCGCGCAGCGCGCGGATGCCGATCCGATAGCGCCCGGTGCCGTCGGCCTCGACCCAGCCGGTGTTCAGCAGCGTGGTGAGCAGCGCGTAGCCGCTGGCCCGAGGCAGGCCGAGCTCGGTGGTCACCTCGCGTAGTGAGCACGCCCGGGTGGCGGAGCAGAGGTATTCGAGCACCGCGATGGTCCGCTCGGCCGACTTGACGCTGCGGACGCCTCCTCCGCTCTCGGCGGATTCAGGCGATGGACCCGGAACGTGTTTCGTCATCGACCACCTCTTGACGTCTGCTGAAACACCGACCTAACCTCTCGGCTACAAATATAGACACAGTCTCCATATGTAGACAAGAGGTTGTTCGTTAATGCCCCCCACCGTCAAGCGAGTCGCCGCCTCCCTGTCCGGCTTGCTCGCCTTTCCCGTCACGCCGTTCACGGAATCGGGGGAGGTGGATCTGTCCCGCTTCAGGGTCCATCTCACCGACGTGCTCGCCGCGAAGCCGGGCGCGATCTTCGTCGCCTGCGGGACCGGGGAGCTGGCGTCACTGACGGCCACCGAGCACCAGGCGGTGGTCAGGGCCGCGGCCGAGCACGTGGCCGGAGCGGTCCCGGTGATCGCCGGGGTCGGCGGTGGCACGCGGACCGCCGCGGAGTTCGCCCGTGCCGCGCAGGCCGCCGGGGCTGGCGGCGTGCTGGCGCTCCCGCCGTACCTGCAGGTCGGGCCGCCGGCCGGGCTCGTGTCGCACTACCGCCAGGTGGCCGCCGCCACGGATCTGGACGTGATCCTCTACCAGCGAGGCACCGCGATCTTCTCCCCAGCGGCGGTGGCCGAGCTCGCCGAGGTGGGCAACATCGTCGCGCTGAAGGACGGGCACGGCGACATGGAGCTGCTCCAGCTCATCCAGAGCGCCACCGCCGGACGGCTCCCGTTGCTGAACGGCATGCCGACCGCCGAGGTCTTCGCCCGCTCCTACGCCGGCCTCGGCGCCCGCGCCTACTCCTCCGCGGTGCTGGCCTTCCTCCCGGAGGTCGCCGTCGCGTTCTTCGAGGCGTTCGACAGCGGCGACGAGGCGACGCAGGAGCTCCTGCTGCGCGAGTTCTACGCCCCGCTCGCCGGGCTGCGCCAGACGACCCCCGGCTATGCCGTCTCCCTCGTCAAGGCCGGGCTGGACATCCGCGGCCGCTCCGCCGGGCCCGTCCGGGCGCCGCTGGCGGAGGTCACCCCGGAGCACCGCGAGCAGCTCGCCCGCATCATCGACCGCGGCCTTGCCGCTCTCAGCGCGACACCTGTCGCATAGCACCAGGCCTGCCCGGCATCGGGACAGGCGATTTCGGAGAAATCATGATTAGCATCCCCCGCCGCCGCCAGGCGGCCTCTGCCCTCCTGGCGCTCGGCGCCGTACTGTCGGCCGGCGCCTGCTCGGTCGCGAACAGCGGCCCTGAAGCCTCCTCGTCCGGCGCGGCGAACAGTGTCCGCATCGTTCTGCCCGAGGAGCCGCCGACGCTGGAGCCGTGCGACGCCTCTCTCACCGCGACCGGGCGCGTCACCCGGGCCAACATCACCGAGGCGCTCACGGAGCGCGACCCCGGCACCGGACAGCTTCAGCCGGCGCTGGCCACGGAGTGGAAGCAGGGCTCACCCACCGAGTGGACCTTCACCCTGCGCAAGGGCGTGAAGTTCCACGACGGCACCGCGTTCGACGCCAAGGCGGCCGCCTTCTCCATCGAACGCACGGTCGGCTCCAAGATCGACTGCAACGTGGACGGCTACGTCTTCGGCGATGTCAAGCTCACGGTGACGGTAGCGGACGACTCGACCCTCAAGGTGAAGACGGCCAAGCCGGACCCGATCCTGCCGCTGCGGCTGTCCTTCGTCGAGATCGTGCCGACCACCACGAGTGCCACCGGCAAGGTCCGCGAGCCCGTCGGCACCGGCCCTTACAAGATCGCCAAGTGGGACGCCGGACGCAGTCTGCGCCTGGAGCGATTCGCCGGGTACTGGGGCAAGGCGCCGGACTTCGCCGCCGCCGAGTACGTCTGGCGCACCGAGGGCAGCATCCGCGCCGCCATGATCAAGAGTGATGAGGCGGACATCGCCGTCGGCCTCGCCCCCGAGGACGGCGCCGGCGACTCCGCGGTGCAGTTCCCCAACAACGAGACCTCCTACCTGCGCATCGATGCCACCAAGCCGCCGCTCAACGACATCCGCGTCCGCCAGGCGATCAACTACGCCGTCGACAAGGATGGGCTCGTCGCCTCGGTCTTCGCCGGGCTCGGCAAGCCGGCGGCCCAGGTCGTCCCCGAAGGCGTGACCGGTCACAGCTCTGCCATCCAGCCCTGGCCGTACGACATGGCACAGGCCAAGAAGCTGATCGCGGAGGCCAAGGCGGACGGCGTCCCCACGGACACGCCCATCACGATCATCGGCAGGAACGGGATCTACCCCAAGGCCGCCGAGGCGATGGAGGTCGTGCAGAACTCGCTGAACGAGGCGGGACTCACGATGAAGATCCAGATGCTCGACGTGAACGCCTGGCTCGAGTACCTGCTGGCCCCGTTCCCCAAGAACATCGGCCCCACCCTGCTGCAGGCCCAGCACGGCAACCAGGCCGGTGACGCGGCCTTCACGATGGGCCAGATCTATGGCAGCAAGGGCGCCCAGAGCAGCTACGGCACCGCCGAACTGGACGACCTGATCAGCGCCGCCGAGCAGGACTCCGGGGAGGAGCGCCAGGCGGCCTTCGCCAAGGCGCTGGAGTACCAGAACAAGGAGGTCGTCCGGGACGCGGTCCTCGCGCACATGACCGGCATCCTCGCCCTGTCGAAGAAGGTCGCCTACAAGCCCAACGCCGCCACGAACGACGAGATGCGTCTCGCCGAGATCCACCCGGCCGGCTGAGAGGGGTAGGTGTGCTGACTTTCCTACGGCGTCGCATCATCTCCAGCGCGATCCCGCTGGTCGTGGTGGTCCTCGGAGTGTTCTACCTGGCGCGCCTCACCGGCGACCCGGCGAATCTCTACCTGCCCCTCAGCGCCACCCCGGAGATGCGGGCGGAGTTCGCCGCCCGGCACGGGTTCGACCAGCCGCTGCTCGTCCAGTTCGGCGACTACCTGGCTCAGGTCGTCCGGCTGGACTTCGGCGAGTCGCTGCGGACGGCCGAACCCGCCGCCGCGGCCGTGCTGCGGGCGTTCCCGGCGACGCTGCAACTGGCGGGCGCCACGATGATCCTGGCGATTCTCGGCGCGGTCGTCGTCGGGAGCTGGGCGGCCTACCGCCCGAACTCCCTGGCGGATCGGGTCGCCAGCTTCACCTCGACCACCGCGGCGAGCATGCCGGACTTCTGGTTCGCCATCATGGGCGTCCTGGTCTTCGCCGTGGCCCTCGGCTGGCTGCCCACCTCGGGCACGGAGGGCGCGGCGGCGTGGGTGCTGCCGGTGCTCACCCTGCTGATCCGGCCCTTCGGCGTGCTCGTGCAGGTGGTGCGGGGGGCGATGGTCACCGCGCTGTCCGCGCCGTACATCAAGGTCGCGCGGAGCAAGGGCGCGGGAGAGCTGCGGGTGATCTTCGGCCACGCGCTGCGCAACGCCGCGCCGCCGGCGCTCACCGTGGCAGGCGACCTCACGATCGGGCTGGTCAACGGGGCCGTGGTCGTCGAGACGATCTTCGGCTGGCCGGGCATCGGCAAGCTGATGATCACCTCGATCCTGCAGCGTGACTTCGCGGTGCTGCAGGCTGCGGTCCTGGTGACCGCGATCACCATCTTCGCGCTCAACATCGTCATCGACGCCTGTTACGCGCTGCTGGACTCCCGGGTCCGCCAGGGCGTGACGACATGACGAACGGAGACCTCATGACTCCCGTCGACGCCCCCGCGATCCGGCGGGCCACGTGGTGGCGGCTGCTGCTGCGGGACCGGTTCGCCTGCCTGGCGGTGGTGATCCTGCTGGTCGTGGCCGCCGCCGCCATCGTGGGGCCGATCCTGCTCGGTGACCTGGCCATCAAGCAGAACCTGCGGGCGGTCAACCGGCCGCCGTTCAGCCTCGACGACGGCTGGGCGTTCGTGCTCGGCAGTGACTCGCTCGGACGCAGCCTGCTCGCCAGGCTCATCGTGGCGAGCCGCACCACGCTCTCCGTCGCGATCCCGGCTGTCGTGATCTCCCTCGTGGTCGGCTCGACCTGGGGCATGTGGGCGGGCTATCACCGAGGCTGGCGCGAGAACGTCTCCATGCGCGTCGCCGACGTCATCCTCAGCTTCCCCTCCCTGCTGCTGGCCGTGGTCGTGCTGTACGTCTTCTCGCCCAGCGCGGGGAACATCATCCTGGTCCTGGCGATCGCGAGGATCCCGATCTATCTGCGAGCCGCCCGGGCGGAGTCGGCCGAACTGCAGAGCCGGCTGTTCGTCGACGCGGCGCGAACGTTCGGCACCGGGAGCTGGGCGATCATCGGCAGGCACGTGGCGCCGACCGTGCTGCCCACCCTGTTCACCGTCGCAACCCTGGACTTCTGTTTCGTGATGCTGACCGAATCGTCGCTGAGCTTCCTGGGCATCGGCATCCAGCCGCCGGACATGAGCTGGGGCCTCATGGTCGCCCAAGGACGGCAGGTCCTGCAGAGCGCCTGGTGGATCGCGGTCTTCCCGGGACTCGCCATCGTGGTGACCACCGTCTCGGCGACCGTTCTCGCGTCCTGGGCACGCCTGGCGATGGATCCGGGCCAGCGGTGGCGCCTCACCCTGCCCCGCTCGCGCCGCAAGAACAAGGCCCTGGCCGAGGAGGTGCAGCCGTGAACGACCCGGTGCTCGAGGTGGACCGGCTGGCGGTCGACATCCGTACCCCGGCAGGGACGGTCCGCGCCGTACGAGAGGTCAGCTTCTCCGTCCGCTCCGGTGAGACACTGGCGCTCCTGGGCGAGTCGGGCTGCGGCAAGAGCATGACGGCGCAGGCCATCGTCGGACTGCTCGACCCGGTGGCCCACGTGGCGGGCGGCGCCGTACGCCTGGACGGGACCGACCTCCTCACCCTGTCGCCGGCCCAGCGCAGGCGGCTGGCCGGTCCCGGCCTGTCCATCGTGTTCCAGGACGCGCTCACCGCGCTGAACCCCGTCCAGACGGTGGGCGCCCAGCTCGCCGAGCCGTTCCGGATCCACCAGCGCCTGTCGCGGCGCGCGGCGCGGGCGCGGGCCGTCGAGCTGATGGAACGGGTCGGCATTCCCGAGCCGGCCGCCCGCGTCGGCGCCTATCCGCACCAGTTCTCCGGCGGCATGCGCCAGCGGCTGCTCATCGCGCTGGCCATGGCCCTGCACCCCAAGGTGCTGCTCGCCGACGAGCCCACCACCGCCCTCGACGTCACCGTGCAGGCCCAGATCATGGAGCTGCTGCGTGAGCTGCGCACCGAGCAGCAGACGGCACTGATCCTGATCACGCACGACCTCGCGGTCGTGGCCGAGCAGGCCGACCACGTGGCCGTCATGTACGCGGGCAGCATCGTCGAGACCGGCCGGGTGGCGGAGGTGTTCTCCCGGCCACGCCACCCGTACACCCGCGGGCTGCTCGACTCGGTGCCGGCCGAGGTCGCGCGCGGCGCCACCCTGAAGTCCATCCCCGGCAGCCCGCCGGACCTGCACTCGGTGCCCTCGGGCTGCGCCTTCCGCGCGCGCTGCCCGATCGCCGGCGACGTGTGCGCGGAGCAGCGCCCGATCCTCGTCGAGACCGGGCCCGGGCGTCTGTCCGCGTGCCACCACTGGAGGGAGCTGACCGATGACTGAACCTGCCACCATGGAGGCTTCTCTGCTGGACGTGGCAGGGGTGAGCAAGACCTTCCACGTGGCCCGTGGCAGCTCGGGCCGCAACCGCCTGCGCGCGCTGGACGGAGTCGACCTGCGGCTGGCGCACGGCGAGACGCTGGGCCTGGTGGGGGAGTCCGGCTGCGGCAAGTCGACCCTGGCCCGGGTGCTGCTCATGCTGGAGCGCCCGGACGAGGGCAGCGTCAGGTTCGAGGGCACGGATCCGTTCGCCCTGCGCGGCAAGGAGCTGCTCAAGTGGCGCCGTCGGGTCCAGATGGTGTTCCAGGACCCGTTCGCGTCACTGAACGCCCGGCTGTGCGCCGAGGACATCGTCGCCGAGCCGTGGCGGACGCACCGTGATCTGGTGCCGGCGAAGGAGCGCGGCAGGCGGGTGGCGGAGCTGCTCGAGATGGTGGGGCTGCGGGCGGGCGACGCGCGCCGTTACCCGCAGGAGTTCTCCGGGGGCCAGCGCCAGCGCCTGGGAATCGCCCGCGCGCTCGCCCTCGAACCGGACGTCATCGTCTGCGACGAGCCCGTGTCGGCGCTCGACCTGTCGGTCCAGGCGCAGGTGCTCAACCTGCTCACCGACCTGCAATCCAGACTGGGCGTGTCGTACGTGTTCATCTCCCACGACCTGTCCGTCGTCCGCCACGTCGCCGACAGGGTCTCGGTCATGTACCTCGGCAAGATCGTCGAGACGGGGCCGACGGAGCAGGTGTTCGACCGGCCACGCCATCCCTACACCGCCGCCCTGATGTCCGCCGCGCCGGTGCTCGACGTCACCTCGGGAGTGCGGCGCGAACGGATCCTGCTCAAGGGCGAGGTGCCCTCCCCGCTCGACCCGCCGTCGGGGTGCCGGTTCCGGACCCGCTGCTGGAAGGCACAGGACGTCTGCGCCCAGGAGGTGCCGCCGCTGGAGCCGTCCGGCGACGAGCCGCTGCACGCGGCCGCGTGCCACCTCCCACTCCAGGGGGCGGCCATCGGGTGAGGGTGAGGGTGAGCGTCGGCTAGCACGACAGCGGGGACGAGCTCACGGCGACGTCGTCGTACCAGAGGGTGTCGCGGTCGCTGCCGTAGCTCTCCCAGCCGAGCCGGAGCGTCGCCGGGCGTGGGGCGGTGGTGCGGCGCAGCCACTGGGAGTCCACGTCCTGGGTGGGGACGCCGTCCACGCGCAGGCCGGTCACCTCCTGGTCGTCGAGGAACGTGCGCATCGACTGCCGGGCGGTGTCGATCTCGTAGCGGAGGCAGACCCAGCGGCCGACCGGGAGCGGGGTGCTCAGGGCGACGCCTGCCGGGCTCTGCTCGGGGAGGGTGGCGTCGTCGGACTCGCGGTTCCACTGCAGGGCGCCGTTCTGCCCGCCGACGCGCAGGTCGCGGTTGCCGTCGCCGGCGTCGGCCATGGTGATCATGCTGATGTGCCCGGTGGGCAGGGCGGTCGTGTGGCGGATCCACATCCGGGCGTGGACTACGGGGCCGATCTGCGAGACGGCGCGAGTGGTGGAAGCGAAGACGTGGTTGCAGTAGCTGCCGCCTCCGTCGATCCGCAGGGACTTGGCGCCGCTGTGGGCGACGGCCGGATCGATGGTGGCCGTGCCGGTGCCCGAGCAGTTGGGGGTGACGACCTGCCAGTCGCCGGACGGGGTGGAGGACTGGTCCTCGAAACCGGAGCAGATCGCCGCGCTCGTGCAGCCCGGTTGGCTCGTCGGGGTCACCGTGGGAGTCACCGTGGGGGTCACGGTCGGGGTGGGGCCGCCGTTGCAGGGGGCGTCGTTGACGGTGAAGTCGGCGGGCGCGGGATTGGCCGCCGACCAGGTGCCCTGCAGGCCGAACTCGGCGGTGCCGCCCGTGGGCAGGGAGGCGTTCCATGCGACGTTGATCGCCGTCACGGTGGCGGCGTTCTGCTCCACCTGGGCGTTCCAGGCGCTGGTGACGTGCTGGTCCCCGGCGTACGTCCAGCGCAACCGCCATCCGTTGAGCGCCGTCCCCTGGTTCGTCACCTTCACCTGGGCGGTGAAGCCGCCCTGCCACTGGTTGACCGTGTAGTCCACCCGGCAGCCGGTGTCTGCCGCGACGGGGACGCTCACGACGAGGCCGGCGAGCGCCAGGGCGGCGGCGCAGACGACGGCGCTCCACAGCCGTGCGAGGGGGCGGGTCATGACATCGCTCACTTTCGGGTCGGTCTGACACGGTGGCGTGGGAGCGCTCCCAATCCGGTCTCCGACGGAGATGTTCCGTGTGCGCGGCGTGCACTGTCAACGCCGCCCGCTCCCGCACCCGCCCCCACCAGCGGGCGCGCCCGCCCGCCGATGAATCTTTCACACCCGCGGGCGAGGTCCGGCGCGTGCTGGGTGTCGGCGATCAGGCCGGTGAGGGCGCGGCCGGAACGGGGGTCGGCGAGCAGTCCGCGCAGCAGGCTCTCCATCTGCCTCAGTTCGCCTGGCTGCACGGGGACTTCCACACCGGTAACCTGCTGACCTGATCGCCTCCCGCTTATGCCTGGGAGCCGCCCCGGATCGCCGCCGTGACGACCCGCCAGATCCAGGCGGTGCTCGCCGACTGGGCGGAGCGCTGATCCTGCGACCGCCCGTACGGGTGTTCGTCCTCACCCACGGCCTTGAGCCACTGCCGAAAGGGCGCATGAAGTGACCATGCACGACGACCAGGTGGACGTGCCGGCAGAGGTGGTCGCCACCCTGGTCAAGGAGCAGTTCCCGCAGTGGAGCGACCTGGAGGTCCGACCGGTGCGGTCGACGGGAACGGTCAACACGATCTTCCGTATCGGGGACGACCTCGCGGCGCGCTTCCCCCTGCGTATGGCCGATGCCGACACCACGCGGTCGGATCTGGAGCGGGAAGCCCGCGCGAGCACGGAGCTGGCGCAGGTCTCGCCGTTCCCCACGCCCGAACCCGTGGCCCTGGGGGAGCCCGGCGCGGGCTACCCCATGCCGTGGTCGGTCCAGACGTGGCTGCCGGGAACGGTCGCCACGGACGCAGATCCGAGCGGGTCGGAGGAGTTCGCGGAAGACCTCGCGGCCTTCATCGCCGCCCTGAGAGGGGCCGAAACCAGGGGCCGGCGCTTCAGCGGCGGAGGGCGCGGCGGCGACCTCACCGCCCATGACCAATGGATGGACACGTGCTTCAGGGAAAGCGAGGGGCTCATGCAGGTGCCGCGGCTGCGCCACATCTGGAGCCGGCTGCGGGAACTGCCGCGCGACGGTGACGACGTGATGAGCCACGGCGACCTGATCCCCGGAAACGTGCTGGTGACGGACGACCGCCTCGGCGGCGTCCTCGACGGCGGCGGCTTCGGCCCGGCCGATCCCGCGCTGGACCTGGTCGGCGCCTGGCACCTGCTGCGACCCCATCCGCGGGAGGTGCTCCGGCGGACCCTGGGCTGCGACGACCTGGAGTGGGAACGCGGCAAGGCCTGGGCCTTCGCCCAGGCGATGGGCACCGTCTGGTACTACGTCGACAGCAATCCGACGATGAGCGCGATGGGGCGGCGGACACTCGACCGCATCGTGGCATCGTCCCTGTGATGCCGCCCGTCCGCCTCACATCGGGCGGATCGGATCCGGGTTCCGCACCCCGGCGCGTACGCCAGTTGATCGCGTCCCGGTTCCCGCGGTAGGAGGGCTTCCCGGTCGCCCCGGTACCCGCGGACGGCCCCGGCCACCGCCCATGAAGGGCGGGCGTACAGCAAAGGCCGCCAACCTCGACCAGCTGTGAGGCCCCCGCCGTACGAGGCTGCGCTGGTCGCCTGCGTGTGGCGTACGTCATATCAGCGCGCTGTCACAGGGTTCGAGCCGTCGGCATCTCATGGTCGACCGGCTGGGAGCGCACCTTGAACGCCCGTTTCAACGTGCCCGGCCTTTCCTGGAAAGGGACCATGATGAGCTCAGCGCTTGACAGCCTTCGCCGTACCTTCGGCGGCGACATCATCGAACCCGGCGCGGCGCGGTACGCATCGACCAGTGGCGCGGTGTTCGCGTCGGGGAGTCCGGCCTACGTCCTGCGGCCCGCCGGCGTCGCCGACGTGCAGGCAGCGGTCAGATTCGCGGTCGGCGCCGGCCTGCCGCTGTCCGTGCGCGGCGGTGGCCATGCCTTCGCGGGTTTCGGCACCAACGACGACGGCGTCGTGGTCGACCTCAGCCGGCTCGCGAACGTGGAGATCATCGACAAGGAGCGTCACCTGGTGCGGATCGGCGGCGGCGCTATCTGGGGACAGGTCGTCGCCGCCCTGGCCCCGCATGGCCTGGCGATCTCCTCGGGCGACACCAAGAGCGTTGGTGTCGGCGGGCTGACGTTGACCGGCGGTATCGGGTGGAAGGTCAGGAAGTACGGCCTGGCGCTGGACAACGTGGTCGCCGCCGAGGTGGTCACCGCCAGTGGACAGCTCGTACGGGCCAGCGCCACCGAGCGCCCTGAACTGTTCTGGGCGCTGCGCGGGGGTGGCGGCAATGTCGGGATCGTGACCGCTTTGGAGTTCGCGGCCCATACGACGACCGACGTGTTCCATGGCAAGATCGCTTTCCCGGCGGCGGAGGCGGCCGTCGTGCTCCAGAGCTGGGCGGAGTACCTGCGCACCGCCCCCGACGAGCTCACCTCCATCGCGAACTTCGCCAATCCCTTCGCCGGCGGGCCCGACGCGCCCGTCGAGATCCACGTCGCCTTCGACGGCGATGACCCAGCACTCGCCGCGCAGGCCATCGACCCGATCCGCCGGCTCGGCACGGTGCTCGGCGACGACGTCGCGCTCAAGCCGTATGCGGACACGCTGGAGGAAGGCGGCGTGACCCCGCCTCCTGGCCTGCGGTTCCTCGTCCGAAGCGCGTTCGTCGACACCGAATCGGTGGCGCGGGTGCTGCGGATCCTCGCCGAGGCCGGGGCATCGCCGGGCTCGCCGTTGATCTCCGTCCGGGGCGTCGGCGGTGCGGTCGCCCGGGTCCCCGACGATGCCACCGCCTACGCCCATCGCCAGGCGGAGTTGATGTTCGTGACCACCTCCGCGGGTCCTGAACCGGTCATCGAGGCCGCGCGTCCCGCGCTGGAGGCGATCTGGGCCAGACTCGCGCCTCATGTCAGCGGCGCCTACGCCAACTTCCTCACCTCTGCCACCGAGGAGGATGTCGCCGCGATCTATCCGCCGCACACCTATCAGCGGCTCGCGGCGGTCAAGCGCCAGTACGATCCCGGCAATCTGTTCTCCCGCAACCACAACATCCGACCCCGGTAGGCGCCCAACAACGAGTTGGGGATTGGGGCAGCATCCTGTGTGCGGGCCGAAAATACGAGCGGGAGGGGGTTGTTCCGACCGAGCACTTTCCCCCTCCAGCCGGTAGCCCGTGGCTCAGGCGATGGTCGCCGGGGTGTCCCGCAGGGTGACGCTGGCGTGGCTCTCCTGGAAGCTCTGGTCGGAGACCAGGGTCAGCCGGGCCGCGGACTGGAATTCCGCAAGAGTGGTGGAGCCGCAGGACACCATCGTGGTCTTGAGTTTGGCGATGGTCAGGGCGAGTCCCTCGTTGAGGTCACCGGCGTAGGGGACGTAGCCGTCGACGCCTTCCTCGAAGATCAGCCCCTGGCTGCCCTGGCCGTAGCGCTGCCAGTTGCGGGCACGGTTCGAGCCTTCGCCCCAGTACTCCTTCACGAAACCGTCCCGGGTGGGGAGCTTCGCGCCGGCCGCCTGGTCGAAGCGGGCGAAGTACCGCCCCATCATGACGAAGTCCGCTCCCATCGCCAGTGCCAGGGCCATGTGGTAGTCGTGCACCAGCCCGCCGTCGGAGCAGATCGGCACGTACTCGCCGGTGCGCTCACGGAAGGCGTCCCGGGCCGCGGCGACGTCCAGCACCGCGCTGGCCTGGCCGCGGCCGATGCCCTTCTGATCGCGGGTGATGCAGATGGAGCCGCCGCCCACGCCGACCTTGACGAAGTCCGCGCCGGCCTCCGCGAGGAAGGTGAAGGCTTCACCGTCGACCACGTTGCCGCCGCCGGTGGGGACCTCCGGATAGTGCTTCTTCACCCAGGTCAGGGCTTGCGCCTGCCAGTCGCTGTAGCCGTCGGAGGAGTCGAAGCACAGCGCGTCCGCGCCCGCCTCCAGCAGAGCGGGGATGCGCTCCCGGTAGTCGTGGGTGTTGACGCCCGCGCCCACGCGCAGGCGCTTGGCGGAGTCCACGGCCTGGTTCGGGAAGCGCTTGTTGTCCGCGTAGTCGGACCGGAACACCAGATACCGCAGATGGCCGTCGGGGTCCAGCAGCGGAAGGCAGTCCAGCCGCTGCTCCCACAGCCGCGCGTTGGCCTCGGAGAGCGTGGTGTCGGCACCGGCGTGGGGCAGGTCGGCGATAGCGATCATCCGACCGCTCACCGGCCCGTCGAGGTCGTGGCGCTGGGGATGAAAGTCGCGAGAGGTCACCAGGCCGAGGAGGCGGCCGGTGGCGGTGCCGTCGTGGGTGACCGCGGCGGTGCTGTGACCCGTGCGTCGCATGACGGCGACCAGGTGGCTCAGGCTGTCTTCCGGGCGGACGTTGGTGTCGCTGGTGACGAACCCGGCCTTGAAGTTCTTCACCTGCCGGACGGCTGCCGCCTGGTCCTGGATCGGCTGGTTGTGGTGCAGGAAGCTCAGACCGCCGTTGCGCGCGAGCGCGATCGCGAGTTCCGGTGTGCTGACAGCCTGCATGATCGCGGACGTGAACGGGGAACTCAGTTCGATCGCCGGCTGCTCGCCCACGACGTGCCGCACCAAGGGCGTGGACAGGTCGACCGTCGCGGGTGAGCAGTCGGTCCGGGTCCGGTTCGGAAGGAGCAGAAACTCGTTGAACGTCCTTGAAACCTCGGCGATGATCTGTGCCACTTGTTCCTCCTGACCCGTCGGCCGGGGCCCGACTGCCCGGCCGTGAAGATCGCCCCGTGCTCCAAGACCCGGGCAGGCAGGTGCCGGCGTGGCAGCTGTGGAGATGCCACGAACTGCGGCAGAGCCCTGACCAGCCCGTGTCGAAACGGGTGCGGTCGTGACCTGGCACCCTATCGACTGCTCCGCCGCCGCACGAATCTTCCCCGCTTCACCGGCGATTGCCCCTCACACCGCAACAGGAGCGTGGCACGATGAGCAATCTGTTTCCGGCTTTCGGCGATTCCTCCGGAAAGACCCCGGAATGTCACCAGCGGCGTCCGATAAATCGTCCGAACTGTTCCGCCGTCTCATGATCAAGAAGATCGGACCGAAGATGAATGGGGCAACCGCGTTACGGGGACTGGTTTCGCTGGTTCTCGCCTTCGGGCTCCTCGCCCCCGGTCAGGGCATGGCGGCCGAGCAGGCGAAAGGCCCGACGCTCCGCTACATGGGCCTGGGGAGCTGCGGCGGTCAGGCGTGCGGACCGTGGAAGGTTTGGTTGAGCGACAATCGGGTCATCCAGCTCAAGGACGCGCGGGCGACTCTCCATTTCCCCGGAGGCAAGAAAGTGTTCGCCGCCCCGATGGGCGTCTCACCGCACGGCGGACATCTCGCCTATTCGCGGAACGGGGACCGAGCCCTGGTCATCAGGAGCCTCGTCGACGGGTACGTCCGCCGGGTCCCCGGCTTCATCGTGCCACCGGGGAGGGTGACGCTGACGGTTTCTCCGCTCGGACACTTCGTGGGCCTCCGCGAGCAGAAGGCGGACGCACCGCTTCGCATCGCGAACACCCTGACCGGCGCCGTTTCCACCCTGCCCCCACAGTGGAGCATCATCTCCTTCACCCCCGACGCCTCACGCATGCTTGTCCACACGGACGGTTACGGCGACGAGGTGGCGGTGTACGACCTGCGGACCTCGACTGTGGTACGGCGAATCGGGCCGGCCCACGCCCTCTCCGGCGACGGCGACACCCTCGCCACGAGGATCGTGGACGGCGGCACCTGGATCACGTTCACCAGCTTGAGCAAGGGGACCGAGGTGCGGCCCCGCATCCCGGTGCCCACGCACAACGTCTACCTGGCCTGGAACCGGTCGGGCACGCTGACGATGCGGCTCGCCGTGGTCAAGGGCCCGTGGCGCAACTACTCGGCCTACGACCGCTGGGTGTTCGATCCGCGCACCGGTAAGACGCGCAAGGCGGACCGCGTCGTCATCCCGCGAGGGCTGCGCGCCCACCGGGTCGCAGGCTTCTCGTAACTGGATCCCGGCCCGGGCGACGGGGCTACTTGAGACGGGCCAGCAGGTCGTCGAGGACCTTGTTGAGGGCTTCGGAGTTGGCGGGGGTGAACCAGGTGGTGCGGATGCGTTCGTTGCTTCCGTTCGGAGTCTCGTGGTCGGCCGCGAGCTGGTGCAGCGAGCGGGTCTCGTCGCTCAGGGCGCGCCCGACGCCCTGGAAGAGGCCGCGAACGTAGTGGTCTGCGACGTCGGAGGGGACGCCGTGGCCGACGGCCCATGACGTGAGTGTGGTGAGGTACGAGAGGTGGGTGGTCAGCGTCGCCGTCAGCGCGGAGAAGACGTTGAACGCCGCCTCGTCCTCGACCGCGAGAGACCCGCCCAGGCGCTCGAAGAGAGAGTCCACCACCGGGTGCGACGGGAACGTCACCGTGACGGAGTCGCGTTCGCGTACGGGAGGCAGCGGGATGGCCCGCACGAGCGGGGCGTCGGTGGCGAGCATCCGGCGCAGCTCGTCGTTGCCGACGCCGGCCATCACGTTGACCACGATCTTGTCGCCGTCCACACTCAGGCCGGCCAGTGCTTCATGCCGGTCCAGGGGGCGTACGGCGATGATCACCACCTCGGAACGGTCCACCACCTCCTGGTTGCCGGCGCATACCCGTACACCCTCGAAGCGCTCGGACAGCTCCGCGGCCGTGCGGGCTCCCCGAGGAGAGAGGAACACCTCCGGGGGCTTGTCGGCTCCGTCGCACAGGCCCACCACGATGGCCCGGCCGATCTCGCCCACTCCGATGATGCCGATGCGCTTCACTGCGTCTTCCTCCATGGTGCGTGGTCGTCATTGCGTGCTCAGCCAGTTCAGGACCAGCGTGCGGGAGCCTTCCCAGTTGCGGCCGATGAGGTCGGCGGCGCCGGCCAGGTCCGCGTCGTCGAACGCGGCAAGGATCTGCTCATGCAGCGGGGCGGCGTGACCTTCGCGGTCGCCATCGCGCATGAACGCCAGCTCGTAGCGCGCCACCCGGACCCGGAGCGCCTGAATCATCGCGCGCAGGCTGGCGTTCGGGCACGCCGACACGATCGTGTCGTGGAAGGTGGTGTCCAACCGCCACCGTTGCACGGGATCGCCGGTGGCCAGCAGTTCGCCGTCGATCGCGCGCAGCGCGGTGAGGTCGAGTGCTCGTGCCGGTGAGGTAGACACCGCCAGTCGCTCGAGAGCGGCCAGGATCGGATACAGCTCGGCGGCCTCCTCGGGACTCAGGGGACGTACGGTGAACCCCCGCGCCGGTGTGGAATCGAGCACCCCCTCGGCCTCCAGCCGCAGCAGCGCCTCCCGCACGGGAGTGCGTGAGACCCCCAGCGAACGGCTCAGCCTGGCCTCAGTGACCGCCCGCCCCGGCTTCAACTCTCCCGCGGTCACCAGGTCGACGACCCGCTGATAGACGGCTGTGCGTAACGGCGCCGGCCGCTCGATCGCCTCCCTCGCGTCCATCTGCCTATCGTATACGATATGCACCGGCTGGTTAATGGGTGGCTCGGACCCGGCCGCGTTCCCTAACATCTCCCGGCATGCCCTCCTATGCTCATCCGCTGGCCTGGCTCTTGGCACTTGAAGGCGTGGCGCTGCTGCGTACACAGGCCGGTGATCTCGGCGACGAGGAGTTCGTGGCGCGGCGGATCGCCGAGATCCGCGGGATGACCGCCGACCAGGACCTGTCGCTGAGCGCGGGCGCCGTCGTCGGCCACGCCACCACGGTGGAGGGATACGCGCAGTGGGCCGATCGGTACGACTCCGAGGAGAACCCACTGATCGCGGCGGAGGAGCCGCAGGTGCGGCGCATCCTCGCCACGCTGCCGGCGGGCCGGGCCCTGGACGCCGCGTGCGGCACGGGAAGGCACGCCGCGTTCCTGGCCGGACTGGGGCACGAGGTCGTCGGTGTGGACTCCTCGGCGGACATGCTCGCCCTGGCCCGTGCCAAGACGCCGGAGGGCACGTTTCACCAGGCGGACCTGCACGACCTGCCGATCGAGTCCGCGAGTTTCGACCTGGTGGTCTGTGCGCTGGCACTGACCCACCAGCCGGCTCTTGGGCCGGCACTGCGCGAGTTCGCCCGGGTGACCCGGCCTGGCGGTCACGTCGTGCTGTCGGACATTCATGTGCTGTCGCTCTACCTGGGCGGCGTGGCCACGGTGGGCGGACCGGACGGCGGCCTCCGGGCGATGCCGGCCAGCCGCTTCTTCGCCGGCGACTACATCGCCGCGATCCACGAGGCCGGGCTGGAGATCGTGGCCTGCCACGAACCCAGGTGGGGTGAGGTGCCCGGCGGGCACGGCGGCCCGCTCGCCCGGCAATGGTGCCCCGAGGCGGCCGCGGCCGCCTATCACGACACCCCCGCCCTGATCATCTGGCATCTCCGCCGCTGAGGGGTGGACCAGCAGAGGGGCCGCTCAATGGCTCACCGACTCAGGTCCCGGCGATCCGAAGGTATTCCTCTGGACGGCCGCACCGCTCACGGATCTCGTACGAGACACGTGATCGTTAAGCTGGCTGACATGGCGCTCTTGTCCCACCTCCACCATTTCAACCAGCGGCACCCATGGAGCCACAACGACCACTACGGCCGCTGGATCGCCGACCAGGTGGCCGCGTCCGGGGCCCGCGACGTCCTCGACGTCGGGTGCGGCACCGGCAACCTCGCCGCGTCGCTCCGCCACCGCACCGCTACCGTCACCGGGCTCGAACCCGACCCCGCGACCGCCCGAGCCGCGGCGGAGCGCTTCGCCGACGACCCCGCTGTCACCATCGTCCGAACCGACTTCGCCGGGCGCGACCCGCAGCGACGCTGGGACGCCGTCACTCTCGTCGCCGTCCTGCACCATCTTCCTCTGGTGCTCACCCTGCGGGCACTACGCGGCTGTCTTGCTCCGGGCGGGCGTCTCGTGGTCGTCGGCTGCTACCGGGAAGCCGGGCCCGCCGATCTGCTCACCTCGCTGCCGGCGATGGTCGCCAACCCGATCATGGGGCTGGTCAAGCACCCGGGCCGCGCCGATGCCAAGCCCCTGCACATGATGGCGCCCACCGCCGAGCCGCAGGAGACCCTGGCCGACATCCGGGACGCCTGCGCACAGGAACTGCCCGGCGCCCGGATCCGGCGTCGCCTGTTCTGGCGATACACCCTGGTCTACGACGCCCCTGCGCGTTGACGCCGGCAACCAAGCACGACGCACCCCCACCGCTCTTCACCGCCGGTCCGCACCCTGCTCCGGTACGGGTCCACGGCCTGGCAGCACGCGCCCTGCTCGTCTGGTGACGCTGAAGATGACGAGGCCGATGAGGGTCATGGCGGCTCCGGCGTAGCCGAGTCCGGCGTTGAGGGTGGCGGCGCCGGCGAGGCTGGCGAGGGTCGCCCCGAGGTTGAAAGCGGCGATGTTCGCGGTCGAGATCATGGTCGCCGCATCCCCTGCCACCGACAGAACCCGGTTCTGCAAAGGCGCGATCAGCCCGAATCCGGCAGCCCCGATGACGAACAGCATCACGATGGTAGGAGCCGGGAACGGGGCCGGCAGCGATTGCGCGATCAATCCGGTGAGGAGCAGCACGAGGAGCACCGTGATGGTCGCGTTCGGGTAGCGGTCGGCGGCGCGTCCTCCTGCCCAGTTCCCGACGACCAGGCCGGCGCCGTAGATCATCAGCAGCCACGTCAGCGCACTCTCGGGAAAGCCGGTGAGGGTCGTGAGCAGCGGGGAGATGTAGGTGAAGGAGGCGAAGAGCCCGCCGAAGCCGATCGCCGTGGTGGCCAGCGCCCCCCACACGGCCGGGGAACGGAACGGACGCAGCTCGTCCCGCAACCGGCCGGCGCAACGACGTGCTCGCCTGGAACCGCGCCGCCCACGCCCTGCTCGTACCTCACCTGGATGTCGAGGCGCCGGGTGACGCCGCCACGCGGCCGTCCCTGTCGCGCTGGTTCTTCCTCGACCCGCACGCCCGGGAACTCCACCGCAACTGGGAGGACCTCGCCAAGACCCACGTCGCCTACCTGCGCCTGGTCAGCGGCCGTCACCCCGGCGACGCCCGCCTCGCCGAGCTCATCGGCGAGCTCACCATGGGCAGCGGCAAATTCGCCGCGCTCTGGGCGGCCGGCCGCGTCGGCGACTGCACCGCGGGCCTCAAACGGTTCCGCCACCCCACCGTCGGAGACCTCGACGTCGACTACCAGGTCTGGCTCCAGCCCGACAGCCCTGACCACAGACTTGAGATCTACACGGCGCATGATCAAGCCGCGTCCGATGCCCTGCGGTTGCTCACAGCGAGGGTGGGCCCGTCGCGTCAGAGCGATCACCGGCCGGCCCTCGCGCGCGTAGCGTTCCTTGATCGATCGGCTCAGGAGAAGGCGAGCGTGACGGCGAGGACGGCGAGGAGGGAGCCCATGGCCAGGCGCTGGGCGCGGAGCCAGGAGGGCCGGGCGGACAGGAAACCGGCGATGCCGCCGGCGGCCAGCACGATCGAGAGGTTGACCAGGAGGGCGACCGCGATCTGGACGCAGCCGAGGATGATGCCCTGGAGCAGCACGTTCCCCCGGTCGAGGGCGATGAACTGCGGGATGACCGCAATGTAGAGGAGCGCGATCTTCGGGTTGAGCAGGTTGGTCATCAGGCCCATCATGAAGAGCCGCCGCGGGGGATCGTGCGGCACTTCCCTGGCCGCGAAGATGGACACCCCGCCGGGCTTGAGCGTCTTCCAGGCCAGCCACAGCAGGTACAACGCCCCCACGGCTCTGATGACGGTCAGGAGTTCAGGCAGAGCGGCGAACAACACCGCCAGGCCGAGGTTCGCCCCGACGAGGTAGACGAGAAAGCCCGCCGCGACCCCGGCCAGGGAGATGACGCCGGCTCGCCGTCCCTGGCCGGTGCTCCGGGATATGAGGTACATCATGTTGGGCCCTGGCGACAGCACCATCCCGAGGCCCACGGACGCCACGCCAAGTACCGCGGTTTGTTCGACCATGTGAACGAAGCTATCGAGAACGCAATCTCGGTACAATATCTAGAATTGAACTCAGAGCAATGTGGTGATTGGATGGGGGAGTGGAGGACTTTCGGAGGGTTGCCGATTCCATCGCCGCGGAGATCGAGGCCGGGAGGTTGCGGCCGGGTGACCGGCTGCCTCCGCAGCGGATCTTCGCGCGGCGGCACGGCATCGCCAACTCCACCGCCGCCCGTGTCTACCGGGAGCTGACGCGCCGGGGCCTGACCGTGGGGGAGGTGGGCCGGGGCACTTTCGTCCGGGCCGCCGATCCGCGGCCGGGCCCCGCGCTGGCCGAGCCCGCCGGCAGCAGGATCGATCTGGAGCTCAACTACCCCGTCGTGCCCGAGCAGTCGAAGCTGCTCGCCGACGGCATCAGCCCGTTGTTGCGCGCCGACGTGCTGGAATCGTCCATGCGGCCGGTCGGCGCGGCAGGCACCCCGCTGGCGCGCAGCGTCGCAGCCGACCTGCTCGCGCGCGGGCAGTGGCGCCCGGATCCGGAGCGGCTGCTGTTCGCGGGCAACGGTCGTCAGGCGATCGCGGCGGCCCTCGCCGCGCTGGTCCCTCCGGGCGGGCGCCTCGGGGTGGAGGAGCTCACCTACCCGGTGCTCAAGGGGATCGCGGCCCGGGCCGGCGTCACGCTCGTCCCGCTGCGGGTCGACGCGGCGGGCCTGGATCCCGCGGCCGTGGAGGCCGCCGCGCGCAAGGCTCCGCTCAAGGCCCTGTACGTCCAGCCGACCATGCACAATCCGTTGTCGATCAGCATGCCGGTGGAACGCAGGGCCGACATCGCGGACCTCCTCGCCCGCCTGGACCTGCCCGCGATCGAGGACACGATCTGGTCCTTCCTCCGTGACGACCTGCCGCCCTTGGCCGCCTTCGCCCCCGAGCGCACGATCCTCGTCGACAGCCTGTCCAAGCGGCTCGCGCCTGGCCTGTCGCTCGGCTTCGCGGTCATGCCGGGCTCCGCCGTCGCGCCCGTCGCGACGGCGCTGCGCTCGGGCGGCTGGACGCCGATGCGGTTCGCGCTGGAGGCGGCCACCCGGTGGCTGACCGACGACACCGCACGGTCGGTGGCCGTCGCCAAACAGCGAGACGCGGCCATGCGCCAGGACATCGCCGCGGCTCACCTCCACGGTTTCGCCATACGCAGTGACCCGCGCTCCTATTACTGCTGGTGGGAGCTCCCGTCACCGTGGCGGGCCGATACGTTCGTGGCCGCCGCCGCCCGGCACGGCATCGCGGTCACCCCCGCGGCCGCTTTCGCCGTCGGACGCAACAGCGCCCCGAACGCCATCCGCCTCGGCCTCGCCTCACCACCGCCGGACACCCTCTCCCGAGCCTTGGCCACCCTCGCCGGCCTCGCCCGATCCACACCGGAAGATCTCGTCGCCGAGTGACGCCCGCGGCCGCGCCGGTTCGCCGGCATCGTCATGCTCACCCGTGCAGATGGCGCCGGAGAAAGTCGTGCCACGTGTGCACGAACGTGCGGGCGAGTGCCGACTCGGGAGCGAACAGGTCCCAGGCGTGGAACGCGCGGGCGTAGAGATGCAGCTCGACGGGAACACCGGCGGCGATCAACCGCTGCGCGAAGGCGATGTCCTCGTCGCGGAACACATCGAACTGGGCGGCGGCGATGAAGGTGTCCGGCATGTCGTCGAGGTCGGTGGCGCGTCCCGGCGCGCAGTACGGATCCAGAGCGGGATCGCCGACGCGGTCACCCAGGACCGCGGCCCAGGCGAGCAGGTTCTCCCTGCGATCCCAGACGCCGAGGCCGGTCACCTCGAAGCTGGACGGAGTCTCGTTGCGATCGTCGAGCATCGGGTAGTTCAGCGACAGCAGGCAGGGGCGCGTGGCCTGGCGGTCCCGGGCCATCAGCGCGGTGGCCACGGCGACCGCTCCGCCGCCGCTCGCCCCGGCGATCCCGATCCGACGGGGATCGATCCGGTGCTCGCCGGCGTGCTCGCCGAGATGGGTGTACGCCAGGTAACCGTCCTCCGCGGCGCCGGGAGCCGGAGTCTCCGGCGCGAGCCGGTAATCGACGACGGCGAGCACGCAGTCGAGCGACAGGGCCAGGGCGGTGGGGTACGTGGTGTCGTCGTGGGCGCTGCCGAGGACCTGTCCTCCCGCGTGGAAGTAGACGAGGGCCGGACGGGCGCGGTCGTCGTTGCCGGGATGGAACATGACGACGTCGAGCAGCGATCGGTCGTCTCTCGGAATGCGCAGCGTTTCGACCGTGACGCGGGGGTCGTCCGGCGCGATTCTCTCCGCGCGCAGTGCTTCGCGCAGCGCCGGGATGTCGGACAGATCCATCAGGCTGCCGTTCGAGGCTCTCGGCATCGCCGCGAGCGCGGCCGCGAGTTCGGGGTCGAGTGAGGCGGCTGTTCCAGTCATGTTGTGTTCTTCCTCTTCCGCGTGCATACAGGTCAGAACAGTGGGGGTTGCCCGCTGCCGGCGGTGATTCCGCCGTCGACGGGCAGGACCGTCCCGGTGATGAATCGAGCGTCCTGCGAGGCGAGGAAACTGACCGCACCGGCGACGTCATCGGGGGTGCTGAAGCCCGCCAGCGCCCTGCGCCGGTTGAACCGCTCGATGAGTTCCCGGTATTCGAGAGCGTGTTCTTCGTTCGTCGTGAGGGAAGGGGCGACGGCGTTTACGCGGATGCCGTATTGGCCGAGGTCGAAGGCGAGTCCGCGGGTGAAGTTCACGACGGCGCCTTTGGCGGCGTTATAGGCGGCGAGGCGACGGTCGCCGCCGAGGCCGGATGCCGAGGCGACCTGGATGATGCTCCCGTGGCTCTGTCTCAGGTACGGCAGCGCCGCCTGGGCGCCGAAGAAACAACTGTCGACGTCGGTGCTCATGATGAGCCGCCAGTCCGGCAGCGTGGTCACCTCGAACTCTTTGCCGATGCCGATACCGGCGTTCGACACGAGAACGTCGATGCCGCCGAAACGGCCGGCGCCGGCGTGAATCATCGCCTGCACGTCTTCTTGTTTCGTGACATCGGTGGCGACCGGGAGCATGCGTCGCGGACCGAGTTCGGCAGCGAGGGCGTCGAGCTTGTCCTTCCGTCGCGCCGCGAGTACGACGTTCGCTCCTTCCGCGGCGAACCGCCGGGCGATTCCCTCGCCGATGCCGGAGCTCGCTCCGGTCACGACGACCGTCTTTCCGGTGAAGCGCTGTTCCATGACGACTTCCTTCTCGATGTCCGGGGTGGGCTGGGGATCACCTCGTCCAGTGACGACAGCATCTGCTGTCATCGGTGACGCTAGCACAAGCGACGACAGCATCTGCTGTCGCTATACTCGCGTCATGGCACGGTGGGAGGGCAACGCCCGTGGCCGCCTCGAACGAGCGGCGCTGACCCTGTTCAACGAGCAGGGCTACGACCGCACGACGGTCGCGCAGATCGCGCAGCGCGCGAACCTGACCGAACGCTCCTTCTACCGCTGGTTCGCCGACAAGCGAGAGGTGCTCTTCGGCGGCGATGACCTCGAGGCCCGGTTCGTCTCGGCCATCGAGGCCGTCCCCCCGGACGTCGGCGCGCTGCCGACCTTGCTGACCGCGTTCGCGTCCGCGCCGGAGGTTCTGCGTCCGCGCGACTTCCTGCTGGAACGGGCGGCGGTCGTCGCCGCCAATCCGCCGCTGCAGGAACGCGAGCTGATCAAGCTGGCGTCGTTGTCCGAGGTGGTCGCCGCCGCGCTGATGCGCCGCGGCTGCGACGAGCAGACGGCACGGCTGGCCACCGATGTGGGCATGGCCGTGCTGCGGCTGACCACCGAACGATGGGTCCTCGACGAGGAAGCCGACTTCGCCGACCTGCTCTCGGCCGGCACGGCGGACCTGCTGACCGTCGCCGCAGGGGGAGCCGCACGCGAACGTCCCACCGCGAAGGACTCCTGATCGCCGACGTTCCTTCGACGATCCCCATGGGGAAGTTGAGACGCTTATGCGAGCTATGGGAGAGTTTGACGTCCTCGGTGACGAACAGAGCAGGGCCGTAGGGCTCGCGCGGAAGGCTCGCAGGCGGCGTGGTCGGCGAATTCCGCCGACCACGCGGATCCTGAAGGTCGCCTCCTGATCCCCGACAACGAAGGTGACCACATCATGCGAAGAACGATCGCGCTGGCTGTCGCGGCCGTCGGGCTGGCCGGTTGCGGCGTGCTCCCCGGCCAGCAGGGCAGCGGCGGCGAGAGCCGGTCAGCGGCCGCGGCCGCACCGACCCCCGTCGAGCAGCAGGCGACGGCACCGGCCGCACCGGCACAGGCCACCCAGGTGATCGCCACCCGCGAGGCGAGCACCGGCGCGGGCGACATGTACGGCAAGGCGCGAGTGGACATCACCTCGCTCAAGCGCCAGGGCAGGACCGTCACCCTCAACTGGATGATCACCGCGACCGACGGCAAGGTCAACATGCACAACGGCATGGGTACGGGCACGCTCGACTACACCGTCTCGGGCGTCTCCCTGATCGACCCGGTCAACGCCAAGCGCTACCGGGTGGCCCGCAACGGCACCGGCGAGGACGCCAAGTGTGTCTGCTCGGGGACGCAGGGGCAGTTCATGGAGCCGGAGCAGGCCTCCTCGCTCTACGCGGTGTTCGCGGCTCCGCCGCCGGACGTCACGAAGGTCAACATCGAGATGCCGATGATCGGCGTGTTCACCGATGTTCCGATCTCTTAGCGTCGCCTTGGCCCTCGTCCTGACCCCGACCCCGGCGCCCAGCGCGCCGCCCGGCGCCACCGGCGCCGTCGAGGACCTCGTGCTGCCGGTCGAGGACATCATCGGCGAGGTCGAGTCGATGGACGGCACCGAGAGCGAGACCAAGCAGGGCCGGCAGGTCACGGTGGCGGTGACCAGCGACGTGTTGTTCGCGCTGGACAAGTGGCGGCTCACCGCCAAGGCCAGGCAGCGGCTGGCGAAGGTGGCAGAGAAGGTCGACGCCGAGGGCGCCGGCGGAGTGGTCAAGATCGAGGGGCATACCGACGACCAGGGCACGGACTCCTACAACGTCACGTTGTCGCAGCGGCGGGCGCAGGCCGTACAGGCTGTCATGCGCGGGTTGCTGACGGGCTCGGGCGTGACGCTGGAGTCTCATGGGTACGGCGAGAGCCGCCCCAAGCTGCCCAACATCATCGAGGGCAAGCCCGTGGAGAAGAACCGGGCCAAGAACCGGCGCGTCGAGATCGTCTTCACCGCCAAACAGTGATCACCCCCTTGCCTCGTGCCGTCGGACCGGTGGCCCAGGCCGGGGTCCGTGGTCGCGAGCCTGTCGGGTCCGCGAAGGCGCCGCCGCATGGCGGCGCCTTCCCGCGTTGAAAAGGCGAGTGGTTCCCGCCGTACGGCGACGCCGCCATTGACCAAGGTCAAGGGTGACCGGGGACGATCGGCGGCGGCGCGCGACCGCTCCTGATTTCTAGCTTTAGGGCTGTTCATCAGGAGAAATGGGGAGGTCGCCGTGGACGACGGCTTGTATCGGGACGTCGTGGAGCTGGCCGCGCAGGCGCCCGGATGGGTGCGATGGCTGGCGGAGACAGGCACCGATGGGGTGCTGGTGGTGTTCGCGGCGCTGATGTCGGCGGCGTGGTGGCGCGCCAGGCGGGGGAGTTCGGAGCGGATGGCGTCGGCGCTGCTCGTGCCGGTGGCCATGGTGGCGAGTTACGTGGTCAGCGAGGTCGTCAAGGGGCTGGCCCAGGAGGATCGGCCGTGCCGGTTGCCGCAGGGGATGGCCACGATCGTGCCGTGCCCGGCGTACGGGGACTGGTCGTGGCCCAGCAACCACGCGACGCTGGTGGCCGCGGCGGCGGGCGGGCTGGTGCTGGCCTGGCGGGCGCTGGCGCCGTACGTGGTGGTGCTGGCGCTGCTGGGTGGCGGGTCGCGGGTGTTCGTCGGTGTTCACTATCCGCGTGACGTGGTGATGGGGCTGCTGCTGGGCGGGGTGCTGGCGCCGGTGCTGGTGCTGGCGTTGCGAGGGCCGGTGACGACGCTGGTGCTGCGGCTGCGGGAGCAGGCCACGACACGTCCCCTCCTGGCCGCGCCCGTCCCGGACGAGCCGCCCATGCCGTGGACGGACGGCCCGCGTCACGCTGAGCACCGTCATCGCTGAGAAGTGTCGCCGCTGAGCACCGCCGCTGAGCACCGCCGCCGCCGAGCACCGCCGCCGCCGAGCACCGCCGCCGCCGAGCACCGCCGCTGAGAAGCGTCGCCGCTGAACACCGCCGTCGCTGAGCATCGTCGCTGAGCGCCGTCGCCGCGGTTGAGTGCTCGCGGTGAGCGGTCACTCGCGGGGGACCAGACCGGCGTCGTGGGCGATCACGGCGGCCTGGACGCGGTTGCTCACCCCGAGCCGGCCCAGGATCGTGCTGGTGTAGGTCTTGACGCTGCCCTCTGCCAGGTGCAGCCGCCGGGCGATCTCGGCGTTGGACAGCCCCAGGCCGACCAGCGCCAGCACGTCCCGTTCGCGCGGGGTCAGGACGGCGACCCGCTCACCGGCGGCCACGGTCCTGGCCAGGTGGTCGCCGCTGAGCGTGCGGATCACCCGGGCCGCCACCATGGGCGACAGGTACGCCCCGCCCTCGGCCACAGCCCGCACCCCCAGCGAGAACTCGCGCGGATCACCGGTCTTGAGCAGGAACCCGGCCGCCCCGTCGCCGAGCGCGCGGGAGATGTAGGCGTCCGAGCCGAACGTCGTCATGATCAGCACGGCCGTGCCGGGAGCGACGGTACGCAGCTCGGCCGTGGCGGTCAGGCCGTCGAGCCTGGGCATGCGGATGTCGACCAGCGCGACGTCGGGGCGGTGGGCGCGGACGGACTCGATCAGGGCGTGACCGTCGCCCGCCTCGGCGACCACCTCTATGGCCGGGTCGGCCGAAAGGATCACCCGCACCCCGGCCCGCACCGCCGCCTCGTCGTCGGCCAGCACCACTCGCACCACCGTCATACCTCCTTCGCGGGACCGCACCTTACGCGTCGCGGCCGTGGGGCAGGAAATCCTTGGCCACCAGCCGCCCGTCGCGGAAGCACAGCCGGAACATCTCACCCCGCACCACGTCGAACGGGTTGGGGTGAGTGCCGTAGTACCGGCAGCGGATGCCGGGTGGCTCGCCGGCCCGCCCGCCGTCCACCCGCGTACGGGAGGGCAGCACGGCCTGCACTGCGGCCTCCTCCTGACCCACTCGCAGCCCGTCGAAGACAGCCGGCGACAGCGCCGAGGTGACCGAGTCGTAGACCATGAAGCCCAGCAGCAGCGCGGCGACCGTCGCGGTGGCCGCCACCGCCGTGGTGACCGCCGCGAACCGGCTGCGGTGTGCCCTGCGCCGAGCCCTGTCCAGGTGGAACGCGGACGTCGAAGGCACGATCGGGCCGGGCCGGCGCGGCAGGGTGGCCCGCAGCTCGAAGCCTCCCTCATCGGTCGGCCCGGCACGCAGGCTCCCGCCGCACAGGCGGACCCGTTCTCCGAGCCCTTCCAGCCCGTACCCGCCGTACGACTCGCGGGCCGGCTCCGCCCCCCGGCATGTGGTCACCGTGACCGTGCTCCCGTCCTCCCCGTGCTCGACGGCGACGGTCACCGGGCCGCTGGGGGCGTGCTTGGCCGCGTTGGTGAGGCCCTCCTGCACGACCCGCCGCAGCGCCCGCTCCGCCATGGCCCCGGCGGGCGGCCCGTCCCCTCCGGTACGCAGCTCCACCGGCAGCCCCGCAGCCCTGGCGCGCGCCACCAGCTCCGGCACCTCCTCGGAGGCGGGGTCGGCGTCCTCGCGCAGCAGGTGCACGATGTCCTGCAGCCGTCGCGCGGCGGCCGTGACCGCGCTGCGTGCCTCGCCCGCCGCCTCCCGGTACGGCTCCGCCAGGCCCGGCGCCACCTCCAGCCCGCCGATCCGCAGCGCGACCAGGCTCAGCTCGTGGCCCAGCAGGTCGTGCATGTCCCCGGCGATCCTGGTACGTTCCCTGGCCCTGGCCTGCTCGGCGATCGTGCGCTGGGCGCGTTCGAGCTCCTCGGCCCGTTCCCAGCCCTCGCGGGCCAGCACCACGTACTGGCGGCGGGCGCGTCCGGCCAGCCATGGCACGACCGCGCCCAGCACCGTCCCGGCCACCGCCACGAACCACGCGCCCGCGTCCCCGGCGGCCACCGGCGCCACCACGCCCAGCACCGCACCCCCGGCCGCCCCGGCGAGCGCGCGCGGCCCTTCGCCCCGTACCCCCGCCAGGTACGCCGGCACCGCCATCGCCGCGAACACCACGAACGGGCTGCCCGCCACCACGGCCGCCACCCACAACGTCACCCCGGCCGGCATCGCCGCCCAAGGCCACCGCCGCGCCAGCGTCACCGTCGCGGCGACCCCGGCCAGGAACGCGACGGCCTCCCACCAGGCGAGCCGGTAATCCTCGCTGGAGGTGAACCCCGCCCACATCACCGGCAGCCCCAGCACCGCCCCCAACAGCACGTCACCGGAGAGCCGCACTCTTCCCCTCATGCCGGTCAACGCTATCGGCGCCGGTCACAGACCCCCATTGCCGAAAGTCAACCCTCGACCGGCCTGCGCGGCAGATGCGGCCGGCCCACGCCGGCAGCGAGCATGACTGCACGGTCAGATCGGGCCGGCCCACGTCGGCAGCGAGCATGACCGCACGGTCGTCGGAGGCGGCCCCTTCCGCGGCGCCCTCAGAAGGTGAGCCCGGAGAGCGCGCGGGTCGTGGAGATCGCGCGCGGCCATCAGGGCAAGGACAGCCAGGCGATCAACCAGTGGTACGACTCCGACCACCCCGACGCCTCCTGGTGCGCCCGCTTCGTGTCATGGGTGTTCAACGAGGCCGGCGGCCCGCTGCCCGACATGCAGAAGACGCACCGCGACCCGCGGGCCCAGGGCTTCCAGTCGGTCGAATGGGCCGTCGGCACCGCGATGGAGCAGGGCGTCTGGCACGAGGGCACCGACGGGACGCGGCCCGGCGACGTCGTGGTCTTCGACGCGCGCCCTCAGCCGTTCAGGTAGCGCAGCGCGGCCGGCACCCTCCGATGCTGCTCTCCGTCGGAGGGTGCCGCATCCGCTCGGATGAGTTCAGCGCGGTGCGGGCCGGTCGTACGGACCCGTGCGGAGACCCTCTCAGGCGGCCCTTCTGGCTTGCTCGTCGAGTGCGGCCACGACGGCGAGCGGGTTGATGATGCCGTAACCGTAGTCGTAGTCGAAGCCCTGGGTGCTGCGGTCCTGGGCGGTGGCCTGCAACAGCGAGCGGAGTCTGCCCGGCGGGAGTTCGAGGACGGACCAGCGGGCGCGGATCGCGGCCACGACGCCCGCCGCGACGGGGCAGGCGGCCGACGTGCCGTTGTCCGGCACGGTGGGGCCGTCGAACTGAGAGCCGGTGAAGTGGGTGTAGGCGCAGATGTCGGGTTTGTGGTCGGTGAGCCGGCCGGGCCCCTCCGAGGAGTAGCCGACGCGTTCGTCGTGGGTGTCGACCCCGCCGACGGTCAGGACCTTGGGGTGGCCGTTGGCGCCGGCGATGGAACGCTCACCCAGGTTGCAGTTCGGGGCCGCGCATTGGCGGCCGCAGTTGCCGGCGGAGAAGACGATGTCGGCACCGGCGTTCTCCAGGCTGGCCACCATCGTGTTGAACGGGTGGGAGGGGTTGTCGGAGTAGTTGCCCGGGTGGCCGACTGGGAAGTCCTGGTCGCTGTTGTACACACCCCAGCTGTTGCTGATCACCAGCTTGCGTGATTCGGCGGGCATGGTGGTCAGCTGGAGGTGAAGGTGGGCGTACGCGGCGACCGCGTCCGACAGGAAGCCCGCGGTGTTGCCCGGCCCGCCGGGTGTCCGGCTCTGTATGACGGCGATGTCGAGCAGGGTGGCCTTGGGGGCGGCCAGCAGTGCGTCGAAGGCGCACATGGTGCCGTGCGCCACCTCGTATCGGCCGGGGGTGTGGGGAGCGCCAGGTGGGGACCAGCTGCGGGTGGCGTCGACCTTGAGCTCGGCGCCGAGGTGTGCCTTGATGTGTTCGTAGTTGAAGCCGCCGTCGGCCACGGCCAGCATCACGCCGTCGCCGTCGCATCCGGCCTGCCACAGCTCCGAGGTGTGCAGCAGGCGCCTGACGTCGTGCCAGTCGCCGACCGCGCCGCTGCCGGCGCAGGTGAGGTGGTGCTCGACGGACGGGTCGGCGAACACGCCCGTCACCTCGCGGACCGTCGAGCGCAGCAGACGGGCGTGGCTGGTGACGTCGTCAGCGTCGATCTCGCCGCGGATGAGGACGTGCGTGTCCTGCGGGGCGGTGGAGAAGCTCAGCGGCTGGTTGAGCGACAGCGGGTCGCCGCGGGGTGAGGCCGGCTGAGGGAGCACCAGCGTCAGCGGGGCGAAGGACTCGTCGATCACGACACCGGGCAACGGGCCCGCGAGCCGGCCGGCGACGTCGGCCGCGGTCGTGATGACGGCGGGATCGGCCACAGCGTTGACGATGTCGGGAGAGAGGCGCAACTGGATCAGCACGCGCATGGATGCCACCTTCCGTTGGTCGTTTCGTGGCGGTCGAGGCCGGTTACAGCGCTTCGAGGGTCCAGTAGGCAGCGGAGACGTCGCGGTTGGTCATGAAGATCAACTGATCGCCGTTGGACTCGGTCCAGGGCCGGAAGGCCTGGCCGGAGGAGTGGTTGACGAACTGCACCTGGTTGGGGTTGGCGCGGGAACGCTCCACCCGCCAGTACTGGGAGGAGTCGCTGGTGTTGCACGAGACCTGAATGACGAGGGTGCGGTTGAGGCCGCCGAGCGGGCCGGGCTTGATGCACCGGTTGGTGTGGATGTTCTTGATCTGGTAGTAGGACCAGCCGTCGGGTTCGTCGCGGCGCTGCTGGAACTTCCAGCCGTTTCCCGCGTCGGAGAGGGCCGAGTAGATGAACAGGCCCTCGGTGGAGTCGGCGCCCCACCCCTGCGGTACGAGATGGCCTCCGACGTTGACGTTGTCGATTTTGTAGGTGCGGCTCTCATCGACCCAGCCCCACATCGCGGGGTTGGGCTCGGCCTTGACCACAGTGACGGCCTGCGCGGCGGGGGCGGACAGACCTACCGAGAGGACCACCGCCGCGAAGACACAGGCCAGGCGGCGAAGCGGGCAGATGGGAATCATGAGCATCCTTTCAAGGGGGCAGGCGGGCGCCCGCCGTGTGGGGTGCTGGGGACCGCAGCCGCCGCAGGGCGGGCAGGGCGTCGGGGGACGGGCGCAGAGGGGGCTACCGTTGATGACTATGTGTAGTCATATCCAATCTCTACGTAATCAATGCAGGTGAGAGGATAGAACTAGCCCAAGAGCTACAGCCGCTACCTGAAAAGCTCGACATTTGTGGCGACCGGGCTTGGCGCCTCCAGGGCGACGCACTGATCGGGCGGCCCTGAAGTGCCGAGCTGACGCGCTGCGAAGATCCTCACTCTCCCGGATCTCCGTGACGGCGCGAAGGCCCCCGCTGACGAATGAGCCGGTCAGCGGGAGTAGCCCCGGGGGTCGACGCCGTCGATAAGGCGCTGATCGTGACCTTAACCCCTGGCGGGAACGCCTCACCTCGGCCTTCCAGGACTTCAGCCGGTTCCCGTTCCTCGCCCTTACTCCTCAGGTCAGAGTGCCGCGGCGAAGGGCGTCGTCAGGGGGAGCCCGGGGGCGGGTGGGAGCGGGCGGCCTGGACGCCGGCCTGGAAGCGGGTGCGGGCGCCGAGGCGGGCCATCAGGCCGGCGATCCGGCGCTCGGCCGTACGGTGCCCGATGCCGAGCTGGCGGGCGATGCCCTCGTCGGTGAGCCCCGACAGCAGCAGCGCGACCAGCCGCGCGTCGTCCAGGGAGCCCCGCGGCCGGTCGCCGGCCGACGGGGCCAGGCCGAGCGGCAGGGCCCGCTGCCACAACCCCTCGAACAGCCGGATCAACGCCTCCAGCAGCCCAGACGGGTGGATGACCAGTGCCGACACCGCGTCCACCGGCTCGTGCCTGAGCAGGAGGAGCGCCAGCCGGTCGTCCACCACGTACAGTTTCATCGGCAGGTCGGGAAGCACCCGCGCCTGCTGGCCGGCCTCGACCATCTCGTCGATCTGCCGTAGCGCGCCCTCGGCCGCCACGAACTCCCGCTGGTAGATCATGCGGCTGGTGATGCCCCGTTCGAGCAGCTCGCGCTGGGCGGCCACACTGCCCAGCGGGTCGAAGTAGGGGCGCTTGGACAGGCACCGGAACTGCTGCCGGGCCGCGTGCTGGATCTGGGCCTGCCGCTGCTCGACCGCTCGACGGCCGGTGAGCACCTCGACGACCACCGGGGGCGTCCGCTCCCTTGCGCGTACCTGGAACACCTCCTCCAGCTCGCGGGCCCGCTCCCGGACCCGGAGCAGGTCGCGCTCGGCGGCGAGCAGCAGCACGTCGAGCGCGATCTCCGGGGCGACGGCGGTGTAGGCGGGCGGCGGCCCGGGTGACGTGCTGAGCAGCCCTTTGCGCTCCAGCGCGGCCAGCAAGGGCTGGAGGTCGGCGCGGGGCCAGGCGGTGGTGAGCTGGTCGAGGGTGGCGGGCGAGCGGTCGAGCAGCACCTCGTACAGCGCCTCCTCGTCGGGTTCGAGACCGACGGCCTCCAGCGACGTCATGAGTCCAGCCAGCCGCGGAGGACCGCCTGGTAGCCCGCCTGGAAGCGGGTCCTGGCGTCGAGGTGGACCATGAGCGCGCGGACGTGGCGGCGTACCGTGCGGTCGCTCCAGCCGAGGTGGGCGGCGATGGCCGCGTCGGTCAGCCCCGCGGTGAGCAGCGGCAGCAGGTCGCGCCCCGCGTCGGCGGCGCCCGTCGCCTCGGCCAGGCGGCCGTGCCGGACCTGCAGCGGCACCGCCCGCTCCCAGTACATCTCGAACAGCGCCGACAACGCGTCCAGCAGCGTCGAGTCGTGCACCACCAGCGCCGACTCCACCACGTGCTGGTCGTGGCGCAGCGGCAGGATCGCCATGGGGTGGTCGTTCAGCGCCAGTTTGACGGGCACGTCGCCGACCCTGGCCTGCTCGCCGGCCGCGACGTAGCGGGTGATGAGGGAGAGGGTTCCCGGCACCTCCATGGCGCGCCGGTCGTACAGCGCCCGATACTCCACGCCCCGCTCCAGCAGCTCGAACTCCACGGCGTTGCCGCCCATGGGCGTCGCGTACGGCGGCGCGTCGAAGACCCGGATCTGCCGCCGCGCGCTCTCCTGGAGCCGCTGGAACCACCGGCCCACCGCGTCCTTGCCGATCACCACCTCCACCAGCTCGGCCGAGTCCTGGTCCGGCGCCGAGCGGTGGAAGCGGGAGGCGAGCTGGGCGGCACGGTGGCGGGCCGCGGCCAGCTCGCGGGTACGCGCCCGGATCAGCGCGTCCAGCCCCATCTCGGGGGAGACCGCCACATAGCGCGGCGGGTCCTCGGGGAGCCGGGTGATCAGCCCGAGCTCCTCCAGCCCGGCCGCGGTGGAGGCGGCGTGCCCCAGCTCGGCGAGCGTGGCGGGGGAGCGCTCGACCAGTGTCTCGTACAGCGCCTGCTCGGCGTACGAGAGCCCGATGATCTCCAGCACTTCCCCAGCATGTCCTATTTCCGTACATGGCGGGAAGAGGACTCACTGCCGCCTTTCGCGACTTTACTGGGATCTGTCATGGTTCCCGGGGATACCGATGATCTCTGAGGAGAAGCATGATCGGCCGGTCGCTTGTCGCGTTAGGCGTGCTGCTTTCCACCGGGATGGCCGCGCCGACCCCACCCCCCGACACCCCGGTCCCGGCGTCCGTCGCCGGGACGGCCGGGGAACCCCAGAAGAAGATCACGCTGATCACCGGTGACGTGGTCACCTACACCACCGGCCAGGACGGCGGCCCGCAGGTGCGGGTCGCGCCGGCGAAACGGCCCGGTGGCGCGCCGGTGTTCTTCCTGTCGGTACGCGAGGGCGACGCGTACTACGTCTACCCCACGGACGTCATGAGCCAGTTGTCGGCAGGACGGCTCGACAAGGGCCTGTTCGACGTGGCCTACCAGGCGGGCAACGGCTACTCCGACGCCGAGAGCCCCACCCTGCCCGTCATCGTCCAGCACGGGCCGCAGCAGCGCGTCGCCGGCGCACGTACCCTGGCCAGCATCGACGGCGCGGCCGTCAAGGTGGACAAGAAGGCCGCCGGCCAGTTCTGGGCCGGGATCAGCACGGCCAGGTCCGCCTCCCAGAAGATCTGGCTCGACCGCAAGATCCAGGTCTCCCTCGACAGGAGCGTCAAGCAGATCGGCGCCCCCGAGGCGTGGGCGGCCGGGCTCAAGGGCGTCGGCGTCAAGGTGGCCGTGCTCGACACCGGCATCGACGCCACCCACCCCGACCTGGCCGGCCGGATCGCCGCCTCCCAGAACTTCAGCTCCGAGTCGAGCGCCCAGGACGGCCACGGCCACGGCACCCACGTCGCCTCGATCATCGCGGGCAACGGCGAGAAGTACCGGGGAGTCGCCCCCGAGGCATCGCTGCTGGTCGGCAAGGTGCTCAACAACTACGGCAGCGGCCTCGAGTCCGACGTGATCGAAGGCATGCAGTGGGCGGCCGCCCAGCAGGCCAGGGTGATCAGCATGAGCCTCGGTGGTTGCTGCCCCGGGCCGGACAACCCGCTCGACCAGGCACTGGACAAGATCAGCGCCGAGTCGGGAGCCCTGTTCGTGGTCGCCGCCGGCAACGACGGCAAGAGCCGCGCGATCGGCTCGCCGGGCACCGCCGCCTCGGCGCTGACCGTCGCCGCGGTCGACCGCTCGGACGCCCTGGCCTCCTTCTCCAGCCGGGGCCCGACCGCGATCGACTACAGCCTCAAGCCCGACATCAGCGCCCCGGGCGTGGACATCGTGGCCGCCCGCGCGCACGGCACGTCCATGGGGGTGCCCGCCGAGGACGGCTACACCACGGCGTCCGGCACGTCGATGGCCACCCCGCACGTCGCGGGCGCCGCCGCGCTGCTCGCTCAGCAGCACCCCGACTGGGCCAACGCCCAGCTCAAGGCCGCGCTCACCAGCAGCGCCCACGGCGAAGGCCAGGACGCCTACGAGCAGGGCGCCGGCCGCGTCGACGTCGCCCGTGCCGTCAAGCAGCAGGTACGCGGCTCCGGCGGCATCGACTTCGGCTTCCTGCCCTCGCCCCAGAACGGCCCGGTCACCAAGACCCTCAACTACACCAACGACGGCGACCAGCCCGTCACCCTCACCCTGAGCACCGGCGTCAAGGCCCACCGGGGCGGCGCGCTGCCGCCGGACACGCTCACCGCCGACCGCGAGACGGTCACCGTCCCCGCGCACGGCACCGCGCCGGTCACGCTCACGTTCGACCCCTCGGGACCCGACACCTGGTACGAGGGCTTCGTCCGGGCCTCGAACGGCGAGGTCCAGGTGAACACGGCCGTCGGCGCGTTCGTCGAGCCGAAGAAGGTCACCGTCCGGGCCAAGCTGGTGCTCCCCGACGGGGCGAGCGAGAACACGCAGATCCCGTGGCTCTTCATGCGCACCGACGACCGCGACGACCTGCAGTACTCCTACCTCCCCGCCACTGGCATGGAGACCGAGGCCCAGGTCTACCCCGGCACCTACACCGTGGTCAGCGCGCTGGCCTGGCGCGGCGCGGACGGCGAGTGGGTCCAGTCGCTGCCGGCCGACCCGCAGATCGAGATCACCAAGGACACCACGGTCACACTCGACCTGCGCAAGGCGCGCAAGGTGTCGGTGAAGACGCCGCGCGACTCGGAGGCCTACCTCTCCCAGTACGCCTTCCGCCGCATCGCCGCCGACGGCGTCACCTACATCGACGTGCAGTCCCTGTATCCGGCGTACGGGCTCGACGACTACGTGCTGCTGCCCACGCGCAAGGTCACCCAGGGCACCTTCACCCTCACCGGCCGCTACCAGCTCGGCGCGCCCGCCATCACCATGAAGGTGCCAGGCGGCCCCGCCCTCACCCCGCGCTACCCGAACCTGCAGCCGGACACGCGCAAGCTCGACGGCCGCAGCAGGCTCCCGCTCGTCAACGCGGGGAAGGGTGCCGACCTCACCGGCCTGGACGTGCTCGGCAAGCTCGTCCTGCTCGACCTGGCGGACCTCTGCCCGGCCACGACCTGTTCGGGCAACGCCCTCGACCGGGTCAAGGCCGCCCAGCAGGCGGGCGCCGCCGCCGTCCTCGGCTACGGGGCGGCCGGCCGGGCCTTCCTCGACCCGGGGGGCAGCTGGCCCGCGTACCCGATCCCGACGATGAGCCTGCCGGCCAAGGAGGGGCGGGCGCTGGCCGCCCTGGCCGGGCGCCGGCCGGTGACCGTCACGGCCGAGGGCGTCGCGACCACGCCGTACCTGTACTCGCTGATGCTCCCCGAGCAGGGCAGGGTGCCCACCGACCTCGGCTACTCGATCAGGACCCGCGACCTGCAGCGCATCGAGGACCGCTTCCACGCCGACCGGCCAGGACAGGTGGGCCTGACCATCTCGGCCGCGATGATCAAGCCGGTCAGGTATTCGGGCGTGTGGTCCATGGACCACAGCGTGCGCTCGCAGACCACCCTCACCGAGTACGTGGGACCGATCTCGCCGGAGGTCGTCTGGACCCGTTCCAACACGACGACCTACCAGGACGGCGCCGACTACTACGCCAGGCGCGGGCTGTCGGCGACCGCCGTGGACGTCTTCACCTCCGCCGGCTCGCGTACCGAGCCGTGGGGGATCCAGCCCCGCGTGCCAGGCAACGTCGTCGTCTCCGACGCGGTGCTCCACTCCGGCACCGTGCAGTGCTTCCCGTGCCGCACCAACGACACCTTCCTGGCGGCCCTGCCGATCATGGGGCCGGTGCCGAACCACCAGGAGGCCTTCGCGTACAACGCCAACTTCCAGAGCGACAAGCACGGTGGCAGGGACGAGATGCGCCTGTACCGCGACGGGCAGGAGGTGCCGCTCGTCGAGGCCACGGTCGTGCTCGGAATCTTCGCGATCATCGTGCCCACGTTCACGCTGCCTGAGCAGGACGCGGCTTACCGGCTCACCGACACCTTCCACACCCCCAACCCGTCGCAGCTGTACGCCAAGGACGTCGAGAGCGCGTGGACGTTCCGCTCCAAGCGGCCCACCGGCGGGATGACCAGCACGGCCGACGGGCTCTGCCTGGCCTGGTTCGCCACGGGCAAGCTGGCGCCGTGCGAACCGGTCAGGCGGCTCAACCTCCGCTATGACGTGCCGCTCGACCTGGACAACCGGGTCAAGGCGGGCACGTCGCACCGGATCACCGTCACCGGCTACCACGGCTCCTACACCGCGCCGGACGCGAAGGTCACCGACGTGAAGCTGTCGGTCACGTTCGACGACGGCGCGCACTGGACGCCGCTCCGCGTCTCGGCCTCGGGGCGTGCCACCATCACGCCTCCCGAGTTGTCGCGCACGACGGGGGCCGTCGGCCTCAGGGCCCAGGCCACCGACGCCGAGGGCAACACCGTCGAGCAGACCGTCCACCGGGCGTACGGACTGAAGTGACCCCCGGGCCTCCCCGCCTCAGGAGCGGGGAGGCCCGGCTTCTCACCGGCTCGGCTTCTCACCGGCCCGGGGTGGAGCGGAGGTCCACCGCGGTGGCGGCGAACGCCAGCGGTCCCGGCAACAGGGGGATGAGCAGTGGGATCGACCAGGCGAGAAGCGCGGTCAGGAGCACGGCGCCCGCCAGGAGGAGGGTGCCACGCGGGTCGCCGGCCGAGCGGAGCAGCCCCTCGCGTACCGACATCCGATGCGGGGCCGGCATCGCGACGGCGCGCAGCCCCACGATCACGGCTCCCAGGGTGAGCAGGGCCAGAGCGGGTGCCAGGACGTTCGCTCCGGGCAGCCCGCCGCGCACCAGCGCGGCGTCGACCAGCAGGACCACGACCAGGAGCGGCAGCGCCAGACCGGCGGCCAGGGTGCCCGCGGACAGGCGGGCGCGCAGGTGGCCGGCGTACGCCCCGAACCTGACCGGCATGCCGTCCTGCGTGCTCTGCCGGAGCGTCGCCGACGCGGCGGCGAACGCGGCCGGGGCCGTGACGACCGGCACGCTGGCGACGCTGGTGAGCAGGCCGACGAGCAGCACGTCGGCGAACAGGGTGAAACCGGGCCCGAAGACCTCTCCGGGCTCCCGGCGGTCGGCCGGTACGCGGGACACGGCGCCTCAGCCCTTCAGCCCGGAGGTGGCCATGCCCTGCACCAGGTAGCGCTGGAACACGAAGAAGAACAGCACGATCGGCAGCACGGAGATCACCGACATCGCGAACATGGGGCCGTACGCGGAGGTGCTGGACTGGTCGACGAAGCTGCGCAGGGCCAGGGTGATGGTGAACTTCTCCGGCGCGAACAGGTAGATCATCTGCGTGAAGAAGTCGTTCCAGGACCAGATGAAGGTGAAGATGGCCGTGGTGATCAGCGCCGGCCGGCTCAGCGGCAGCGTGATCGCCCAGTACGTACGGAAAGGGCCGCACCCGTCGATACGGGCGGACTCCTCCAGCTCACGCGGCAGCCCGCGCATGAACTGGACGATGAGGAAGACGAAGAACGCCTCGGTGGCCAGGAACTTGGGCAGGATCAGCGGCCAGTACGTGTCGACCAGGCCGAGCCGGTTGAAGATGATGTACTGCGGGATCAGCACGACGTGGTGCGGCAACATCAGCGTCGCCACCATGAAGGCGAACATCACCTTCCGCATGCGAAAGCGCAGCCGGGCGAAGGCGTAGGCGGCCAGCGAGCAGGACAGGACGTTGCCGATGACGCAGCCCACCGCGATCAGCAGGGTGTTGGAGAGCAGCTGGGTGACGGAGATGCCGGACACGCCCTCCAGGGCCGTCGTGTAGTTCGGCCATTCCAGATGACCGGGCCACAGGTCGAGGCTGGTCACCACTTCGTCGGCCGGCTTCAGCGACGTGGCCAGCAGCCAGACCAGCGGATACAGCAGGACGAGCAGGCCCACGAGGGCGATCGTGTGCGGCAGCCACCGCTTCGTCGCTGTGTTCGTCGTGCTGTTCATCGTGCCTCCTCGCCCGCGTAGAAGACCCAGGACCGGGACGTCCTGAACAGGATCAGGGTGATCACGCCGATGGCGATCAGCAGCAGCCAGGCCATCGCCGCCGCGTAGCCCATGTGCGAGGCGGTGAAGCCGCGCTCGTACAGGTACAGCGTGTAGAACATGGTGGAGTCGGCGGGGCCGCCTTTGCCGCCGCTGATGGCGTAGGCCGGGGTGAAGACCTGGAACGACTGAATGATCTCCAGCACCAGGTTGAAGAAGACGACCGGCGACAACATCGGCACGGTGATGGAGACGAACCGCCGCCATGGGCCGGCGCCGTCGATGCCCGCCGCCTCGTAGAGCTCGGGCGAGATCTGCTGCAGCCCGGCCAGGAAGATCACCATGGGCGCCCCGAACTGCCACACCGTCAGCAGGACGACCGCGAACACCGCCAGGTGGGGGTTGCCGACCCAGCCGCCGGTGTCGATGCCGACCGCGTCCAGGAGGTTGGGCACCGTGCCGCCGTCGTTGAACAGCGCGCGCCACACCAGGGCGATGGACATGCTCGCCCCGAGCAGGGACGGCGCGTAGAACGCGGAACGGTAGAAGGCGCGGCCCCGGTTGAGGTTCTTCAGCAGCATCGCCGCGCCGAGCGCGAGGGCCAGCTTGAGCGGGACGGCGACCAGGACGTACAGCAGGGTCGTGCCGACCGACCGCCAGTACCGGGGGTCCTCGAAGAGCAGCTCGACGTAGTTGCGCGGACCCACCCAGTTCGGCGCGTCGAACAGGTTGTAGTCCGTGAACGACAGGTAGAGCGACACGGCCATCGGCAGCAGGGTCAGCACGCCCGCGCCGATCATCCACGGCGACAGGAACACGTAGGCGGGCCACTGCTTCTCACGCACCTGGCGGCGCCGCCTGGCCGGTGCGCGCGGGCCGGTCGTTCCGTCGGCGCTCTCGGGCGCCCTGGTCGACAGGGTTCTCATGACCTCAGCTCCCGGTTGGCCTCTTCGATGAATTCGCGTGCCGACTGCCGGGGGGTGGCCAGCCCGAACATCACGCGCTGGTAGTGGCGGCCGAAGGCGGAGTTGATCGCGACGTCGCCCGGCGGCGGCGCGGTCGGCGGTGCGTCGAGGCCGTACTTCTCCATCTTCTGGGCGTACTGGTAGATCTCCAGCTCCGGGCCTTTGAGGGTCTTGGCGACGTTCGCGGCGATCACGCGGTTGGGCGGGGTGGAGCGGGTGAAGCTGAGGATGTCGCCCGCCCGCCGGTCGTTGAGGAGGAAGTCGACCAGCTGGGCCGCCTCCTTGGGGTGCTTGGTGTTGGCCGAGATGCCGATGAGCATGCTGGGCTTGAAGTACGTGCCCTGGCGGCCCTGGGTCGAGGGGACCGGCGCGAAGTGGGTGGACTCGCCGAGGAGCGTCGCGTACCCGGGGAACGGCGCGTCCCAGGTGAAGTCGGCGGCCGCCAGCCCGCGTCCCATCGGGCTGGTCTCCGTGCTGCTGGCCTGGGTGGTGTCCGCGGCCGAGGCGATGGCGCCTTCCTCGCGCTGCCTGTCGCAGAACGCCCAGAACTCGGCGAGGTCGTCCTCGGTGAACCCGAGCCGCGTCTGGCTGGCGTAGAGCTGGCCGCCGCGGCTGCGCAGCCAGGTCTCGAACACGTCCTGGTTGCCCCCGCCGTCGTTGGCGCCCGTGACGGGACGCCCGTCCGGGCCCTTCAGGCCGAGGGAGGCGATCTTCCTGTTGGCGTTCTCCCAGTCCTGCCAGGTCCAGCTCGGCTGCGGCGCGGGGACGCCGGCCTTGGTGTAGAGGGCGGAGTCGTAGGCGTAGCCGGTGATGCCGCGGCCCATGGGCAGGGCGTACTGTCCGCCCTCGTAGGTGCCCGTGCGCAGGAATTGCCGATCTATCTCGTCGGTATGGATCGTCTTGTCGCTGATGGCCTCGCTCAGCGGCATGAGCGCGCCGCTGCCCGCGTACTGGGAGATCTGGCGGTAGTCGAGCTGAGCCACGTCCGGCATGCCGCCGCCCGCGGCCTGCGTGGCCAGTTTCTGCAGGTACGAGCCGAAGTCCGCGTTCGACGTGCGGACGGTGACACCGGGGTGTCGCTGCTCGAAGAGCCGCACGACCTTCTCGGTGCGCTCGGCACGGTTGTCGTTGCCCCACCAGGAGAAGGTGAGGACGACTCCTTGGGAGGTGCCGCCGCCGGCGGGCGAACACGCGGAGAGCGTGGCGGCCAGGGCGGTGGTCAGAGCGGCGGTGGCCGCGGCCAGGACGGCTCGGCGGCTTGGAGGTCGGCGCCGGCCGCTTCGGGGCTCGGGCATGGGGGCCTTTCAAGAATGGGGGGTGAGTGGGGGAGCGCGGGTGCGCGGTGGCTACGGGTCGTCCCCCTCGTACGCCGTGCTCACCATGCGTGCCCCGCCACGTGCGCGGCGACCCGCTCGCGGTCCCAGGCGCCGTCGGCGACGTGGATGCGGTAGCTCCTGGCCAGCGTGTCGCCGGGGGCCAGGACCAGCTCCTCGTGGAACGCCCACGACGGCGCGACCGCGGCGAACGGGTCGCTGCGCACGAACCAGTGCGCCGGGTGCGTCCCCTTCTCGCTCGCGTGGTCGTTGGCCGGGGCGTGTTCGAAGACGACCGTGGCATGGCCGTCGCGCCCGTCGTGCTCACCGGTGTACGCCAGCCAGGGCGCCTGGCTGCCCATCAGGTCGCCGCCGCCGGCCTCGGCGGTGAAGACGTGGCCGCCGCGGAAGGCGCGTGGCCCGCGCCAGAACAGCCCGGTATATCCGGCGGCGGGGCGGCCATGGGTCGTGGGGCTGCCGAACCGCAGCGGCTCGGCCCGCCGGTTGGTCACCGCGGAAGTCCAGGTGAACGACCAGCTCCCGGCCTCCTGGTCGACGTCGCGCACCTCGATGCGGCGCTCCTCCTCGGCCCACAGCTCGCCCTCGTACGGGTGCCAGGTCAGGCGCTCGGCGATGACAGCGCTGTCTTCCGCGGCGGAGACCTCGTCGAAGGCGATGTGGGCCATCGAGCCGACCTTCTCCGGCAGCGGGAGATACCCCTCGCCGTGCACGTAGGTGTTGCCGCCCCACAGGTTCTGGCCTGACAGGTGAGAGGCCGTCAGCTGCAGCCCCTTGTGCCAGCGGTGGTCGTTGGGGCGGTAATCGGTGACGAGCCCGCCGGACAGGGTCCTGATCGGGTGCAGGTAGGGCTTGGGCGCCTCCCACGCGGCTTCGGGCCGGTAGACGTAGGCGAACAGCTCTGTCCCTGTCGCCTCGTGGACCACGGTGACGCGGTCGCCGTGCGCGTGGGTCAGTGCCAGGGTCATGCGTGATCCTCTTCCTCGCGAGGGCCGGCCGGCGCCCAGCCTGGAGCGCCGCCGTACAGTTCGGTGTAGTAGGGGTCGCCGGGGCCGATGTCGCCCGCGCCGACGACGGCTGTGCGCAGCGGGGCGTTCGAGCCATGCGGAGACATGGGGACCCTCTCGTGAGGCAGGCGGACGGAGCGCTGCGGGCAGCGCGAACTCGTCGTGGGGGCTTCGGCGCGAGACCCGGATCCGCGCCCTCCGTTCAGGCATGCAGCCTTGGCCCGTCAGCATGCGGCGGGCCGCCGTAACCGCTGCAGAACGCAGCCGTTAGCGAACTATTCCAACGTTGTAACAGCCGTGTATCTCCGTGGTCAACCCTTCTGTCGGAAACGCGGAAAATGAAGGGGAAGTGCGCCTCAAGCACTGACACGCGCCGTTGGACCATACATAATCTGGAAATCACAGAGGACGGGGGCCGGCGGTGGCAGCAGCGACACTCAAGGACGTCGCGATGCGCGCGGGAGTGTCGATCAAGACCGTGTCCAACGTTGTACGCGGCGTTCCCCGGGTGTCGGAGGCCACGCGGGAACGCGTGACCCGGGCCGTACGTGAGCTCGGCTACCGTCCGAACCCGTCGGCTCGCCGCCTCAGGACGGGGCGCAGCGATCTGATCGCCCTCGCCGTCCCGGACCTGGCGATGCCCTATTTCGCGGAGCTCGCCCAGCACGTGCGAGCCGAGGCCGCCGAGCTGGGCCTCACCGTCCTCATCGAGGAGACGATGGGCGACGCGCGCGAGGAGCTGCGCCTGGCGACCGGCGTCGGCGCGGCGCTGCTGGACGGCGTGATCCTCTCTCCCCTGCACGTCTCGCTCGACGAACTCGCCCCTGTCGCCGACGAGTTCCCCCTGGTGCTGCTCGGCGAGCGCAGCTACGAGCGCGATCAGGTCGCCGCCGACCATGTCCTGATCGACAACGTCGCGGCGGCTCGCGAGGCCACCGCGCACCTGGCCGCCCTGGGCCGTACCCGGATCGCCGCCATCGGCGTGAAGGCGCAGGCGTCGGCGACCGACCGGCAACGCCTGGAAGGTTTCCAGCGGGCGTTGCACGATGCCGGGCTGACCTACGATCCCCGGCTCGCGCCCTCGGTGAAGGAGTTCGACCGCCGCAACGGCCTTCTCGCCATGCGCGCCCTCGCCTCCCTGCCGCCGGGCGTCCGCCCCGACGCGGTCTTCTGCTTCAGCGACCTGCTGGCGATCGGCGCGCAGCGGGCCCTGCACGAAGCGGGCATGACCGTTCCCGAACAGGTCGCCGTGGCGAGCATCGACGGCTCAGAGGAGGCGCTCTACAGCACGCCGTCCCTCACCTCGGTGATCCCCGACAAGGCCGCGATCGCCTCCCTGGCCGTGAAGTGCCTGGCGACCAGGATCCGCTCGGAAGAGCCCCTGCCGTTCGAGGTGCACCTGGCCCCGTACCGGCTGGTCGTGCGGGAGTCCACGGAGGGTGTGCGGCGGCGGTTGCCGCCGTGAGCGCGTGTCACACCACATGGTTGCGCAGCCCGAGCTCCTCGGGATACGGCGAGAAGAAGGTCTGCTCCTGCAGATAGGTCGCGGCCTCGCCACGGGCGTGGTGGCGCAGCAGAGCCAGCGGCACGCTGAGCGCCACCCGGTGCGCCCGGTAGGAGCCGATGACCTCGACGACGTCGGCGCGGCGGACCGGGTCGAGCTCGTCGCCGAGCATGCCGAGGCAGTGCTGCAGGACGTTGACGTTGCGGCCGAGCGTGGCCCTGACTGCCATGGCGATGCGGAACGCCGTGCCGTACGCGTCGGCGAGCTCGTCGCGCGGGCGCGTGCCGGCCTCGGCGGCGAGGCGGCCGGTCTCGCGGTAGCCGCTGGGGGAGTGGGCCAGCAGTTGCATCTTGTGCCGGGCCTGGAAGCCCACCAGGTCGCGCGGCCGCCAGTCGCCGTCCAGCAGGTCGCGCAGCCGCGCGTGGGCGAAGACGCGCTCGGTGAACGCCTCGCGCAGGACGGCGTCGTTCAGCCGGCCCTCGTCCTCGACGGGCAGCAGGGGAAGGGCCTCGATCACCGCGTCGGCGAACAGGCCGCGATGTTGCCTGGTCACCGGGGCGTCGCCGGCGTAGACCGGGATGCCGTGGATGCCGCAGCTCGGGCTCTTGGCCTTGAACACGTAGCCGTCGACGTCCAGCCGCGCCGTCCGCTCGCCGGCCAGCGTCGTCATGGCGGGGGTGAGATCGCGGCCGCTGCGCCGCGTCATGAGCCGGGGGCCGGCAGGGGAGCGTTCGAGGCGGAGCGACTCCCGGGGCGCGCCGAGGCCGATCTCCATCTCGGGGCAGATCGGCACCCAGTCCACGAAGGGCGCCAGGTGGTCGGTCAGGAACCGGGACCGGCTGTGCCCGCCGTTGTGGCGCACCGGCTCGCCGAGCAGGCAGCTCGACACCGCCACCCGCGGCCTGCCGTAACGCCGCGCCACGGTCACACCCTGCGATCCCTCCACCAACCGAGCGTAACCCGTACGCCTGGTCGCGCCCCTTCGCCGCGCAGGCATGATGCGAGCTGCTCGGGGAAAGGGCGAGGTCATGACGCTGTGCCTGGTCACGGGGGCGACCGGCTACATCGGAGGACGGCTGGTGCCCGAACTGCTGGACGCCGGTCACGACGTACGGTGCATGGTGCGGTCGGCGGACAAGCTGCGCGATCTGCCCTGGGCGTCGCGCACGCACATCGCCGAGGCGGACGCCACCGACCCTGAGCCGACTCGCCGGGCCCTGGAAGGTGTGGAGGTCGCCTACTACCTCATCCACACCATGGGCGCGACCGGGCGGTTCGCCGAGCGGGACCGGCTGGCCGCCCGGACGTTCGCGACGGCCGCGGAACAGGCCGGGGTGCGGCGGATCGTCTATCTGGGCGGGCTCACCGCGGACGAGGGGCTCTCACCGCACCTGCGCTCGCGGGCCGAGGTCGCGGAGATCTTCCTGCGGGGGAGCGTGCCGGCCGTGGTGCTGCGGGCCGCGGTGATCATCGGGTCGGGGTCGGCCTCCTTCGAGATGCTGCGTTACCTGACCGAGCGGCTGCCGGTGATGACGACGCCGCGCTGGGTGCGCAGCCGTACCCAGCCGATCGCGGTCCGGGACGTGCTGCGCTACCTGGTCGCCTGGGCCGACGTGCGGGACACGGTGAACCGGGCCTTCGACATCGGCGGGCCCGACGTACTGACTTATGCCGACATGATGCATGGCTACGCCTCCGTGGCCGAGCTGCCACCCCGGCTGATCATCCCGGTGCCGCTGCTCAGCCCCCGGCTGTCGAGCCTGTGGGTGGGGCTGGTCACCCCGGTTCCCGCGAGCATCGCGCGGCCCCTGGTGGAGTCCCTGCGGAACGAGGCCGTCTGCCACGAGCACGACATCGTGCGTTACGTGCCCGGCCCGGAGTCCGGACTCGTCGGTTTCCGGCGGGCGGTGTCCCTGGCGCTGAAGAAGATCAAGGAGGCCGACGTGGCCAGCCGCTGGTCTTCCGCGTCCACTCCGGGCGCGCCGAGCGACCCGCTGCCCACCGACCCGGACTGGGCGGGCGGCAGCCTGTTCATCGACGATCGCAGCCGGCCCGTGCCCGTCGATCCCGACGCGTTGTGGCAGGTCATCGAGGGCATCGGCGGCTCCAACGGCTGGTACTCCCTGCCCGTCGCCTGGAGCCTGCGGGGCCTGGCCGATCGGCTCGTCGGCGGCGTCGGCCTGCGGCGCGGCAGACGCGATCCGGCGCGGCTGCGCGTGGGCGACTCGATCGACTTCTGGCGGGTCGAGGAGCTGCTTCCCGGCCGGCTGCTGCGCCTGCGCGCCGAGATGCGGCTGCCGGGCCTGGCGTGGCTGGAACTGGGCGTCACCTGCTCCGCCGGCCGGACGGTCTACACCCAGCGGGCGATCTTCCATCCGCACGGCCTGCTCGGCCACCTGTACTGGTGGGCGATCTCACCCTTCCACGGCCTGATCTTCGGCCGGATGCCGGTCAACGTCGCCGCCGCGGCCCTGCGCAGGCAACGCTCCTCGCCCTGACACCGCGCACGGCCGAGGTGCTTCCAGATGGGAGATCTTCATTGCAGACTGGCCCCGTGGGGGGACGGGCGCAGGTGGGGATACGTGTCGAGGGCGTCGTGCAAGGGGTCGGGTTCAGACCCTTCGTGTACGCGCTGGCGACTCGGCTGGGCTTGGCGGGGCACGTGGGCAATGACGGCCGCGGCGTCTTCGTCGAGCTGGCGGGCGGCAGGACCGAGATCGAGGAGTTCCTACTGAGGCTGGAGAGTGACGCGCCGCCGCGGGCCGGGATCGAGCGGATCACGGTCACGTCCGGCAGGTCCGCGGCACACAGCGGCGGCGGGTTCGCCATCGTCGCGAGCGACGACTCCGGCGCTCCTGGCACGCTGGTGTCGCCCGACCTCGCCACCTGCGCCGACTGCCTGGCGGAGCTGCGCGACCCCGCCGACCGGCGCTACCGCTACCCGTTCGTCAACTGCGTCAACTGCGGGCCGAGGCTGACGATCGTGCGGGGCACGCCGTACGACAGGCCGCGGACCACGATGGCGGGCTTCGCCATGTGCGGCGAATGCGCGGCCGAGTACCACGACCCCGGAGATCGGCGCTTCCACGCCCAGCCCACCTGCTGCCCGGCATGCGGTCCCGCGCTGAGCCTGGCCGGCGCGCCGGGTGACGCCCTGACCGGCGCGGTCCAGGTGCTCCTGAGCGGTGGGGTGCTGGCGGTCAAGGGCATCGGCGGATACCACCTGGCCGTCCTGGCCGGGGACGAGAACGCCGTCGCCGAGTTGCGGCGGCGCAAGGGACGCGAGGCCAAGCCGTTCGCGGTCATGGTGGCGGACCTGGCGCAGGCCCGGCGGCTGTGCGAGGTGGACGCGGTGGCGGCCAGCCTGCTGACCGACGCCGCCGCGCCGATCGTGCTGGCGCCGCGGCGAGCGGGCGCGGCCGCATCCGAGTCGGTCGTGTCCGAGCCGGCCGTGTCCGAGTCGGTCGCTCCGGGTCAGCGCTGCCTGGGGATCATGTTGCCGTACACGCCGCTGCACCATCTGCTGCTCGCGGGCACCGCCGCGCCGATCGTGCTGACGAGCGGGAACACCTCGGGCGAGCCGATCGTGCACGACGACGCTGAGGCCCTGGCCAGGCTCGGGGCCATCGCCGACGCCGTCCTGGCCCACGACCGGCCCATTCACCTGCGTGCCGACGATTCGGTCGCGCGCCCCTTCCGTGGGCGGCCGGCGCTCCTGCGGCGCTCGCGCGGGCACGCCCCCCAGCCCGTACGGCTGGCCTGGGAGGCTCCCCGGCAGATCCTCGGGTGCGGCGCCGAGCTGAAGAACACCTTCTGCCTGGCCAAGGGGCGGCACGCGTTCGTCTCCCCGCACATAGGAGATCTGGCGGACTACGCGACCCTGCGCTCCTACCGCGAAGGCATCGAGCACTTCCAGTCCCTGTTCGGAGTGCGCCCTGAGGTGGTCGCGCACGACCTGCATCCGGAGTACCTGTCCACGAAACACGCCCTGGAGCTGCACGGCGTCGAACTGGCCGGCGTGCAGCATCACCACGCTCACATCGCCTCCTGCCTGGCCGACAACGGCGAGCACGCCCAGGTGATCGGCGTGGCGTTCGACGGGCTGGGTTACGGCCCCGACGGCACGTTGTGGGGTGGCGAGTTCCTGCTGGCGGACCTGGTCTCCTTCGAGCGGGCCGGCCATCTGGCGCCGGTGCCCATGCCGGGCGGCGTCACGGCGATCAGGCAGCCGTGGCGGATGGCCGCCGCCTACCTGGACGGCATCGACGGCACGGAGGCGCTCGCGGTGGCGCGCCGCAACGAGCGGTGGTGGGGGAGAGTGACGGCGCTGGCCCGGAGCGGCGGGAGCGGCGCGCCGCCGACGTCGAGCGCGGGGCGGCTGTTCGACGCCGTGGCGGCGCTGCTCGGCGTGCGGGACACGATCAGCTACGAGGGGCAGGCGGCGATCGAGCTGGAGCAACTCGCCGACCTGAGCGAGCGGGGCGCCTACCACGCGGCCGTTTCCTGCGGCGCCGGCACTCTCGTGATCGAGGGGGCCGACCTGGTACGCGCGGCCACGGCGGATCTCAAGGAGGGCGTGGAGACGGCCGTCGTCGCCGCCCGCTTCCACAACGGTGTGCGCGACCTCATCGTGCGCTGCTGCCTGCTCCTGCGCGAGAGGACGGGGCTGTCGAAGGTGGCTCTGTCCGGCGGTGTCTTCCAGAACCTGCTGCTGGCGGGGCGGACGGTGGAGCGGCTGGAGGAGGCGGGCTTCCTGGTGCTCACCCACGCACGCGTGCCGGCGAACGACGGCGGTATCAGCCTCGGTCAGGTGGCCGTCGCCGCCGCGCGGGACGCGCAACGATCAAGAGGATGATCTGTCCGGCTTGTCGCGATGTGGCCAGGGGGAGGCGCCGACCACGATCCCGTACAGCACATGATCCGCCAGCAGCGCCAGCCGCTCCGGGGTGGTGCCGGAGCGGCGTGGCAGGCCGAGCGCGGGCGCGATGGCGGTCTCGAAGACGGCCCAGAACGCCACGCCGTACGCCGGTCCGGCCAGGGAACGGCGGCGCAGCGCCCACGGCAGCAGCCCGAACAGCACGCCGCCGAGCGCCCCGTATCCCCAGTGCGTCAGCTCGACCATCGCGGGACGGCGCCCGGCGGGCAGCCGCCGGAGCATCGTGGGCGCGGTGCGTTCCAGCACGGCCTCGGGAGGCACCTTCTCCACCACGCCGATCGCCGTGGTGAACTGTCGCAGGCCGGACATCGCCATGGCGCCGATCGCTCCGCGCGCGCCGGCGCGCAGCGGAGACCGCCGGGGCTTGGCGGGATGACGTTCCCGCAGGTCAGCGTGTGAGCCGGTGGCCGGCTGAAGAGTCCGCGTCATGGTTTACAACCTCGTCTTTGCGGTATGCAACGCTACGTAGAGCTGCAGATCGGATACCAAACGTCATCGGGTCTAAACCTCCACAGGCAGGACAAGAAGGGGGCTTGAGCCATGACAACCGCGCAAACGCCGACTGCCCTGGACGAGGTGCACATTCTGTGGACCTCGGAAGGCATGAGCTGTGACGGCGACACCGTCTCCATCACCGCCGCCACGCAGCCCAGCATCGAAGACGTGCTGCTCGGGCTCGTCCCGGGCCTGCCCAAGGTCCACCTGCACAACAAGGTGCTGGCCACCGAGGTGGGAGACGCCTTCATGGCCGCCTTCCACCAGGCGCACCGCGACGAACTCGGGCCGTTCATCCTCGTGGTCGAAGGATCGATCCCGAACGAGAACATCAACGGCGACGGCTACTGGACGTCGATGGGCAACGACCCGGTGACGGGCGAGCCCATCACCGTCAACGAGTGGATCGACCGGCTGGCGCCCAAGGCGTGGGCCGTCGTGGCGATCGGCACCTGCGCGACCTACGGCGGCATCCACGCGATGGCGGGCAACCCGACCGGCTGCATGGGCCTGTCCGACTATCTGGGCCACGACTTCCGCTCGGCGGGCGGCCTGCCGATCGTGAACGTGCCCGGCTGCCCGGTGCAGCCCGACAACTTCATGGAGACGCTGACCTGGCTGCTGTACCAGGCCGCGGGCATCGCCCCGACGATCCCGCTGGATGAGATGCTCCGCCCCACCTGGCTGTTCGGCAAGACCGTGCACGAGGGCTGCGACCGGGCCGGCTACTACGAGCAGGGCGACTTCGCGCACGACTACAACTCGCCCAAATGCCTGGTGCGGGTCGGCTGCTGGGGGCCGGTGGTCAACTGCAACGTCACCAAGCGCGGCTGGATGGACGGCGTCGGCGGCTGCCCCAACGTGGGCGGCATCTGCATCGCCTGCACCATGCCGGGCTTCCCCGACAAGTTCATGCCGTTCATGGACGAGCCCCCGGGCGCATCGGTGTCGGTGGCGATGAGCGGCGCGTACGGCGCGCTGATCCGCAGGCTGCGCTCCATCACCAACCACACGGCGAACAAGGAACCGAAGTGGCGGCACAACGGCCGCAAACTGACCAGCGGGTACGACCCGCGCTGGGGCAACTAGGGGGAACGGCAAGGTGACTACCCGTACCGCGGGACAGGGCCAGGAGGCGGGCACCGCCCGCGAGCTGGTCGAGATGTCCTGGGACCCGATCACCCGGATCATCGGGAACCTGGGCATCTACACGAAGATTGATTTCGCCAACCGCGAGGTGGTCGAGTGCAAGAGCACCTCGTCGCTGTTCCGCGGCTACAGCGTGTTCATGAAGGGCAAGGACCCGCGCGACGCGCACTTCATCACCAGCCGGATCTGCGGCATCTGCGGTGACAACCACGCGACCTGCTCGGTCTACGCCCAGAACATGGCCTACGGGGTCAAGCCGCCGCCGCTGGCCGATTGGATCATCAACCTCGGCGAGGCCGCCGAGTACATGTTCGATCACACGCTCTTCCAGGACAACCTGGTCTTCGTCGACTACTGCGAGCAGATGGTCAAGGAGACCAATCCCAGCCTGCTGCGCCGTGCCGAGACCACCGAGGCGCCGAACGCCCGCATCCACGGCTACCGCACGATCGCCGACGTCATGCGCGCCTTCAACCCGTTCACCGGAGACGTCTACCGCGAGGCGCTGCAGGTGAGCCGGGTCACCAGGGAGATGGTCTGCCTGATGGAGGGCAGGCACGTGCACCCGTCCACGCTCTATCCCGGCGGCGTGGGCACCGTGGCCACACCCCAGGTGTTCACCGACTACCTGGCCAGGCTGCTGCGGGTGCTCGACTTCGTGAAGAAGGCCGTCCCGATGAACGACGACCTGTTCGACTTCTTCTACGAAGCCCTGCCCGGCTACGAGGAGGTGGGGCGGCGCAGGGTGATGCTCGGCTGCTGGGGCGCCTTCCAGGACCCGGACGCGGTCGACTACGACTACCGGAACATGGCCGAGTGGGGCCGCCGGATGTTCGTCACGCCCGGCATCGTGCTCGACGGCGAGCTGCTGACGACGAACCTGGTGGACATCAACCTCGGCATCCGCATCCTGCTGGGCAGCTCCTACTACGACGACTGGCACGGCGAGGAGACGTTCGTCAGCCACGACCCGCTCGGCAACCCGGTGGACCAGCGCCACCCATGGAACCAGACGACGCTCCCCAAACCGCAGAAGCGCGACCTGGAGCGCGGCAACTACAGCTGGGTGATGAGCCCCCGCTGGTACGACCAGCGCACCGGCGACCACCTGGCGCTCGACACCGGCGGCGGGCCGCTGGCCAGGCTCTGGGCGACCGCGCTGGCCGGCCTGGTCGACACCGGCACGGTTCGTGCCACGGGCGGCTCGGTGGAGATCAACCTGCCCAAGAGCATGGCCTTCCCGGAGATGAGCTTCGAGTGGAAGGTGCCGCGCTGGTCGAACACCATCGAACGCAACCGCGCCCGCGTCTACTTCGTCGCCTACGCGGCGGCCATGGCCGTCTACTTCGTCGAGCAGGCGATGGGGGAGATCAGGGCCGGGCGCACCCAGGTGTTCAACGACTTCGACGTGCCGGACGACGCGATCGGCTGCGGCTTCCACGAGGCCGTGCGCGGGGTGCTCTCGCACCACATGGTGATCCGCGACGGCAAGATCGCCAACTACCATCCGTACCCGCCGACCCCGTGGAACGCCAGCCCGCGCGACAGTTACGGCACACCGGGCCCGTACGAGGACGCGGTTCAGGGGTTGCCGATCTTCGAGGAGAACGGCCCCGACACCTTCAAGGGCATCGACATCATGCGCACGGTACGCAGCTTCGACCCCTGCCTGCCGTGCGGGGTCCACATGTACCTCGGTGGCGGCAAAGTCCTGCAACAGGTGCACTCGCCGACCTTCGGCGCGGGCGTCTCCGGCTAGGGGGAGCAGAGGTGAACGAGCGCATCACCGCCATCGAATCCATGCTCGAGGAGGCCGACCCGGCCGCGATCGAGCTCGTCCGGCACCTGCTCGGCCTCTACGGCGAGGGCCTCGCGCGTGTCATGGAGATCGCGGGGGAGCAGACGGCGGAACTGCTGGCCGCCGACGAACTCCTCTCGCCCCTGCTCGTGCTGCACGACCTGCACCCGCTCGATGCGCGGGCCAGGGTGACGGCGGCGCTGGAAGGCGGCGCCGACCTGCTCGCCATCGAGGACGGCCGGGCCCGGCTGCGCCTCCGGGCGGCGGGCTGCCGCTCGTCGCAGGCGGCGGCTCAGGAGGCCGTGCGGGCGGCGGTGCTGGCCGCGGCTCCGGAGATCGAGCACGTGGAGTTCGAACCGGAACAGAGCGCGCTGATCCCGGTGGAGAGCCTGAGCATGCGCCCCGCCTCACGGGCGGCGCCGGGCCAGGCCGAGAATCCGAGTGTGCGTCCCGCCTCGCGGGCGGCGCCGGGCCAGGCGGAGATTCCGAGCGCGTGTCCCACCTCGCGGGCGGCGCCGTGACCGGCGGGCTGCGCCGGCTCGCGTCCCGGCCCGCGGAGCCGCGGACGTCGCGCTGCGAGTTGTGCGGCGAGGTCCTGCCGGCCGCCCACCGCCACCTGCTGGAGCTGACGGCGGGCGAACTGCGCTGTGCGTGCCGCGCCTGTCAGATCCTGTTGGACCACGCCGCGGCGGGGGGCGGGCACTACCGCCTGGTGCCGGAGCGCCGCCGGCGGCTGAGCGGCGGTTTCCTGGACGGTCCCGGCTGGGCGAGGGTGGGGGCGCCCGTGCGGACGACGTTCCTCATCCGCGACTCGCGGGCCGGGCAGGTCGTGCGGTTCTACCCGAGCCCGGCGGGAGCGGTGCGGGAGCCCGCCGACCAGGCGGCCTGGGATCTGCTGCGGCGCGAGCAACCCGAGCTCTCGGAGATGCTGCCCGACGTCGAAGCCCTGCTGGCCGACCGGGAGCGTGGCGCCTGGATCGTCCCGGTGGACGACTGCTACCGGCTCGTCGGGACGATCCGTACCCACTGGAGGGGCCTGACGGGGGGCGCGGACGTGCGCGAGCACGTCACCCGGTTCTTCGACGATCTCAACGGCCGGTCCATCGCGCCGGCCGCCGACAGCGACAGGAGCCCATCGTGAGCAGGAAGCAGCCGATCCGGACGGGCAGGCGCGACGCCCGCCCCGACACACCGAGCCACGTGAAGGGCATCAAGGAGGGCAACTCCACCGGCAACTACGAAAAGCAGCAGGGCCACCTGCCCGACGGGCGCTCCACCGCACGCCGATCGACCGGCGTCAACCCCGGCGCGCACGACCCGATCGACCCCGACATGCCCAACCTCTCACCGGCATGAGCGTCGCGAACGCGTCGCCGTCCTTGCGCATCCAGGTCCGCGGCGTGGAGCCGGCCGAGCCTGCCGCCGCGCCCACGCTGCGTTTCCTGCTGCGCATCGACGCCTCCACGCGAGCGCCGATCCGCGCGCTCACGCTGGCCACGCAGATCCGCATCGACGCTCCCGCACGCGCCTACGACGAGAGCGACCGGCAGCGGCTCAAGGAGCTGTTCGGCGAGCCCGGGGATTGGGGGCGCACGCTGTCGAGCCTGCTGTGGACGCAGACGGTCACGCACGTGCCCCCCTTCACCGGCGGCACGAGCGCGCCGATCACCGTCGCGTGCACCTACGACTTCGACGTGGCCGCGACCAAGTACCTGCACGCTCTGCAGGGCGGTGAGGTGCCGCTGCGATTCCTGTTCACCGGCACCGTCTTCTACGACGACGGCGGCCTGTTGCGCGCCGGCCACCTCCCGTGGGACACCGAGGCGGGCTTCCTCATGCCGGTGGAGGTGTGGAAGGAGCTCATGGACCGGCACTTTCCGCGGACCGCCTGGATCCGGCTGGAGCGCGAGACATTCGACCGCCTGTACGCCCACCGGGTGCGCCACACCATGCTCGGCTGGGACGACACGGTGCGCTCACTCCTGGACACGAACGAAGGTTGACCCCACATGGACCATGTCAGGCAGATCGCGCGGGCGGTGCTGTACGAGGGCTACCTGCTCTGGCCCTACCGGGAGTCGTCGCTGAAGAACCGCCACCGCTGGACGATCGGCGGCGTGCACCCGGAGGCGTACGGCAGGGCCCACGAAGGCAACGCGTGGCGGATGCGTACCGAGTGCCTGCTCGAAGCCGAGCCCGGCGACAGCGTGGAGGTGTGCGCGCGCTTCCTGCACGTGCTCACCCGGGAGACGACGCTCGCCGCCGGCGCGCGCGACTGCGGCGAGGAGGCGCGCGAACGCGAGGTGAGCGTGACGGGGCTGGTCGTGGGCGACCTGCTGGAGGCCCCCGTCACCACGGACATCGCGCTGTCCGCGGGGTGCCGCTACGAGCCGCCGGACGAGCAGGACGCCACGGTCGTGCGCCGGTGGCACGGCCTGCGCGGGCGGGTCGAGACGAGCGCGCGAGCCCTGCGGCCCGGCCTGTTCATGATCACCGTCGAGGTGGTCAACACCACGCCCTGGCCGGGCGAGAGCCCCGGCACCCGCGCTGACGCGCTGCGGCGCACGCTCGTCTCCGCGCACGCCGTCCTGCACGCGCCCCGCGGCCGGTTCGTCTCACTGATGGACCCGCCTGAGGAGTTGCGGGCGCATGCGGCCGACTGCGTGAACGTCGGCACCTGGCCCGTGCTCGCCGGGCCGGAGGGCGACAGGCACACCGTCCTGTCCGCGCCCATCATCCTCTACGACCACCCGCGGATCGCGCCGGAAAGTCCCGGCGACCTGTTCGACGCGACCGAGATCGACCAGCTCCTCACCCTGAGCGTGCTCGCCCTCAGTGACCAGGAGCGGCAGGAGATCCGCGGCGGCGATCCGCGGGCCCGCGAGATCCTCGACCGCTGTACCGCCCTCACTCCTGAAGAGCTGATGCGCATGCACGGCATCATGCGCAAGACGGGACCGCGCGCGTGAACGGCTTCTGGACGCACATGGCCGGGCGCGGCCCCGCCGAGGTGACGGTGGCCGGAGTGCGGATCGGGCCGGGCAGCCGGGTCCGGTTGCGGCCCAGGAACCGTACCGACATCTTCGACCTCGTCCTCGACGGCCGCTGCGCGGTCGTGGAGAGCATCGAGCAGGACGACGAGGACGCCCTGCACGTCGCGGTCGTGCTCGAGGACGACCCCGGCCGCGACCTGGGTGAGGCCCGGATGCCCGGCCACCGGTTCTTCTACTCCGCAGAGGAGATCGAGCCGCTGGACGAGCGCGAGAGCCCTCCCGCCCACGCCCGCGTGCTGGTGGCCGGCATCGGCAACGTCTTCCTCGCCGACGACGGCTTCGGCGTCGAGGTGATCCGCCATCTGGGCACGCGGTCCGCCATCGCGGGCGCGGACGTCGTCGACTTCGGCATCCGTGGCATGGACCTGGCCTACGCCCTGCAGCGCGACTACACCGGAGTGATCTTCGTGGACGCCGCGCCGCGCGGCCAGGCGCCCGGCACGCTCACCGTGCTGGAACCCGACCTGCCGGACGACGACGGCACGCTCGTGGAGGCCCATGGCATGGATCCGGTGCGGGTCCTGCGGCTGGCCAGGCAGCTCGGCCCGATCCCCGGACGGGTACGGGTCGTCTGCTGCGAGCCGGTCACCGTGGAGGAGGCCCTGTTCGAGCTGAGCGAGCCCGTCCGCGCGATGGTCGCCGAGGCGGCCGGTCTTGTGAAGTCCCTGGTTATGGACATGATTGCGGAAAAGCCGGACGGGGCTCCCGCGATCGACGACCGAGATGAGGTGACGTGAGATGTGGAAGTCCCCACTGGTGAAACTGCTCGTGCTGTGCGGGCTGGCGGCGCTGCTCGTCCACCAATGGCCGGAGATCCGCCGATACCTGAAGATCAAGCGAATGTAGGACGGCATGCACGAGATCGGGATGTGCGAGGGCCTGGTCGAGCTGATCCAGCGACAGGCCGGCAGCCGACGGGTCGCCTCCGCGCGGATACGCGTCGGCGCCCGGCACGCGGTCGTGGGCGACGCCTTCGACCAGGCGTTCTCGCTGGCCGCGGCGGGAACCATCGTCCAGGACGCGGTCGTGGACCTGGTCATCACGCCGATGACTGTCGACTGCCGCACCTGCGGCGGGCAGGGCGAGTCCGCGGACCCGCTGACCGCCTGCCCGCACTGCGGCGACGACACCGTCGACCTCAGCGGCGGCGACGAGCTGATCCTGGAGTCGCTCACCTTCGACGAGGAGGCCGCCGGTGTGTCTCGGCATCCCCGGTGAGCTGATCGACTTCCTGCCCGAGCATGCCGATCTGGCCACGGTGGAGGTCAGCGGCGTCCGGCGCCGCATCAACGTCGGCCTGCTCGCCGACGAGGAGCTCCGGCCCGGTGACTGGGTGCTCGTCCACGTCGGGTTCGCCCTGTCGAAGATCTCGGAGCAGGAGGCGCAGGCCGTGGTCGACTACCTCGAAGGACTCGGCCAGCCGTACACCGACGAGCTCGACGCGCTGCGCGCCTCGGACATCGGATGAGCATGAGGAGGACCGATGCGGTTCGTCGATGAGTACCGCGACGCGGACCGGGCGCGTGCGCTCGCCGCGCGGATCGCCGCCCGCTGCGGGCCCGGGGACCGGTACACGTTCATGGAGGTGTGCGGCGGCCACACCCACACGATCTACAAGCACGGCCTGGAAGATCACCTGCCGCCCGAGGTGAATCTCGTTCACGGGCCGGGCTGCCCGGTCTGCGTGATCCCGATGGGACGCGTGGACGACGCCATTCACATCGCCGGTCAGCCGGACGTGATCATGACGTCGTTCGGCGACATGCTCCGCGTGCCCGGCGGGTCGGGCTCCTTCCTGGACGCCAAGGCCGCCGGGGCCGACATCCGCATGGTCTACTCGCCGCTGGACGCGCTCAAGATCGCGCGCGGGAATCCGGACAAACGAGTCGTGTTCATGGCGATCGGCTTCGAGACCACCGCGCCCTCCACCGCCATGACCGTGTTGCGGGCCGCGGCCGAGGGCCTGACGAACTTCTCCGTCTACTGCAACCACGTCATGATCATTCCGGCGATCAAGGCTATCCTGGACTCGCCGGACCTGCGGCTCGACGGCTTCATCGGCCCCGGCCACGTCTCGGCGGTGATCGGCTGCGAGCCGTACGAGTTCATCGCCCGCGACTACCGCAAGCCGCTCGTGGTGGCGGGGTTCGAGCCGCTGGACATCCTCGCTTCGGTGCACATGCTGCTCGGCCAGCTCGCCGAGGGCCGCTGCGAGGTGGAGAACCAGTACGCCCGTGTGGTGCCCTGGGAGGGCAACCGCGTCGCGCTTTCCGCCATCGGCCGGGTGATGCGGCTGCGGCCGCACTTCGAGTGGCGCGGCCTCGGCTTCATCGCCGGCTCCGCGCTCGCCATGGCCGAGGAGTACGCCGCCTTCGACGCCGAGCGCGTCTTCGACCTGCCCGGGGTACGCGTCGCCGACCCGCGCTCGTGTCAGTGCGGCGAGGTGCTCAAGGGCGTGCTCAAGCCGTGGGAGTGCAAGGTGTTCGGCACGGCCTGCACCCCGCAGACCCCGATCGGCACCTGCATGGTCTCCTCCGAGGGAGCCTGTGCCGCGTACTACAACTTCGGCCGTTTCAGCAGGGAGCGGATGCGTGCGGCGGCCCGCGAGCCGCTCGCCGGCGCGGGGGAGGCGAACCGGGCGTGAACCGCGAACAGCAGGTGCTCGACCGCATCGAACGGGTGCGGCGGCGCAAGGCCACCGTCAGGGAAGAGCGGATCACGCTCGCGCACGGCGCCGGGGGCCAGGCCACCCACACCCTGATCGAGGCCATCTTCCTGGAGGCGTTCCGCAACCCGATGCTCGCGCCCCTCGACGACGGCGCCCTCCTGACGCTGGAGGGCGAACGGGCCGCTTTCACCACCGACTGCTTCGTGGTCTCGCCCCTGTTCTTCCCCGGCGGCGACATCGGCGACCTGGCCGTCAACGGCACGGTGAACGACCTGGCCATGTGCGGCGCCGTACCCCGCCACCTGTCGGCGGGCTTCATCCTGGAGGAGGGCTTCCCCGTCGCCGACCTGCGGCGCATCACCGCCTCGATGGCCGCGGCCGCTTCCGCCGCGCAGGTGACGATCGTGACCGGCGACACCAAGGTCGTCCCGCGGGGCAAGGGCGACGGCTGCTACATCACCACGGCCGGGGTCGGGCTCGTCGAGCAGCCGTCGGCATTGTCGGCCTCGGCCGCCCGGGTCGGCGACGCGGTCCTCGTGTCCGGGCCGATCGGCGAACACGGCGCCGCCATCATGCTGGCCAGGGGAGACTTCGACATCGAGGCGCCGATCGCCTCGGACACCGCCCCGCTGCACGGCATCGTCGCCGAACTGCTGGACGCCCTGCCCGGCCAGGTCAGGACGCTGCGCGATGCCACCCGCGGAGGCGTGGCCACGGTGCTCAACGAGGTGGCGCGCGCCTCGGAGAAGGCCGTGATCCTGGAGGAGAGCGCGATCCCCGTACGGCCGGAGGTCACCGGCGTGTGCGAACTGCTCGGCCTCGACCCCCTCTACGTCGCCTGCGAGGGCCGTTTCGTCGCCGTCGTCGCCGCCGAGCACGCCGATCGTGCCCTTGACCTGCTGCGCCGCCATCCGCTGGGAGGCGACGCCGCGATCATCGCCACGGTCGCCGCGGACCCGGCCGGCCTGGTCCTGCTGCGTACGGCGTTCGGTGGCACGCGGGTGGTCGACGTTCTCGTGGGCGACCCGCTACCGCGTATCTGCTGACACCAGCTCGGCCAGTACGTGGTAGAGCGTCGCCTGCGCCTCCTGGATGCGGTGCACCGACGGCGACGGGACGACGAACAGGTGCTCGGCCAGCCCGTCCTCGGCCATGCGTCCGCCTCCTGAGCCGGCGAAGCCGACCGTCACCATCCCCTGCTCCCTGGCCTGCGCCAGCCCCCGCAGCACGTTGACCGAGCCGCCGCTGGTCGACAAGGCACAGGCGACGTCGCCCTCGTCACCCAGCGCGGCGAGCTGGCGGGCGAACACCACCTCGAACCCGACGTCGTTGCCGAGCGCCGTCACCAGCGCGGAGTCAGCGGCCAGCGACACCGCGGGCAGGCCACGACCGGTGAACAGCCCGGCCATCGACTGCGCGTCCGTGCTGCTGCCGCCGTTGCCGAAGGTGAACAACCTGCCGCCGCCGCGCAGGGCCGCGGCCATCGCCGCCGCGCACCCGGCCAGCGGGACCGCCAGGCCGTCGAGCACCCGCATCCGCAGCTCCAGGCTCTCGCGCGCCTTCTCCGCCGTGGACGCGGCCACGTCGAGCGGCTCGCGTCGCAGGAAGGGATACATCGTCTCCGTCACCGCTCGTCTCCTGCGATCACGGCGATGGCCTCGCCCGCGTGCACCAGCACGGTGTCGCCCACCTGAGCCTCCACCAGCGCCACGCTGATCTCCTCCGTCCTCTCACTGGTGCCGGCCCGCGCCAGCCCGCCGGGCAGCAGAGCGACGACGCGCACCTGTACGGCGATGTCACCGCACGTCACGCAGGAGTCGCAGACCTGCTCGTTCATGCCTCCGTCTCCCCCTCCAGGAACAGATGGACCAGCTCCCACAGCAGGTGGTACATCGTGACGTGGATCTCCCGCGCGATCAGGGGGTCCTCGCTCAGCGCCGGCAGCACGTGGTCCGCCTCCGGGCGCCGGCGGCCCATCGTCAGGGCGACGGTCAGCATGCCGTGCTCGCGGGCGACCGCGAGGTCGTCCGGGGCGGGCCGGATGCCGAGGACGATGTCCCGCGGGCGGCCCAGGATCGGCAGCGTGGAGGGGTCCTCGCCGAGGCTGAGGGCGGGCAGGGCGCGTTTGCCGACGATCACCGGGTGCGTGAACTCCACCGCGACGTGCGCCGCGTCGGCCGCGCCCCCGTTTCTGCCGAAGGCCAGCAGCCTGCCTCCCGACCGGAAGCGAGCGGACATGGCGCCCGCCGCGGCGACGACCGCGCGGGTCTCCGCCACCAGCGCCGTCCCGGCGGCGTCGCGGCCCGCGCGGGCCTGATCGAGTGCTTCCGCCATCCTGCGCTCCTCAGCTCGCCCATCCCGCCCATTCCACTGCGACGACGGTCAGGCGGGGGAGCGCCGCCCGTAAGAGGCCCGGCAAGGTTCCCTCAAGGTTCGTGTCAGGTTCCGAGCTGCCGCTCTCGGGTAAAGGCAGGCTTCACGAAGGGGGAGACGGTGTGAGTGGTGGCGGTTCTCAGGAAGCGACCCTGGCGGCGCTGGCGGCGAACGTGGGGGTCGCCGTGACGAAGTTCGTCGCGTTCTTCTTCACCGGCTCATCCTCCATGCTGGCCGAGGGCATCCATTCCGTCGCCGACTCGGGCAACCAGGGGCTGCTCCTGCTCGGACGCACGCGGGCGGCCCGCGGCCCCAGCCCTGCCCACCCTTTCGGCTACGGAGGCGAACGGTATTTCTATGCCTTCCTCGTCTCCGTGGTGCTGTTCTTCGGCGGGGGACTGTTCGCCTTGTACGAGGGGTACGAGAAGATCGCTCATCCCCATCCGCTGGAGAGCTGGCCCTGGGCGATAGGCGTCCTGGCCGGAGCCATCCTCATGGAGAGCCTGTCCCTGCGCACCGCCATTCGCAACGCCGATCGGGTGCGCAACGGCCGTTCGTGGCCGAGGTATGTGAGGGAGGCCAAGGCCCCCGAGCTTCCCGTCGTGCTGCTGGAAGACGCCGCCGCGCTGATCGGACTGGCATTCGCGCTCGCGGGCGTCACGCTGGCGCTGCTGACCGGGAACACCGTCTTCGACGGCATCGGCTCGCTGGCCATCGGCCTCCTCCTGATCGCGGTGGCGATCACGCTCGCCAGGGAGACCAAGAGCATGATCATCGGTGAGGCGGCCACTCCCGAGATCCAGCGGGCACTCGAGGACGTTCTCCATCGCGACCCGTCGATCCAGGACTTCACGCAACTGAGAACACTGCATCTCGGGCCGGAAGATCTGCTGGTGGCCGCCCGGGTCACGATGGCAGGCCTCCCGGAGGCGGAGGCGGTGGCCGAGGCGCTGAGGAGCACGGAAGAACGCATCCGGGAACGCGTCCCGATCAGCACCGCCGTCTACCTGCAGCCTGATTCACCTGGCCTCAGCAGTCACCCAGAGGGCCGCTGATGCGGTTGTAGTATCTCGTGCCCTTGTAGTAGATCTTCAGGCCGCAGACGTAGTGGTACTTGCCTCCGGTGAATTTGCGCGAGGACCCGCGCGAGACCGCCTTGTAGCCGGAGTCGGACATGCTCTGGTGAACATTGACTTTGACCGTGCCGCCGCACTTGTTACGGACGGTGAGGATCTTGTCATTGCCCTTGATCTTGACTGTGTGCGTGACACAGCTCAGGTGACCATCCGCGGCCGCGTTGGCGGCAGGTGCGCTGGCCAGTGCTGTTGCCAGCCCGGCGATGACAGTGGCGGTGACTAGCTTCGCTCGCATCGTTCTCCAAGTCTCTGTTATCGGGACAAATAACCCCATAAGACCGGCGAGATGAGCAGCGGCCCAGGTGATCGCGCAAAACCCACGGAACGCCTCAGAGGCCCGTCGTAACGCGGGGTACACACCGCCGACCGCTCGGGGCGACCGGGGACGCTCGCGCCGCGCCGGGTGGTCAGGACGCTTGCGTCGCGCGGGTCACTTCGGGCTGCGGATCCGCGCGTTCGGCCAGGTCGAGCAGGGCGCGCAGCGCCGGCTCGGCCGGCCCCAGCCGGGGCCGCCACTGGGAGACGATGCTGACCGGCCGGAGACGCTCCGTCAGCGGCAACTCCACCAACTCCCCGTCCCGCAACTCCCGGGCGACCGCCAGTTCCGGCAACAGCGACACCCCGCGCCCGTGTCCGGCCAGCCGCAGCAGGGCGGACATCGATCCCTGGATCATGGCCAGTTGGGCACCCTCCAGCAGATCCCGCCCGAAGCGGTCCACCAGCATCTCCGAGGTGCACCCCGGCTCGGCCACCAGAAAGTCGTAGGCCAGCATCTGCTCGGGCGTCACCAGCGCCTGCCGCGCCAGCGGATGGATCGGCGCCGTCACCAGGACCGTGCGGTCGTGCCCGACGACCGCGTGCGGGCCGAGCGCTCGGACGCCGTTGTCGTACTGGAAGACCACATCCAGCTCGCCTGTCCGGAACGACTGCTCCAAGCTGCTCCGGGTGGCGACCATGAGCTCGACGTCCGCGTGGGTGTCCGTGCCTGCCGCGCCGTACTCCAGCGCGGCCAGCACCTCCGGCATCCACACGTGCGCCAGTGACTCCTGCGACCCGATGCGCAGCCGGGGGCGTTCGCCGCGGGTTGCCCAGCGCATGCGCCTGTCCAGTTCCAGAGCCTCTCGCGCGTGCGGCAGCAGCCGTTCGCCGGCCTCCGTGAGCGTCGCGCCCGTGCCCGCGCGCAGGAGGACGGCCACTCCGAGATCCGCCTCCAGTCGTTTGAGCTGGGCGCTGAGGCTGGACTGCGCGTACCCGAGAGCCTGCGCGGCGGCGGAGATGCCGCCGTGCTCAGCGACGGCGACGAATGCTCGCAGGTAGCGGGAGTCCATCCGGCCAGCATAGCCACCCCATCGGACTTTCCGATGGGGCCATCGAAGGTACGGCGTCGCGAGACCGGTGGCCCCCAGGCGAACCTTCCCGCATGACCACTGCCGACCCACTTCCCCGCGCGACCGACTCCACTGCCGACCCACTTCCCCGCACCACCGCCGACCCGCTTCCCCGCACCGCCGGCACCACCGCCGAACCACTCTCCCGCGCCGCCGATAGCACTGCCGCGGGAGCGCCCCCGTCCACTGCCGCAGCCTCCGATCCTGCTCCCGCAGCCTCCGATGCCGCTCCCGCGGCCTCCGGGGGCCGCGCCAAGCTGATCTTCGCAGGGATCGCCGCCGGCAACCTGCTCGTCCTGCTCGACACCTCGATCCTCAACGTCGCGGTGCCGGACGTGCAGACGTCCCTCCATCCGGCGGCCGCCGCCCTGCCCTGGGTCGTGGACGCCTACACCGTCGTCTTCGCCGGCCTGCTGCTGGCGGGCGGCGTCATCGCCGACCGATGGGGCGCCCGGCGCGTCTACGCCTGCGCTCTCGCCGTCTTCGCCGTGCTGTCCGCGCTCTGCGCCGCCGCGCCTGACGCAGGCGCGCTGATCGCCGGGCGCGCACTGCTCGGGGCCGCGGGCGCCGGTCTCGTCCCGGCCTCGCTGGCGCTGCTCATTCATCTCAACCCCGACCCTGTCCGCCGCACCCGCGCCATCGGCGCGTGGAGCGCGCTGAGCGGCCTCGGCGCCGCGGCCGGACCCGTGCTCGGTGGCGCCCTGGTCGAGCTCGGCGGCTGGCGCCTGGTGTTCCTCGTCAACCCGCCCATCGCGCTCGCCGCGTTGCTCCTCGCCCGCCGGCTGCCGATGCCGCCCGCACGAGCCGCGCGCGCCCTGGACCGGCTCGGCCTGGCCCTGTCCACCGCCGGGCTGGGTCTGCTCACCTTCGGCCTGGTCGAGGCCGGCATTGAGGGCTGGGGCACGCCGCTCGCCGTGGCCCCGATCGCCGCGGCGCTGCTCTGTTTCGCCGCCCTGGCCGTCGTCGAGCGCCGGGTCGCCTCTCCCGTGCTGCCACCCGCCCTGCTCGCCCTGCCCAAGGTGCGGGCCGCCATGGTGGCCGCGGCCGTCTCCTGCTTCGCCTATTTCGGCGGGATGTACATGGTCGCCGTATCGCTGCAGCACGCCTACGCGCTGAGCCCGTTCGTGGCGGGCCTGGCCTCGCTGCCGATCGCGTTCCCTGTCTGCGTCATGCCGTTCTTCACCGGCGGCCTCGTGGCCCGCTTCGGCCCGCGTCCGATCCTGCTGGCCGGTATGTCGGCCTCCGTCGTGGCGGGTGTCCTGCTGGCCTTCGCCGTCGGCCACCACCCACCGCTGCCGCTGCTCGTCGCCGCCGAACTGGCGCTGGCGGCCACCGGCACGCTCTCCATCCCCGGCGCCGCCGCCGCGATGGCCGTCTCCGCCCCGCCGGAGTACGCCGCCACCAGCCAGGGAGCGCTCAACGGCATCCGGCAGGCGGGCTCCGCGCTCGGCGTCGCCGTGCTCGGCACCCTGGGCGCCATGACCACCTCGGGCTACGTCCTCATCGGCATGGGCCTGCTCGCGGTGCTGCTGGTGGCCCGATCGACCACGGCCCATCCGAGGCGCTAGGTGCCGTACAGGGCGGAGGTCCACGCGTTGGTGAGGACGTCCACCAGGATCTGCTCGTCGTCGAAGGGCGGCACGCCGGCCGCGGCCAGGTAGTAGAGCCGCTCCCCGAGCCACGACAGTGACGCGGCGACCGCCCGGCTGTCGAGGTCGCCGAGGCGCTGCCGGGCCTGCGGATCCGCCTCGATCCGGGCGGTGGCGGCCTCGGTGAACAGGTTCATCTGCGCCAGCCAGAGAGCACGCAGGTCGTCGTCGGAGCCCCAGCTCTCCACGATCGCCCGGAGCACGCCGGCGTTCTCTCGCCACAGCTTCGCCCCGTCGCTCACGCCCGCCCGCAGCGCGGCGATCGGGGACTGCTCCTCCCCGATCCACGGCTGGGCGGCCTGCTGCCCTCCCGCCACCGCCGCGCGCACCAGGTCGGCCAGCACGGCCTGCTTGTTGGGGAAATAGAAGTAGAAGCTCGCTCTCGACACTCCTGCGGCGGCCAGGATGTCGGCGACGTTGAGGGTGTCGAAGCGGCGTTCGTCCAGCAGTTCGCGGGTGGCGGTAAGGATGCGCTCCCGCGTCTCCGTGGCGGCGGGAGTGGGGCCGGATCGACGTGCGGGACGACCGTCAGAGGCTTCGCTGCTGCTCATGCCGCCAGTTTAGACAACATGTCCGGATGCTGTGTCTATACATAGTGTCCATACAAGGCGTATGGTCCTTTCATGACACGGTTCGCGACAGATCCATCCGGGATGCAAGCATGAGGTACAGGACGTTAGGCCCCAGCGGCCTGCGGGTCTCCGAGTTGATCTTGGGGGCCATGACCTTCGGCGAACAGGGCGGGGTGGGCGCGCCGGCGGAGGAGTGCCGGCGCATGCTCGACCTTTACAGCGAGGCGGGCGGCAACACGATCGACACGGCGGTCAACTACCGCGACGGGGGCAGCGAGGAGATCCTCGGCCAGTGGCTGCACGGGCGGCGGGACTCGTTCGTGGTGGGCACGAAGTACACCGTCTCCCGGGACCGCGGCGACCCCAACGCCGCCGGAAACCACCGCAAGAACCTCCGGGCGTCCCTGGACACCAGTCTGCGGCGGCTGGGCACGGACTATGTGGATCTGTACTGGGTGCACATGTGGGACCGGCGCACGCCCCTGGAGGAGACCATGCGCGCCCTGGACGACGCGGTCCGGGCGGGCAAGGTGCTCCATGTCGGGATCTCCGACAGCCCCGCCTGGGTGGTGTCGCGGGCCAACACCCTGGCCGAGTGGCGGGGCTGGAGCCCCTTCATCGGTCTGCAGGTCCCCTACAGCCTGCTCCAGCGCGACATCGAGCGCGAGCTGCTGCCGATGGCCGAGTCGCTCGGGCTGGGGGTCGCCGCGTGGAGCCCGCTGGGCGGTGGCGTGTTGTCGGGCAAGTACACGCGACCGGACGGGCTCGACGGCCCCGCCCGGCTGTCGCAGGACTCGATCTCGGAGCGGGACCACGCCGTCGCCCGGGCGGTGCAGGAGGTCGCCGACGAGATGGGCGCCACGCCTTCCCAGGTCGCGATCGCGTGGACGATGAGTCGTTCGCCTGCCGTGCTGCCCATTGTGGGCGCCCGGAGCACCGGGCAACTGCGGGACAACCTCGCGGCGGCGGAGCTGGAGCTCGGCTCGGAGGCGCTGGCCCGGCTGGAGGAGACAGCCCCCGTCGAGCTCGGGTTCCCGCACGACTTCATCGCGCAGACCTCCCCCTGGGTCTTCGCCGCGGCGAACGTCTGACTCAGGCGCCGGGGCGTCCGCCGGCCGGAAACGCTGAGGAAACACGCCTCCGCGTTGGCTGGCCCCACGTCCGTCGTGATCATCTCGGCGGTGGGACATCTCGACCTGAGGACTGGCATGACCCTCCAAGCCGACCCCCATGCTCCCAGCCGGCGCGCCTTCCTGCGGCGGACAGGCCTGACCCTGTCCGCCGGCGCCGTCCTCTCCGTGCTGGACGCCGGCCCGCACGCGGCCGCCGCCGCGGCCGACCCTGACGAGCTGTTCAAGGCGGGCAGGCTCACCGCTGCCGAACGCGGATATCGGCGCCTTCTGCGCGCAGATCCGAGCAACACGCACGCCCTGGCTCAGGTCGGCTACCTCGCCCTGCTCTCCAACCGCTTCGGCGAGGCGGAGCAGCACCTGTCAAAGGCCCTCGACCTTCAGCCCGGCGACGTCGCCTCGGCACAGCGGCTGGCCGAGTGCTTCGTACGGCAGGATCGGCTCACCCGCGCGTTGCCACTGCTGAAGGGCATCGACCGCCCCCGTGAGCAGGCCTTCGCCGAGCTCTACCCCCACATCGGCGGCACGCCATGGCAGATCCGCGGCCCGCGGAGCACGCACGTGCCCTTCGTCACCCTGGATCCCGTGCCCGCCGTCGAAGCCAGCCTGAACGGCGGGGAACCGCAGAGGTTCTGGCTCGACACCTACGCCACGCTCGACCTGTCGAAGGAGGTGGCGGAGCAGGCGGGCCTGCGCGCGGTGACCACCATGTCGGGAGGGGTGGCCAACAATCAGCCGATCACCATCTGGCTGGGCGTCCTGGACTCCTTCAAGATCGGCAACATCGAGATCCGCAACCTTCCGGTGCAATGGAGCGACGCGCGGCGGCCCTCCATGCCCGACGGGACGCCGGCGGCGGGCGCGTTCGGAACGACGATCTTCTACCACTTCCTGACCACCATGGACTACGCCGGACGGGCCCTCATCCTGCGGCGCAAGACCAAGGCCGGGCAGCGGCAGAACGCCGCGGGCCGGTTGCCGCTGTGGCTGGCCGGCGATCACTACCCCTGTACGGTGGGCAGCCTCGGCGACCACGGCCCGCGGATGGTCACCCTCGACACCGGCGGCATCGCCAGCGGCCTCGACACCACGGTGGAGATCGCCGAGAAGGCGGGCGGCATCCAGGTGGACTACGACCACCCGATCGAGCAGCCCGGCGGAAACAAGCTCTATCCGATCACCGCCGAACGGATCAGCCTGGGCCGGGCGGGCGGACGTGACGTGCGCGGCCACGCGGCCGAGCAGGTCTTCCCCGGGTTCCCAGGCCCGGGACAATCCGCACAGTTCGGCTTCGATCTGATCGCCAACTTCACCCACTAGTTCTTCAAGCCCTACGCCATCACCTTCGACTACACCGCCATGCACCTCACCATCACGCCCGGGTGAGCCGGTCGGCCCCCGCGCCCCGGCCCGGCAGGGCCGGTGATCTCAGAAGGGCCAGTCCGCGGTACGTGCCATCTCGACGTGCGGGATGGCGGTGAACCAGCCGCTGGTGACGTCGGTGACCACATGCTCCTGGCCAGGGCTCGTGACCGCCTCGGCGGCCTCGGCTGCCTGGCCGGGGTGGGTGAGGACGACGACCCTGTCATGTCCTGCCCCGTGCTCCCGGATGGCCTGGGCGGGGCTGGTCGAGCCGCCGAGGGCTCCCAGGCGGTCCAGCACGTACAGGGGCGATTGTCCCGGCAGGACGGGCACGATGGCACAGGCCGCGCCGAGAACGGCGATCTGCGCGTGCTCGGCGCGGCAGGCGAGCGCCGCGCCGAGCATCGCGGCCGTATCCGCCCTGGTCAGGCCGCCGTACGCCGGACCCGCCATCAGGTCGCCGCGATCGATCAGCACGAGCGTGCGGCCGGGCAGCGCGGGGACGTTGGCCATCGACAACTCCATGGCCAGGGTGAGCGCGCGGGTCCAGCGGCTGCCGGGCACCGATCGCATCGCCGCGAAGACCTCCAGCGGCGTCACCCCGGAGCGCAGCACCGCCGCGGGCTCGGCGACCTCCTCGGCCACCTGGTGGGCGATCTCGTCCGGCATCCCGTCGTGGTCGAAGTCGGCCAGATGAGCGAGCCGGTCCTGGTAGGACATGGACGGCACCACCGCGGCCCAGGCCGGGCCGGTCATCGTGCCGAGCAGCCACCGCTGCACGGTGGGCCAGGTCATGGCGGCCTCGGCCAGCATCCGGCCGGCCTCCGGGCGCTGGAACAGGGCGGGACGCCGGCTCGCCGGTATCCAGTAGAGCGCGCGGCGGGCGCGGAGCAGCGGCAACGCCGCCGGGATCTCGTTGAGGTCGCCACGCCTGCGCGCGATCGCGTGGTGGAAGACCGCCGTCTGTGTCGTTCCCTGGGGGACGGGGTGGGTCAGCGCCAGTACGTCGGCGAAGCGCAGCGGGGCGCCCGGCCTGTCATACGTGGCCAGGGCGAGTTCGTCGTAGAGGCGGACGGCGGCGTCCGCGACGCCGCGCTTGACCGGTTGAGGCACGGCCCTGCCGTACCACTGGAGCCAGTAGGCGAGCAGTTCGCCAGGCTCGTCGGCGCGGTGCAGGCACTGATCGAGCAGGCACCGGGTCCCCGTGGCACCGGTCTCGACGCGGGCCTGCGTCAGTTCGGCGAGTGTGGCCAGCCGCAGGCTGCGGAGCTCGGCATGGCGGCCCATCCAGCCGATCATCCGGGTCAGCCAGGCCTCGTCGGACCTGGCCAGCCGGGTCACGAGAGCCACGTAGCGCCCGGTGGGAGTGCGGGCTTGCGCGTCCCCGAGTGCCCGGGCGACCAGCAGGTAGATCTCCTTCCTGGTCGTTTCCACACTCGTCGAGACGCGGGTGGTCATGGATGGCTCAACTCCGTCAGCGAGAAGGAATGGATGGGCCTCCCGAGAAAAGGAGCCGACCGTGACACAGCATGCCCTGCCGTGCCGGGTGGTGGGCCGCAGGCGCACCGGGAGGCCTCGTGCCGTTTCATCGGGCGATGAAACGGCACGCCGCGGGCCGCCGCGTCCGGCCCGCACACTGTCACGTGTCCTGGGAAGGAACAGGGTGTGTGTCAGTTGCCTCCACTATGCGATGCGCGAATTGCCGCTGCAAGCGACATATACGGCTCTATGACGGGTTTTGTGTAGAGAGAAAGTAAATGTGCGTAGGCCGGCGCTCATTTCCCGGAGCGGCTTTCGCGCCCCAGACCTCCCGCCCTCGCTGTCAGGAGCAGCCGGGGGCTGCCGAGCCGGAACGGCGTGCCGTCGGTGTCGCCGTACAGTCCGACCTCGGCGAAGCCGGCCGCGGTGACCAGGCGGGCGACTTCGGCCGCGGTGTAGACGTGCTGCACCGAGGTTCCCCGGTGCTCCTGCCCGCCGCGGCGGAAGGTGAAGGAGGTCAGCCATCGGCTGTTGACGGCGTCGTATTCGTTGACCGAGACGGCCTCGACCCCGCCGAACGTCATCGGCTCCTCCTCCAGAGTCACCTGCGGCAGCATCGACTCCGCGACGAAGCCGTAGTCCAGGACCAGCATGCCGCCCGGCACCACGAGCCCGGCCAGGTCGGCCAGGAACTTCTGGGTGCCGCCGTGCTCCAGATAGCCGAAGGCGTTGCCCATGCAGATCGCCGCGTCGGCCCGGACGCCGGCGGGCAACTCCCGCATGTCGCCCACGCGTACGTCGACGTGCAGCCGCTGGTGCGCGGCGGCGTCGCGGGCGTGCTGAACGGCCTCGGCCGACACGTCCAGACCGGTGACCGCGAAGCCGCGCCCGGCCAGTTCGAGGGTGTGCCGACCGCTGCCGCAGGGCACATCCAGCACCCGCGAGCCCGGCCGTAGCCCGCTCATCCGCAGGATGAAGTCGATCTCGTCCGCGGCCGACTGGGCCGGCACGGCCGCCCGCCAGAAGGCGTTCGGCAACTCGGTGAAGAAGTCCGCGTACCACGCGGACATGGAATCGTGTGTCATTGATGTGTGCTCCGGAATCGGTTGCGCGGCGACCCGCGCCGCGCGGGCGAAAAGGTTTGCCTGCGTAACCGGGGCACGACAATCAGGCGCTGCCTGCGCAGCAGGTCGGCCGCTGACCAGCGGCCGGATCGTCATCCGCCCCGGTATGTCCGGGCGGTGACCATGGCATCGCCTTCTCGTGTTCGGCCGGGCGCACGACCCGGCAGGAGCAACACCGCCCACTGTAGCGCGATACGGGCGCTGATCGCCTGACCACCGATGCGCCGGCCGGTCTCGCTCTCAGGAGTGAGGCCACGGCCACCGGGTGCCGTGGATACTGGCTGGATGCGTCGTGTACCTCCCGCGGTGATCGACGTGGTGCTCGCGATCGGGTGCTCCATGAGCATCATGATCATGGCCGTGCTCAACCACCGCCTGGAGTGGTGGGTGGCCGCCCTGGCCGCGGGGAACACGCTGCCGCTCCTGTGGCGCAGGCGGTTCCCCCTGCTCGCCGGCGCCGCGACGGGGACCTGCACCGGCGCGCTGTTCCTCACCGACACGATGGGCGGGATCCCCGCCGCGTCGCTGATCGCGACCTACACCCTCGCCTCGCTGTCCCCGCCCGCGCGGATGTTGCTCGGAGTGCTCTGCACCATGGTGGGGTTCGCCTCCGTGGCGGTCGTGCAGCATCACCAGCCGCTCAGCTACGGGCCGACCGCGGCGGCGTTCGTCGTCGCCTACGCGCTGGGCACCGGCGCGCGAGCACGCACCCTGAAGTGACCGGTCAGGGCTGGTGCGATCGGCGTACGTGACTCAGACTTGGTGAGCAATCGATTTCTCGATCATGGCCGAGGCCACCACCCAGCGACCCGCCGAGGTCAGGGCGGGCGTCCTGGGGTGGACGCCCGCCCTCGTGCAGGGCCGGTTGTTACTGCTCGACGTTGGCGTTGTACTTCTGGATGGGCGTCTGCAGGGTGGTGGCGGCGTTCTGCATCGCCTGGTCGGCCGGCGTCTTGGGATCCTGTCCTGCCGCGGCCGGCACGGCCTGCTCCAGGCCGACCTCGGCCGCCTTCCTGGCCTCGGGCATGACGCCGAGGAGGCAGCCCGACGTGGCCGGCGACGGCTGCTGGGCGCGCAACTGCGTCACCGCGACCTGGAAGTTGGGGTTGTCGTTCGACTTGGCCTGCGGGTTGACGGGCACGTAGCCGGTTGCCGCGTGCCACTTGGCCTGCTGCTCAGCCGTGTTGGCGAACTTGACGAACTCCCAGGCGGCCCGCTTCTCCGCGTCCGTGTGCCCGGCCGCGTTGATCCACAGGGAGCCGCCGCCGATGATCGTGCCACCGCTGGAGGAGGCGGACGGCTTGGGGAACGGCGCGGTCCGCAGCTCGAACTTGTCCTTCGCGGCCTCGGTGTATCCGCCGAGGGCGGAGGTCGACTCCAGGTGCAGCGCGATCGTCCCGGTCTTGAACGCGTTCTGCGCCTGGTCGGTCGGCCGGCCGGTGTTGGTGGCGTAGCCCTGCTTCACCAGGTCGCCCAGCCACTGGGCGAACTTGGGCCCGGCGCCGGTGCCGAAGTTCACCTTGGTGGCCAGGCCATTCCTGCCGTTGCCGTTGTCGCAGTACTCGGCGTTGTCCTGGGCGGTCAGTTGCTCGACGAACCAGCCGTACAGCGCGGCGTTGAAGCCGAACTGCTTGACCGTCCCGCCCTCCTTGATGGTGAGCTTCTTCGCCCACTCGCCGATCTCGTCAAGCGTGGCCGGAGGCTTGTCCGGGTCGAGCCCGGCCTTCTTCACGGCGTCCGCGTTCATGTAGAGCAGTGGCGCCGAGGAGTTGAACGGCATCGACCAGAGCTTGTTCTTGATCGTGTAGTAGCTGGCGATGTTGGGCTCGATGTTCGCGTTCTGGTCGAACTTGTCCTTCTCGATGAACTTGTACATCGGGACGACCTGCTGGGAGTCGTACATGAAGCGTGAGCCGATGTCGTAGATCTGCACCAGCGGGGGAGTGGCCTCCTGCTGAACGGCCTGCTTGTAGGCGACGACCATCTGGTCGTAGTCACCCTTGAAGACCGGCTTAACGGTGATCTTGTTGTTCACCTTCTTGAAGTCGTCCACCATGGTCTTGATGGCGAGTTCGTTCTTCTCCTTCATCGAGTGCCAGAACTCGATCTCAACCGGTTCGGTGATCGCGTCCGCCCCGGGGGCCGTGGCGGCCTCGCCACCTTCACCCGAGCCGGCATCGCCACCGCAGCCCGTCAGGGCGAGGGAGAGCGCGGCCGTGACGACCAGCCCGCCGCGCGCACGCCGAAATCGAGGTAGAGCCATCTGGGAACTCCGTTTCTTGTTCACGATTACTTCACCGCGCCTGCGGTGAGGCCGCGGATGATGAAGCGCTGCCCGAAGATCACGAGCGCGAGTGTGGGAAGCAGTGCGAGGGTGACCCCGGCCAGGATCAGCGTGGGGCTGGACGACTCGGCGTCGTTCAGCATGGAGACGCCGATCTGCAGGGTCTTGTACTGGTCGTCGTTGCCGAGGATCAACGGCCAGAAGTACTGGTTCCACGTGGTCATGAACACGTAGACGCCGACCGCGGCGATGGCCGGTTTCGACAGGGGGAGCAGGATTCGCCACAGGAACCGCAGATGGCCGCATCCGTCCATCACCGCCGCGTCACGCACTTCGAGCGGGAACTGCAGGAACGACTGCCGCAGCAGGAACGTGCCGAAGGCGTGGGCGAGGAAGGGCAGCGTGAGCCCGAGATAGGTGAGCGGCCCCTTGGTCAGTCCCAGGTCCGAGATCAGCAGATAGTTCGGCAGGATGATCGCTTCCCACGGCACCATGAGCGTCACCATGAACAGCGCGAACATCGCCGTCTTGGCCCACATCCGCAGGAACGCGAACGCGTAGGCGGCCAGGACGCTCGAAAGGAGCTGGCAGATGGTGACGATGCCGGTCTGGATCGCCGAGTTGAGATACTGCCTGGCCAGCGGGATCGTCTCGAGCGCCGAAGAGTAGTTGCCGAGGTCGATCGCCGTCGGGGCGAGCTTCGGCGGATAGCTGGCCAGATCGTTCGGCGTCATGATGCCGCCCACGAACGCGTAGTAGAGCGGGAAGACCACCGGGAGCGCGCACACGATGAGCACCAGATAGACAACGATCTTGCTCGCGGCCGAGGAGGAGGTGCTCATCGGTAGTGGACCCTTCTTTCCAGCACGCCGAACTGAATGCCGGTACACGCCAGCACGACCACCAGGAGCACGATCGCCGCGGCGCTGGCCGTGCCGAAGTCCGACGAGCCGTAGCTGAAGGCCTTCTCGTAGATCCAATAGACCAGCGTGGACGTGGCCCCGTCGGGTCCGCCCTTGGTGAGGATGTGGATCTGCCCGAAGCTCTGCAGCGCGTGAATCGTGGAGATCACGATGAGGAAGAACAGCTGCGGGGACAGCATGGGAACGGTGATCCGGCTGTGCAGCCGCCATCCCGTGGCGCCGTCGAGCCTGGCCGCCTCCACCACCTCGGTGGGAATCGCGCCGACCCCCGCGGAGAGCACCAGGACGTTGTAGCCGAGCGTCATCCATACCGTGGTGATCGAGATGGAGATCAGGGCCAGGTCCGGTTCGGTGAGCCAGCCGATCCGGTCGACGCCGAGGTAGCTGAGGATGCCGTTGGCCATGCCCACGGCCGGGTTGTAGATGAGGGCGAAGATCACCGACGCGGTGGCCACGGAAAAGGCGAACGGCAGCGCGAACATCGTACGGAACATCCTCTGGCCGCTGATCCGCGACTCCAGCAGCAGGACGACCACGAGAGCGCCGGCGATCGCCGGGACCACGGTGAACAGGACGAACAACGCGGTCGTCCCCAGCGCCTTGAAGAAGCCCGGGTCGCTGAACATGTCCGCGAAGTTGTCCAGCCCGACGAACTTGTTGGCCCGGCCGATGATGTCGGTCCCCATCGTGGACAGATAGAACGTCCTGCCCAGCGGGTAGAAGACGAAGATCGCGAAGATGACCAGCGAGGGCGCCAGATAGAGCAGCGACAACCGGCGCTCGCCCGTCGGTCCCCGCTGCCTGTTGGTGCGAGCTTCCATCGTCGCGCAGTCTCACTTTCGTTAACCTGTTGTTCACATTTGTGCTCGCTGGATTCTGCCTGCTCAAGTCCTGTTTCGGTAGCCCTGATCACTGAGCGCATGGTGAACGTTCGCGGAACGTTATCCGCGAAACACGGCCACCCGTACGTCCGCCTGGCCTCCTCCGCGTATGCCCCGTCCGGGTACGACACCGCCGCGCGGATCCCGGACCCGGCGGTCGGCCGGGGCGGGTGCGCTCGGAAAACCGCTGGCCCGCGCGATCCGATCCGGCTCACACTGGGGCTATGGTGACGGTAGGTAGCCGGTTGTATCGGGATCTGTGTGCGGCGCTGATTCCCGGCGCCGGGCTGGAGGCGGTGGCGGCGGAGTTGTCGCGGGTGATCGCGCCGGTGGTGCCGCATGACGCGCTGCGCTGCGGGGCGATCAACCCGTCGTCGGGCGCGGGTGTCACCGCGCTGGGGTTCTGGCACGGGTACGCGCCCGACCTCGGTCGTGAGCTGCTGAGGCCGGACCGCGTGGGAGCGGCCACGCGGGAGCTGGATCGCCTGGCGCGGCAGCACGTCCCGGTGACGTTGGTCGACCGCCGGCTCCGCTCGGGCGCGCATGACGGGCTGCTGGAGGAGTACGGGGCCGGTGAGGAGCTGTGCCTCGCGCTGCGGGACGCGCGTGGCGTGTGGGGCGTGCTCTGCCTGATGCGGGTGGCGGGCGGGCGGCCGTTCGGCGACGCTGACGCGCGACGGCTGGCGGGGGTCGGGCCCTCGTTGATCGCCGCGCTTCGCAACTATGTGACGGCGCAGCCCGTCGAGTTCTCCGGGCACGAGCCGCCGCCGGGCATGCTCGTCGTCGGGGCCGACAGCCGGATCAGGACGATGACGCCCCATGCGCGGTCGTGGCTGACGGCGATGACGGCGCGGCTGGCGGTGCCGGAATGGCTGGCCGAAGCCTCGTTCGCGACCCTGGCGGCCGCGGCGCGCGAGCACCCGCGGCATCTGCGGCTGTGCGTCCCCTCGGTGGGATGCGGCTGGTGGACCGCGATCGAGGCCCAGCCGCTCGGCGACGACGGCGACGTGGCGGTCATGATCCAGCGCGCGAGCGGCACGTCGCTGATCCCCTCGTTCTGCGACTGGTACGGGGTCACCACCCGCGAACGCCAGATCATGCGGCACCTCTACGACGGTTCCGCGCCCAAGCAGATCGCCCGCGCGCTCGGCCTGTCCCTCTACACGGTCAGTGACCACCTCAAGGCGCTCTTCCGCAAGACCGGCACGAGCGGACGCGACGAACTCATCGCGGTCATCAACACGTGAGCACCCACTCAGGAACGGCGATCCCCGTTCCGGTCATGGGACCAGGCGGTTCCGGATCGGGCGGCGATCGTATTCCCGATCCGGAACCGTGCTCGCCTGATCAACGCCACCTTGCTGGTTTTTACGGGCCGCGGGCCCATGGTTGGACTTTGCCGGTGCGGCCAACGAGCAGCGCCAGCTTTGCGTTGGATACACGGTTCGCCAGTTTCATGCCATTTCCCCTTTGAATGAACTGGAGGAAGTCGAACGACGCAATCCACATATTGTTGTGAGCGAATCTCGCCGCCAATCCCCATTGTTAGGGGGGTCCGTCGCGGCTCGATCGCCGTTATCCTTCTGGGCGCGGAATGGCACGTGAGCGACAGAGTGGAGTCGAGCTGCGCAGCTCGATGAACCAGAAGGCCACCAACAGCACCGCGGCCAGAATCAGGCAGCCGATGACGGCGGGGTCGCCCCAGCCGTTCCGCTCGGTCGCGGAGATGCCGTAGACCAGGCTCAGCAGAGCGCCGGTGACCGTGACCGCTCCGGGAACATCGAGCCGGCCGCGGGTCCGGTCGCCGGTGTCGCTCAGGAGACGCGGCCCGAGAGCGAGGATGAGCACGACGACCGGCAGGTTGATCAGGAACGCCCAGCGCCAGCTCAGCAACTCGGTCAGGACGCCGCCCAGCACCGAGCCCAGCGCGAACCGACGAAGATGCCCGCCAGGAAGAGGTTGCGCCGGCCGAAGAGGTCGGCAACGCGGCCGAACAGCGGCGTGAAGCCCGCCGCCGGCAACATAAATCCACTGCAGGTTGCTCAGTTCCAGCGACGGACAGGCGCGCGGTCAGTGCTGCCGGCGAGCTTCGAGCGCGTCCAGAATCAGGTCCAGGCCGTAACCGAACTCGCTGGTGTGGTCGTAGCCCGGCCGCAGGGCATGGTCGACGATCATCTCCCTGAGGTACGGCAGCTCGTCCGCCGGCAGGTGATCGAGGATGCCGCCGGCCACCTCCCCGACGTCGTCCGGCGTCGTCACCGGCAGGTTCGCCTCCTGGAGGACGAATCCGCCGATGTAGCTGTCGATGAGCGAGACGGCGTGCGCGGCCATCGGCAGCGTGAACCCCGCCTCCCGGAGGACACCGAGGACGGCGTCGTGGTGGCGTAGCGTCGCCGGCCCCGGGTCGCGACGGGAGTCCATGAGCCCGAGAGCCCAGCTGTGCTGCGACAGGACCGCACGCGCGGAGGAGGCGCGCGCACGGATCGCCTCGCGCCAGTCGTCGCACCCGGCACCGGGCAGCTTGATCGCCGCGAACACCATGTCGACCACGCCGTCGAGGATGGCGTCCTTGTTCGGCACGTGGTGGTAGAGCGACATCGCCTCCACGCCCAGTTCCTGCGCCACCCGTCGCATCGTGATCGCCTCGACGCCGCCGCGATCCGCGACCCGGATCGCGGCCTGCAGCACGAGACCTCTGCTGAGCGGTTGCGGTGGTGGTGACACGACGGCTCCGGGGTGTGGGCGGGTTGACAGCCTTACAAGTGTAAGTCAGCCTTACAGGCGTAAGCCACCTTACTGGTGTAAGTCTTCCCGGGGTGGCATCTGTCCGACCTGCGACGCGCCCTGCCAGGGCGAGACAAGGAGATCCCGATGCCGATGCCGAAGTGGTGGGGGCACGTGAACAAGAGGGTGTTCAACCCTCGCGCGATCGCGGGCAGGACGTGGCCGGTGCTGATCCACGTCGGTCGCGTCTCCGGCGCGACGTACCGCACGCCGCTCGACGCGCATCCCGTCGACGGCGGCTACCTGTTCGTCCTGGTGTACGGATCGCGCTCGGACTGGGTGCGGAACGTCCTGGCGGCCGACGGCGCGCGGCTCCGCGTCGGCGGGAGGGAGGTGGCGCTCGCCGCCCCACGCCTCGTGGGGGAGGACGAGGCGTTCCAGGCCCTGCCCGACAAGGTGGCCCGCCCGCCGAGGTTGCTCCGCATCACCGAGTTCCTCCGTATGGACCTGGCCGCAGGCTGACGATCGACTCGCGGATCTCCTCCGGGAGACCTTCGTACGCGGAGAGCCGGGCCAGGGCAGCCCGGCTCTCGGGCACGGACCTGGTGCAGCCGAGCGCGCCCACGGCTTTCGCGGCGGCCATGCCGCGCTCGACGTAGCGCTCGGCGAGGTCCATGAGCCAGGGCGTGAGGGCGGCCTCGTCGTCGACCATGAGGCCGCACCAGTAAAGGGTCTGCTCGGCGATCCAGGCGGTGATGCGGCGGGTCCAGACCTCCTGGAAGCCGGCCGTGCCGAGCCCCCGGCGGGCGCACTCGGCCTCGGCGCCGGCCATGCGCTCGGCCGTCACGTACCGGGCGTAGGGCATGCGCTCGCGCAGGACGGCGCGGATCGCGGTCCACTCGGGGTACTCCTCGCCGGAGCAGTCGCGGACGGTCACCTCCTGCGGCGGCTCGGGCGCGGCGAGCGGCCCGGGCGGCAGGCAGGCTTCCAGCACGGCCCGCGCGTAGGCGAGGGTCTCCTCATCCTCCTCCTGCGAGGTCCAGACGAAGGCGTTGCCCCACGGGTACGGGTAGGCGCGCAGCACCTCCGGCAGCAGCGGCGTTTCCTCTGCGGCGATCACTTGGCTCCCAGGCGTTCCATCGCGCAGCATCCTGCCGAAGTCCAGCGCCGCACGCTCGCCCGGGGGCTCAAGACATGCCGAAAGCAGACGCCTTCGGCCATTCTGCGATCATGTACGAGTCCAGAAAGCCGCCGTCGTGCTGATGACGGCCCTGGCGCCGCTCCGGCCTGACCGCATCGCGAGGACGGTCTGCGTCGCGGCGAGCTGGAAGTCCCCCGCCGACCGGGCCTTTCGCACCAGGACTCCTGGAAAATGACCTTGAACGTCGGCGGCCTTGGGGGCGAACGCGTGTCGTTGTGGCGCAACAGGAACTTCAACATCTTCCTCGTGATCCAGGCGTTGTCGGTCGGAGGCGACTCCTTTTCGCTGATAGCCATCCCGTTGCTCCTGTTGCGCGAGACGGGTTCGGTCGTGCAGATGGGCGTACTGACCGGCTTGTCGGGGGCGGCCTCGTTGCTGACAGGCTTCTTCGCCGGGCTCATCGCCGACCGTCTGGACAGGAAGAAACTGCTGATCACCTGTGACATCCTCCGAGGAGCCCTCTACGCGCTCGTACCGATCGTCTGGAGCTTCTCACCGCAGATCTGGCTGCTCTACGTGATCGTGCCGACGGCGGCCGCCATCGGCATGGTCTTCCAGGTCACGTACGTCACCGTCGTGCCGAGTCTGGTCGACAGGGAACAGCTCACCCAGGCCAACGGCCGCCTCTACGCGGTCTATGCGACCGCCGGCGTCGGCGGTCCCGCGTTCGCGGGGTTGATCTCGCAGGCGTTCGGCCCGGCCGTCGCGCTGGGCATCGACGCCGCCACCTTCGGGGTTTCCGCGATCGGCCTGCTGTTCGTCCGGCTGCGCGCGAGCACCGATGCCGTCGCGCGGGGCTCCATGCTCGAAGGGGCCAGGTTCCTCTGGGGTCACCCGGTGCTGCGCTCGCTGACGATCCTGCTGACCTTCTACATCTTTCTCACCACCGGGCTCGACGACATCGTCATCTACTACCTCAAGCACGACCTCGCCCAGAACGACGACGCGGTCGGGCTGGTACTCGCGTGCGCGGCGGCCGGGTCGATCGGCGGGGCGGCGGTGGTGGCCCGCGTGCGCAAACTGCTTGGCTTCGGCACCACCTGGATCACCGCGGTCGCCCTGTCGGGGGCGACCGTCGCCTGCGTCGGCCTTCGCCCAGGGGCGATCGGGATCGCCGCGATCATGGTGGGGTTCCTGCTGGGCGGGGCGGTAGCCGGGATCTGCTCGCAGTCGCTGCGCCAGGAAGTCACCCCGAACCACCTGCTGGGCCGCGTCACCTCCGCGTTCTGGACCATTCACTACGCACTCGGCCCACTGGGCGCCGCGCTGCTCACGCTGGCCGTTTCCCAGTACGGCGTGCCGTGGACGATGCTGACGGCCGGGATCGGCATGGCACTGATCGGCCTCCTCGGGACGCTCACCCCGATCCGTCAGCCCCGGCCGGAAGTCCGGCAACCGACGCCGGAAACGAATGAGGCCTGATCACCCGGCTTGCCCATGACGTCATCGTCCACTGCGGTGCAAAGCTCTGCTCTCTTTGTCCGAATCCGCGTCCGATTCCGCGGCGGAAGGGGCGAAGGAGGGCTCTGGCGCGGCCAGTTCAGGCGTGGCGGAGTCGGCCACGGCCGGCTGCTCTTCGGCCTGCCGCCGCGCAGAAGCGGTGTCCTGCTCGACGGTCTGCGCGGCCGGTGTGGCCTGCGCGGAGCGCTCGAAGAAGCGCAGCAGCTCGACGGGCACCGGCATGACGAGGGTGGAGGTCTTCTCGGCCGCCACTTCCACCACGGTCTGCAACAGACGCAACTGAAGCGCGCCCGGGTTCTCGGTCATGATGGCCGAGGCGTCGGCGAGCTTGCGCGCGGCCTGGAACTCTCCCTCCGCGGTGATCACCCGGGCCCTGCGCTCTCGCTCGGCCTCGGCCTGGCGGGCGACGGAGCGTTTCATGCCCTCGGGAAGATGGACGTCCTTGATCTCCACGCGGTCGATGTGGATGCCCCAATCGAGCGCCGGGCTGTCGATCATCAGCGCCAGGCCCCTGTTCAGCTCCTCGCGGTTGGACAGCAGGTCGTCCAGATCGCTCTTGCCGATGATCGAGCGCAGTGAGGTCTGCGCCACCTGCTCGATCGCGAACAGGTAGTTCTGCACCGCGATGGCTGCCCGCAACGGCTCCTCGACCCGGAAGTAGGCGACGGCGTCGACCTGGACGGAGACGTTGTCACGGGTGATGCCTTCCTGCGCGGGCACCGGCATCGTGACGATCTGTATGTTCACCTTCTTCATCCGGTCCACAGCCGGGATGAGGAGGGTGATTCCTGGCCGGCGGATCTCCCGCTGGACTTTGCCGAAGCGGAAGACCACGCCGCGCTCGACCTGGTTGACGACCCTGATGCCGCTGACCGCCAGCAAGACCGCGACGATGGCGATGAACCCCAGCACGATGACGGTGACCATGACGCTTGCCTCCACTTCCAGGCTAAGTGGTGGCACACCCACGCGCAGGCAAGGAGATCGTCAAGTTCGGTTCACGAGGTTGTGGGGGCGAAAGCTCCGGCGACCCACGGGCCGCAGGTGCTGCGAGCGACCCATGACCGGGCGATCGCCCACTACCTCGTCCAATGGCCGTGGAGCGGGGAGCCCGAGATGGCGGAGGTCTACAAGAGGGTGCTCGCGACCGTGCCGGCCGTGCGGGCCAAGGCCCTGCACATGATGCTCGGCATGCAACGCCGGATCGCCGACGCGCTGCACAAGGCCTTTCCCGACAGACTGGACGCCATCAGCGCCGCGGCGGCGACCGGCGCGTTGATGGGCGCGGTGCGGGCGGCCGGGCTGGCCGGTCTCGAGAGGTACGGGGAGGCGGAGCAGGAACATCTGGCGTCCACCCGGCGGGCCGTGGACATCGCCATGCGCGGCCTGGACTCACTGTGATGGCCAGGCGGGCCGGCCGGGCCTGGAGTTGCCGGCCGGGCGGGTTGCCGGTGACGACGCGGCGGTCGCGCGCCGCGCAGCCGAGCCGGCAGACCCGGCATGGCGCGTCAGAGCTTTCGCCCCACCCCGCAGATCGCCGCCATCCCCGTCATACGATCCAGTGCGGGAACCGACTCGTCCGGACGCCACTCCGGCAACGGCACCACTCCCGGGGGCACCAGTTCCAGCCCGTCCAGGAACTTGGCGATCTGCTCGGGTGAGCGAAGCACCGCCCCGGTCCCGGAGGCGCTGTAGAAGCTCGCCGCCTTCCGCAGTTGCGGGCTGTCGCCGATGTGACTGATGACCAGATACGACCCCGGCGGCATCGCGTCCATGACCGTGCGGACGACCCGGTAGGCGTCCTCGTCCGGCAGGAAGTGCAGCATCGCCAGCATCATCACCGCGATGGGCTGATCAAGGCCCATCAGGGATTCCGCCTCCGCCAGAATCTGCTCCGGCTGGTACATGTCGCCGTCCACCACGTGGGTGTTGCCGGTCGTGGCCAGCAGCGCCCGCGCGTGCGTCAGCGCGACCGGGTCGTTGTCGACGTAGACGACCTGGGCCTCCGGATGCGCCTTCTGCGCCACCTCGTGGATGTTCTCCATCGTCGGCAGCCCCGCTCCCAAGTCCAGGAACCGCCCAACGCCTGCTTCACCGGCCAGGTACTGCACCGCCCGGCGAAGGAACAACCGGTTGTGATACGCCATTACCGGCATTTCGGGCACAACAGCCTTGACCCGGTCGCCCATCTCCCGGTCGGCCGCGAAGTTGTCCTTGCCGCCCAGCCAATAGTCATAGACGCGAGCGATACTTGGAATATTCGGATTGACCCCGGCGGGGGGTTTCATATCGTGGTCCATGGTCATGACGTTAACAACCCTTACGCCCGGCCGTGACCGTTCGAGGTGAGCCGCGCCCCGCGCCCCGGCCGACGGCCTCCCGGGAGCCGGGTCGGCAGCGGCCGGGGTCACGACTGCTGATGGCGATTACCTGGAGTACGCGGGACGGGGAGGTAGCGCGAGGGCGGGTATGGCCGTGGCCGCGAGGGCCACATGAACGTATGGGCGAACGCGGTGGCCGGTGAATGGCCGGCGGTGGCCGCGTTGAGGACGAGGGCGAGGGCGACGGTGCCGAACACGCCCCCGAGTTGTTGCAGGATGCGGTTGGCGCTGGTGGCGGGGGTCATCTGCGCGCGGGTCAGGCCACGGTAGGTGGCGCTGAACGCGGGCAGGGTCACCGCGCCCTGCCCGAGGCCGGTGATGAACAGCGCTCCGATGAGCAGGGCTTGGTTGATGTCCCGATCAACGAAGGCGTACGGCAACAGGCCCACGGCGGCGAGAGCCATGCCGGTGAGGGTGTGGCCAGTCCGAGCGTGAGCAGGGTCAGGCCGGTCAGGTCGACGCGGGTGTCGTGGTCGCGGCGCTGGTCGGCGGGCAGCAGCCGCCAGGCGAACACGAGATCGCTCGCCAGACCACCGACCTGATCATCCGCGCCCACCAGCCCTCCTGAGCCTGTCCCGGCCTTCTCTTGACGTCGTCAAGAGTTGACGCTATAAAGAGATGGTGCGTGAAGAGACGGCTGAGGACACGTTCTTCCGTGAGCTCGGCGGTGCCTGCGCCGAGTTGCGGCAGGCGTTCGCCCGGCATGTGGGCATGAGCCCGCATCGAGTGCAAGTGCTCGTCCGGCTGTGGCGCGACGGTGAGACCAGCCACAGCGACCTGCGCCGGACGCTGGGCATCGACGGTGCGAGCGTCACCCGGCTGGTCAAGGAGTTCGAGGCCGAAGGGCTGGTCGGCCGTCGCCTCGACCCGGCGGACAACCGCTACACCCTGGCCGCGCTGACCCCTGCGGGTGAGCGGGTGGCGGCGGACCTGGAGCGATCGCACCAGGCGTACCAGGAGCGGCTGCTCGGCGGCGTCACCGCACAAGAGCAGGAGATCGTGCTGCGCGTCCTCCGGCGCGTCCGCGCGAACGTGACCGATCAGGAGAGTCGATGACGGACGACGTACGGGCGGCCGCCCGGCGCATGTACGCGGCGTTCAACGCCCGCGACCACGCCGCCGCGGAGGAGATCTTCACCGCCGACTTCTACAGCCACCCCATGGGGACCACCGGGCCGGAAAGCGTCACCCGGTCCTGGCGACGGTTCCATGAGGCCTTCCCCGATGTCCAGGTCGTCGTCGAGGACATGATCGTCGAGGGGGACACGGCCGCTGTCCGCACCAGCGTGCGCGGTGTCGCCGGCGGGGAGCCACCCACCATGCTGGAGATCTTCCGGGTGCGCGACGGCCGCATCGCCGAACTGTGGGGCCTGTCCTCGCTGCGGCGGGACTCGTGAGACAGCGGGTTCACGCATGGCCGCGGTGGCTTCGGTGGCGGTAATGATCTTTCTGGCCTGTGAGGTCCAGGCTCAGATGGTTCGCGGTGTCAGGAGTTGCCCGGGGGTGTCGGCGGAGGCGTTGACGTAGTAGTCCTTGATCGCTGTTTGCCAGTCGCCGGTGGCGATCCGGCCGTTGCGGGACAATCTGGCGAAGAGCTGCTTGACCTGTGGCAGGCCGAAGCCGATCGCCGTCAGGCAGGCGAGGAAGTCGGCGGGCTCGATGAACCCGTCGTCGTCACGGTCCGCCAGGGCGGCCAAGGCGTTGGCATAGGGCTGGCCGTAGACGTCGAAATGGTCGGCATCCGGGGCGGCCGCCGCGAACTGCTCGAAGGTGACGACGCTGTCCTGCTCGCTGCCGGAGGTGTCGGCGAGTCCCTTCCAGTACGTACGGCAGCCGTCGACCAGAGCACGGGCCTTGTCCGAGTCGTGCTCCACCCCGAGGGCGTTGGACACCCGTTCGGCCAGCCGGTCGAAGTCCTCGGGTCGCAGATGGCCGGTCTTGGCGGCATCCAGGAGGGAGAAGCGGGCCTGCAGGCGGGCCAGATGGAACGCGGCGTCCTCGCACATGTCATGCCTCCTGTCAGGTTCGGGCAGAGGCCCGCGGCCATGGTATGCATGCTCCATGTAGTCATCAAATCGCTCCAAGTAAATAAAGCAGCCCTGGTCGAGGCCGTACGCGGCGACGAAACGGGGATACGGTGACGCATCGCACGATCTCGCCGGCAGATGATTAGGTTCCATATATTATGCTTCCATACTGTTAGGGTGCGAAGCATGGGCACAGAGGTTGAGCGGGTGGAGCAGGCGGTCGACGAGCTCTTCACCGCGTTCCGGCGCAAACGCGGCCGGGAGCAGAGCGCCGGCGACCTGTCAGGAACCCAGCTGCGGGCCCTGGACGGCCTGGCCGACGTCGGGCAGGCCACAGCGCGGCAACTGGCCGACTTCGCCGACGTCACCCCGGCGACCATGACCGGCATGCTCGACGTACTCGAGCATCGGGGCGTGATCAGGCGCGAGCGCAGCAGCACCGACCGGCGCGCCACCCAGATCACGCTTACCGATCAGGGCCGCCAGGTCGTGGCCGAGGCCCGCCGACGCTGGAGGAATCGCTGGCAGCAAGCGATGTCCGACGTCCCGCCCGAGGACCTGCGGGCCACGGCCCGGGTCCTGGGCAAGGTGGCCGGGATCTTCGACGAGATGTAGCCCCCGAACAGAGACCACACAGAAGAAGGCGCAGGATGACGAATTTCAACGATGCCGAGCGCGGGTGAGCTTCGTCGTCGACGACATGACGCCGGGCGGGCCGGAAGCGATCAAGCCGGGCATGGGGCGAGGCGTGGAGATCCGCGGCCTCGCGGAGACCCTCACCGTGGACGACCCGCCCGGCTCACCGGGCTTCACCGGTCCCGACATCATCCGCATCCATCCCGAACGCATCATGAGCTGGCACATCGACCCGGCCGAGCCCGACGGCCGCGCCGTCGGCATCCTCTGACAGCTGTCCTCAGGCCAGCAGCAGGACCATGCCGGTGGCGAGTGTCGCGACGACGAGCAGGACCACCACGACCAGGGTCCTTCTGCCGAATCGGCGGCGGATGAGCTTCGGGTTGTGTGCCATCAGGTCCCTTTCGGGTCAGGCCCGGCGCCGTATGGCCAGGCAGGCGATACAGGGTGACGGCGAGCCAGCGGCCCCGGGGCAGGCTCTGGGTCCAGGCGAGCTTGTGGGTGCCGGTCCAGCACCACCAGGCCGGCGCGCTTGCCGACGGCCAGGGCGAGCGCGACCAGGGTGCGCTGCCCCCCGGACAACCGGTCCACCCGTTCACGCTTCCTCCTTCTCGCCGTCCCATCACCCGCACAGTCGGGCGGGAAGCCGATCAGGTTCACGAACCGTGGAGGCGTGATTCCGTGAGCGCGAGTTTGTCGGTCCGGCGCGCAATACTCGGCGCTGGCGATCAAGAGGGTGTCGCGGTCATTCCGTCGCCTGGACGACGAGTTCCTCATCGAATACAGCGTGGAGGTTCTGGCATGAGCGCAGGTCGGATGCTGACCTATGTCGGCGGCGGTTCGGAGAAGTTCTGGGAAGTGCGTCAGGACGGTGCGGAGCTGAACATCAGGCATGGGCGGCTTGGCGCGGCCGGCCGGGAACAGGTCAAGTCGTTCGGCTCCGCCGCCGCCGCCGCGGAGGCGGCCGGCAAGCTGGTGGCGGAGAAGTTACGCAAGGGCTACACGGAAGACGAGGCGGTGCACTCCCCGGCGGCGATCGACAGCGCCGCGGATGAGGACCGGCTGACGATGCCGGCCGCGTGGCTGCGCGTTCTTCATCCGCGGCGGGGTGGAGCGAAGGTCACCGTGCGGCGGCCGGCCGCGGCCGCGCCCAAGGAGCTCGCCGCGAGGCTGGAGGAGCATCGGAAGCGGATCGTCGAGTCGCTGGCGAGGTGTCAGGACCCGGAGCTCGCCTCCGCGGGCGCTTCCTACCTGGCCGGGGAGCCCACCGCCACGCCGCTGGGCGCCGCGGTGGTCGCCGAGGTGGTGGCCGCGTACCTGTCATGGGACGATCGGAAGTGGCTGCCCCTGTTCGCCGAAGGCTGGATGGTCGAACGCGGCCTGGCGTTCGCGGCGGTGGCCATGGCCGAGCTGGCCTCGCTGGATTTCGATGCCGACGAGCAGACACGGCCGGTCCGGCGGCTGGCTTCCGGGCAATCCCCCAGACATTGGTTCGGGTGGAACCAGATGGAGCCCGTCACGCGGGTCCGTGCCGTCCTCGCGACCGCGCCGGATGCCGAGTATGCCGAGGTCGTCGCGGCGCTGGCGGTGAGCCGTGCGGGCGGGCTCCACCATCGGGTGGTGGCCTCCTACCTGGCGCCGACGGAGGCCGACTGGGTTACGGCCGACTGCGCCGAAGTGAGCCATGTCAATCCGCAGCTCGCCTTCGGCCTGGTCGCCGCGATCAGCACCCCGGAGCAGGCGGCGCTCATCGCGCGCCACATGGAGGCCTACTCCATCACCCATTCCCTCGCACTGCCCGCCACGCTCGTCGACGGCATGGGTGCGGAGGCCGTGCCGGTGCTGGCCGGCTGGTTCGACGGGTTCTACCACGCGGAAAGCCACCAGCGGCTGCTGGGCCTGCTCGCCGAACTGCCGACCGACGCGGCGATGTGGGCGCTCCTCGACCGGATCGAGCAGAAGTACACGCAGCCGGCCTTCCTGCGCGCGGCGGCCCGCTTCCCGCGCCGGGCGATGCGGCTGCTGGCCGCCTCCGGCGGCAAGGTCGCAGACCTGCTGCTGCGCGCCCACGTGCTCGCCCATCCCGGCCTGGTGGCCGAGGTGCTCGCGAGTGCCGACGATGCCGCCGCCGAGCGGATCAACAAGATCGCGACCGCTGAGACCGTCCCTGCCGCTCCGCCGGAGTCATTGCCCGAGGTGCTGGTCAGCCCGCCGTGGACCCGCCCGCGCAAGCCCCGCGAGCCGGTCGTGGTGAGTGACCTGGTGTGCGCCGATGAGCCGGCCGTGGTGTGGGGTCCTGGCGAGCGGGACAACGGGCGTTCCGCCCGGCCGGGCTACGACTCGTGGGATCGGGCCCGGCACCAGAACTGGCGGAAGATCGCCGGCCAGATCGCCGGTGGCCGGCACGGCGACTGGTACGACGAGGCCGTCCTGTTCGTCTCCGGGCCGGAGGAACTGGCCCGACCGCTGATCGGTAAATGGCGCCCGGCTGACCATTGGGGAGCCTCGGAGTGGTTGCCGAAGGTGGTCGCCAGGTTCGAGGTGGCAGCGCTGCCCCTGGCGCTGGACTGCGCCCGGCGCAACCCCGGCGCCATCGCTCCGGCGCTGCTCCCGTTCGCGGGACCGGAGGTCGCGGTGCTGATGGCCGAGTGGTTGTCCCGGCTGAAGTCGGTGCGCGCCACCGCGCTGGCGTGGCTGGACCGCCACCCCGAGGCGGCTGCCAGGGCGCTGATCCCCCCGGCTCTGGGCACGCCGGGCCCGGCCCGGCGACAGGCCGAGCGGGCGCTGGCGTCGCTGGTCGCGGGCGGCGGCCGCGACG